>JALYRV010000114.1 GCA_030855205.1 Acidobacteriota bacterium | reverse complement strand
GGATGGCGAAGCGCAGGCCTGCCGCCGCGGCGGCCTGCGCGACGTCGTCGCGCGTGCCTCCGCCGTCGCTCGCGGTCGTGTGAATGTGAAAGGCGCCGGTCCATGACGTGGAGCCGCTGAAGCCCTGAGCGGCGCGCGGACCGCCCGGCAGCGTGACGGCGATGAAAAGAAAAACGGCGGCCCAGAGGGCCGCCGTGATTCTCAACCAGAGTGGAATGCGCGACACCGTTCTACGCGCGGGCCGTTTCCTTCACGCCGGCGTCGGCGCGGAGCGCATCGGCCTTGTCGGTGCGTTCCCACGTGAACTCCGGCTCCGTGCGGCCGAAGTGACCGAACGCGGCCGTCTTTCGGAAAATCGGACGGCGCAGGTCGAGCCCTTCGATGATCCCTTTCGGGGTGAGCTTGAAGTTCGCGCGGACGATCTCCGACAGTTTCATGTCGTCGACTTTGCCGGTGCCGTCCGTGTCGACCAGCACCGAGACCGGCTCGGCGACGCCAATGGCGTAGGCGAGTTGCACGGTGCAGCGATCGGCGAGCCCGGCGGCGACGATGTTCTTCGCGACGTAGCGCGCCATGTACGCGGCCGAGCGATCGACCTTCGTCGCGTCCTTGCCCGAGAACGCGCCACCGCCGTGCGGCGCGGCGCCGCCGTAGGTGTCGACGATGATCTTGCGTCCGGTGACGCCGGCATCACCGTGCGGGCCGCCCACGACGAAGCGGCCGGTCGGGTTGATGTAGACCTTCGTGTTCTTGTCCATCATCGACGAGGGGATGATCGCGTCGATGATCTTCGAGCGCACGTCGGCGTGCAGCGTCTCGTTGGTGACCTCGGCGCTGTGCTGCGACGAAATGACCACGGCGTCGACGCGCACCGGCTTGGCGCCGTCGTACTCGATCGTCACCTGGGACTTGCCGTCGGGCCGCAGGTACTTCATCGCGCCCGAGCGGCGCTGTTCCGACAGGCCGCGCACGAGTTTGTGCGCGAGCATGATCGGCAACGGCATCAGCTCCGGCGTTTCCGTGCAGGCGTAACCGAACATCAGGCCCTGATCGCCCGCGCCACCCGTGTCGACGCCCTGCGAGATGTCGGGGGACTGGCTGTGCAGCGCGTTGAGGACCGAGCACGTTTCGGCGTCGAACCCGTACTTGCCGCGCGTGTAGCCGATCTCCGTGATGGCCTGGCGCACGACGGCCTGATAGTCGACGACCGCCTTGGTCGTGATCTCTCCCGCCACGATGGCGAGACCCGTCGTCACGAGCGTTTCACACGCGACACGGCTCATCGGATCCTGCGCGAGAACTGCGTCGAGGACCGAGTCGGAGATCTGATCGGAAATCTTGTCGGGGTGTCCTTCCGTAACGGACTCGGACGTGAACAAATGGCGCCCGATGCGGCCCATGCGTGCTCCTTCGAAAACCTGATTTATGAACTTTAGTGCAGCTGAAACAGCTTACTGTAGCAGGCGCCCCGGCAGAGGGTCAATCGCGCGGATGGAAGCGATCGTACACGGTCCGCAGGCGTGCTTCCAACACATGCGTATAAATCTGCGTCGTCGACAGGTCCGCGTGCCCGAGCATCATCTGAATGGCGCGCAAGTCCGCCCCCCGCTCGAGCAGATGCGTGGCGAATGAATGCCGGAGCACATGGGGGCTGAGGGGGCCGCGCACGCCGGCCCGGCGGCCATGCGCCAGCAGGATGCGCCAGAACCCCGACCGCGACATGCGTCCGCCCCTCGCGTTGACGAACAGCGTCGCAGCCATGCGGTCGGAGGCCGCTCGCGCGCGCCCCTTCCCCGCCATCAGCGCGGGCCGGCCGTCCTTCAGGTAGCGCTCGAGCCATGACCTGGCGGCCTCGCCGACCGGCACGATGCGCTGCTTGTCTCCCTTGCCGGTGCAGGTCAGGTAACCGGCTTCGGCGCGGATGTCCTGCGGCCGCAGGGACACGAGCTCCGACACGCGCAGGCCCGTGGCGTACAGCACTTCGATCATCGCGCGATCGCGCACACCGGCGGGCGTGCTCGTATCGGGTGCCGCGATGAGTTGATCGACCTGTTCGAGCGCGAGGTATTTCGGCAGCGCCTTGAATGCGCGCGGGGCGCGGAGCTCGGCCGCGGGATCCGCGTCGCGCCGGCCATCCATCACGAGGAACTTGTAGAAGCCGCGCGCGCACGCGATGGCTCGCGCGACCGACGAGGGCGCGCGGCCCTCGGACATGAGCGTCCGCACCCACGCCTCGAGCGCCGGCCGGTCGAGATCGCGCACGCTGGTGTCGCGGCCCCGCGCGTACGCCTCGAGCCCGCGGAGATCGCGCTCGTAGCTCTCCAGGGTGTTGCGGGAGAGCCGCCGCACGGCCTGCAGGTGACGGAGGTACGGCTCGAGGTCGCTCACGATCTCCACAGCGCGACGATCACGGCGGCACAGGCCGACGTGACGGCGACGCTGACGGCGACGCGCCGTGCCGCGCCGGACGCGCGGTGCGCGTCGATACGCGTGAGCATGTCGGCCGCGCGCTGAAACACGCGGTCGGTGGACGGCGCGTCGGCTTCGAGCGTGCCGGCCAGCAACTCCTCCGCGGTTACGAGCACGTTGCGGCATTCGGGATACCGGCGCTCGATCATCCGGCCCGCCGCCACGGCGGGCAGCCGCCCCGCGGCCCACGCCGCTGAGATCAGCGCGCCGGCCAGCGTCAGCGCCCCCATCAGCAGCGTTCCCGCACCACCGCTCCACGCGAGGATGGAGCCAAACGCCGCGCCGAGCGCCCCGTGCGCGATTACCTCGCACGTCGATCCAATCGACGCCAGGCGCCTGACGGCCTCGAACGCGTCGACGGTGCGATCCCTGGGGGTCATGACGAGCGCGCGAGCGGCAGCAGCCGCGAGATCACGTCATCGGACGTGAGCCCCTGACGCCGCGCGAGGCCAGTCAGCACGAGGCGATGGCGCAGCACCGCCGGCGCGACGGCGTCGACGTCGTCGAGCGACACGGCGGCCTCCCCCTCGATCAGCGCGTGCGCGCGTGCCGCGGCAAGCAGCGCCTGGGCGCCGCGCGGCCCGGCACCGGCCGCGACGAGCTCGTGCACGAAGTCGGGGACTTCCCCTTCATGCAGCGGGCGCGAGCTCCGCGCGAGCCTCGCGGCATACTCGATGATGTTGGATGCGGCGGGCACCTCGCGCACCTCCGCGCGGGCGCGCTGCAGCTCCCCCGCATCGATCACCGCGTTTGCCGCCGCCGTGCCGGGGCGCTGCGTGCGCCGGAGCAGCTCGCGCTCTTCCTCCGCCGTCGGATACTCGAACGGCGTGCTGAGCAGGAATCGGTCGAGCTCCCCCTGCGTCAGGGGGGCATCGGCAGCATCGTTGGGGTTGTGCGTCGCGAATACCGTCGCATGCCGAGGCTCCAGTTCGAGCAGCGCGCCGCGCACCGCGGGCGCCGCGCGTTCGAGTTCCTCGATGATCACGACCCCGTCTTCCGGCAGGAGCCTCTCGCGAGTCCCCGGCGTGCACGCGATCTGTGTCAGGGGCGCGCCGGTCGCCTGCGCCACGACCGTCCCCATGAGCGACTTGCCGAGCCCCGACGCGCCGGTCAGGAGACAGTGCCCGCCGGCCAGCACGGCAAGGATGACATCGTGCACGGCCTTCTCTTGGCCGATGACGACGCGCTCGATCTCGTGTTCGAGCCTCGAGGCCACGTGCGCCGTCAGGGAGGAGCCGGCGTCGATGACGCGCCTTGTGTGTACGTGCACGGGTTCATGATAGCGTTAGCGGCTGGTCACGCGACGTCATGCCTCAGAGATCGAAGTGGCAGTCACTCCCTACCGAAGCCATCAATCCCCTCAGCCTGGGGATCGATAAGACTCCAACCGCCGACATCGTCGACCTCATGGTCTCGGAAGACCGCAAGGTCGTGGCCGCCGTGCAGAAAGAGCGCGAGCGGATCGCGCACGGCGTCGAGATCATCGCCTCCTCGGTGAAGAAGGGAGGGCGGATCATTCTCGTCGGCGCCGGCACCAGCGGGCGGCTCGGGATCGTCGAAGCGGCCGAGATGCCGCCCACCTTCGGCACGTCGCCGGCGATGGTGCAGGCCATCATGGCGGGCGGCCAGGACGCGGTGTTCAAGGCCCGCGAGGGGGTCGAGGACAATTACGAGGAAGGCTCGCGCGCCGTCGCGCGCCTGCGCGTCACCAAGAAGGATGTCGTCATCGGCGTGTCGGCGAGCGGGATCACGCCGTTCGTGCGCGGCGCGCTCACCCGCGCGCGCAAGGCCGGCACGCGCATCATCTTCGTCACCTGCTGGCCCGGCTCGGAGTTGCAGACGTTCGTCGATCTGGTCATCGCGCCCGCGGTCGGACCGGAGGTGATCGCCGGATCCACGCGCCTCAAGGCCGGCACCGCGACGAAGATGGTGCTCAACATGCTCACGACCATCTCGATGGTGAAGGTCGGCAAGACCTACGGCAATCTCATGGTCGACGTGAACACGGGTTCCGAGAAGCTGAAGGATCGAGCGCGCCGGATCCTCGCCATCGTCACGGGCCTCGACTACGACGAGGCCGACGCGCTGCTCAAGCGAGCGCGCTGGGACGTCAAGGCGTCGATCGTGATGCAGAAGACCGGGTCGACCTATGCGGGCGCGACCAAGAAGCTGAAACAGGCGGACGATTCCGTGCGCGTCGCAATCGGCGGCGAGGACGTCGAGCCCCGGCTGCGCAAGCTGCTCGGCATCGACTAGCGCCTCACAGGCCGGACGCCGCTGCGCGGTCGAACAGGCCCACGGCCCCGCCGTGCAGTTGCAGGAACGACGCTGGCAGCCGCGTCGTCAGGTCCCCCTTCATCATCCCCGTCACTGCCTCGGCTTTCCTCTCGCCGGTCGCGATCATCAGCACGCGCCGCGCGCACATGATCGCGCTCATCCCGACGGTGAGGGCTTCGCGAGGCACGCGACGCATCTGCCCGCCGAAGCGGTCGGCGTTGGCGCGGCGCGTCGCCGCGTGCAGCCGCACGCGATGGGACTGCGGGTTGAGCGCGGCGCCCGGCTCGTTGAAGCCGATGTGCCCGTTGGCGCCGAGCCCGAGAATCTGCAGGTCGATGCCGCCGGCCCGTTGCAGCGCGCGGTCGTAGCGCTTCAGCTCGCGGTCGAGATCCTTCGCCTGGCCATCGAGGAAGTTGACGCGAAATGGCCGGCGGCGCAGTCGGCCGAACAGGTGCTGCTCCATGAACGCACGATAGCTCGACTCGTGCGAGGAGGCGATCCCCACGAACTCGTCGAGGTTGAACGTCGTCACGCGTGAAAAGCTCACGCGCCCGCTGTGTTCCCACGCGACGAGCCGTTCGTACAACCGCAGCGGCGTGCGGCCGGTCGGCAGTCCGAGCACGAGCGACGGATTCAGGCGAACAGCCGCCGCGACCTCGCGCACCGCGGCGTCGGCAACGTCGTCTTCCGTGGCGAATACGCGCACTTTCATGATGGGGCGTCCAGATAGGCCGGCACACGGGCGGTGCCGTGCAGGGCCGCGATCGCGAGACGCACGGCGCCTTCAGCGGGTTCGACGGCGAGTGGAATGATGGCCGCGTCGCGGGCGATGCGCGGCAGACGGTCGGTCAGTTGTTCGCGCATCCACGGTACGGCCCTGAAGATCCCGCCGGACAGGACGAACGCGAACCGCTCCTGCTCGAGCCGCAGTCGCGCGACCACGGAGGCCGCCGACGCGGTGAGCTCGCGAACGCCGACCTCGAGAATCCCTGCCGCCACCACATCCCCCTCTGCAAACGCCTCCTGCACCTGCGATGCCAGCGCGGCGATCGCGCCGGGGCGCATGCCTCCGTGGTAGATCTCGTGGATGAGATCCTGCGGGCGGGCCACGCCGAAATGGGCCAGCGCCCTGGACGTCAGCGACGTGCGGGGTCCCCGGCGGTCCGCCTCGCGCACGACCGCGCGTAGCGCGTGGCGCCCGATCCAGTACCCGCTGCCCTCGTCACCGAGCACATATCCCCAGCCGCCCGCGCGGGCCGCCTCCGCCTTGTCGTTACGGCCGTAGCAGATCGATCCGGTGCCCGCGATGATGACGACGCCGGGCTCTCCAGGCGCGCCGGCTTCGAGCGCCACGAGCGCGTCGTTGACGATGAGCACTTTCGCCCGCTGGCCGATGCGCCCCATGATGCTGCGCACGACCTCCGCGTCGCCGGGGCGGTCGACGCCGGCCATGCCGATGCAGATCGCGCCAATCACGGCACCCGGACGCGCCGCGATTGCCTCGTCCATCAGGCTGTGCAGGGTCTTCTCGACGCCCAGCTCCCCTGCCGCCTGCAGGTTGGCGCCGGGGCCGCGCGATTCGCCGAGGATGGCGCCGTCTTCCTCCGCGAGCTGGCACACCGTCTTGGTGCCGCCCGCATCGATGCCGAGAACGAACATGCAGACAGATTAACGCACGAAGGGCCGGATGAGCATGCTCACCCGGCCCCGGTGCGACGGCTTACGCGGAACCCGTGCTTACCAGAACAGCTTGAACCCGAGCTGAATCTCGCGCGCGGCGCGCGTGCTCGTGATCTGACCGAACGTGTCGGCGCCGCCGATGTCGCAGCGGTTCTGCGTCAGCGTCGCCGCCGCCGAGCACGCCGCGTCGACGCCGAGCCACTGCGTGTGGTTGAAGGCGTTGATCAAGTCGGCGCGGAACTGGAAGCGCAGCGTGCGCACGTACCAGTTTTTCGACGCCGTGAGATCCCACTGGTGGCGTCCCGGCAGGCGGAACGGGGCCCGCACCGAGTTGCCGTAGGCGCCGAGCGACGGCGGCGCGAATGCGGCCGGATTGAACCAGAACGGGAAATCCAGGTTCCCCGCATTGGGATCCCCGATCTGATCCGCGCGGCCGCCGCGGCGGCCCGAGTCGATGTTCGCTGTGATGCGCGGAATCGGCGCGCCCGACACCACGTTGACGATGCCCGCCATCTGCCAACCGCCGAGCGCCGCCTTTGCGAGCGCGTTCGTGCTGTTGCGGTAGAAGGGCAGCTCGTAGACGAAGTTCGCGTTGAACACGTGCCGGCGATCGGTGCGCGCGTCGGCGTACTCGATATCGAGATCGAGCGGATTTTGCGGCAGATCGATCGCGTCACGATCGTTGGTCGACGTCGTCCGGTTGCGGCTGAGCGTGTAGTTCAGCGTGAGCGACCCGTTGCGGCCGTGCTCGTGGCGGAAGCTGGTGAGCAGGCCGTGATAGCGGCTGTACGCGGTCGTCTGACGCATCGTGATCGTGCCGTAGCCGTCGTAGGGGCGAGCCACGTTGATCCCCCCCTGCGCGATGACGTCCTGCGGCTGCGGCTGGTTGATGTCGACCGGCTGAATCAGATTGTCGCCGCGCGACCCGACGTAGCCGACGTCGATGACGCCGCGCGAGTAGAGCTGACGCTGCATGCCGACGTTGAACTGCTGCATCCGTGGCGTGTCGAACGGCACGCTGGTGGCCTGGAGCGTGCGCACGCCCGTCGTGCCCGGAGGCACGCCGGCAGCCGGATTCGACAGCGACGCGTTCTGCAGCGACACCGTGTTCGCGAACGGCGGGTTGACGAACGCGTTCTGCTCGAAGATGCCGACGAGCGGCTGGTCGAAGTAGATCCCGTACCCGCCGCGCACGATCATCTTGCCTTCGCGCGTCGGATCCCAGGAGAAGCCGACACGCGGCTGAATCGCGCCCCGGTCGGTTTCGTAGATCCCGCGGCCGAACGGCGAGTTCTGATCGGCCACGATGATCCCGTTGAGCGGATTGCCCGTGCCGCGCACGATGAGCGACCCGGCGGCGTTCGTGTAGGTGGGCGCTCCGGCCTGACTGTAGAGCGCCGGCACGAAGTTCGTGAGGATGTTGTTCTGGTCCTTCACGGCCGGATACAGCGCATAGCGCACGCCGTAGTCGAGCGTCACACCCCGCGCCACCCGCCACGTGTCCTGCGCGAACGCCTCGTAGCGCTGGAACCGGAGGTGGTTCGTGATGTCGATCTCCGACTCCGAGTACGTGCAGCTGACGCCGCAGAGACCGTCACGGTTCCCCGTCAGGAAGTTCTGAAAGGCCGTTCGGCCGCCGCCTGCCACGAAGGCGTACCCGCCGTGGGTGTTGTTGGCGGCGTTCTCATTCTTCGCCTCGAACGCGGCCATCGCGCCGAACTTGAGCGAGTGACCGCCCTTCTGCCACGTCAACGTGTCCATCACGGTGTGGTTGAAGTACTCGATGTTGATCAGCTGGTTGGAACCCGCGCTCGCGAGCCCCGTGACCGCGATGTTGGGAATGCGCCCGGCCTCGTTGCCCGCGAACAGCTCGGGGATGTCGACGCCGTAGTCCGTCTTCTTGTTCCGGGTGCCGTCGGGGTTCGTCGTGCTGATGCGGTTGCTCGAGAACTGGTACTTGGCCTCGTTCATGAAGCGCGTGTGCGTGGACCGCAGTTCCGCCGACGCGACCTGACCAGGCACCTTGGTGTCGGTCGTTCCGAACTTCGGCACGGTGGTGCCGAGGAAGAGGCCGCCGAGCTCGCGCGTGTTGCTCAGATCGTGGGTGTAACGGCCGGTCACGCGCATGTTCGGCCGGATGTCGAAGTCGCCGCGGATGACTTCCTGCCGCGTGTTCTGAATGGCCGGCAGCGACGCGATGAACTGACTGGTGCCCAGATTCGGCTCCGGCCAGATCGACAGCAGCTTCACGGCATTGGGATCGCGCAGCGCGGGCGCGACGTAGTTCACATTCGCCGGGTCGTTCAGCCACGCAGCCGGAATGACATTGATCGTCGAGCCGGTCGGCGCGCGCTCAATCTTCCGCCACTCCTGGGACCAGAAAAAGAACGCCTTCTTCCGCCACGGCACGATCGGGCCGCCGACGGTGTAGCCGAAGTTGTTGTAGTCGAGCTGCGGAGGCGCACCCGCGATCTCCGCATTGGTGCTGCGATTACGGAAGAACGAGTTGGCGTTGAACCGATCGTCGCGATAGAACTCGTAGCCGGTGCCCGAGAACTTCGACGTGCCCCCCTTGGTGACGATGTTGATCACGCCCCCGCCGCTGCGGGCATATTCCGCGGCGTAGCTGCTCGTGATGATCTTGAACTCCTGAATCGACTCGAGCGTCGGCGTCGACAGCAGCGTCACGTTCGAACCGACGTCGACGTTCGACACGCCGTCGACCATCCAGTTGACGGAGTTGCGGCGCCCGCCGTTGACCGAGATGCTGACGACGCTGGTGAGGCCGATGCCGACTTCGTCGGGCAGGTCGCTCGTGACGCCGGGGACCAGGGTCGCCAGCTGCACGAAGACGCGGTTGTTGAGCGGAAGCTCCTGCACCTGCGTCGGACCGATCAGGTTCTGCACCGCCGGTGTCGGCTGCACGAACTGTGACGCCGCGGAGACCTCGACATTTTCGCTGACGCCGCCGATGCCCATCTTGGAGTTGATCTCGAGACGGTCGCCGACGTGCAGGTCGATGTTCGAGACCGTCCGGGCCTGGAACCCCTGGAGCGTGAACGTCACGACGTACTTGCCGAGCGGCAGGAGCGACGCCGTGTAGGCGCCGGTTGACGTGGTGACGAAGTCACGCGTGAACCCCGTTTCGGCCTGCTTGACCGTGACGGTGACGCCCGGCAGCACCGCGCCGCTTTCGTCGGTGACCACGCCCGTGATGGTGCCGGTGTTCTGCTGTGCGGAGACTGGCTGAATTAATAGCGCGGAACAAACAAGTGCGAGCGTCGCCACTCTGGCGGCGCGCGCCCATTTCATGTATGACATTCCCCATCCCCCAAATGAAGAAGATGCGGCGTCAGGCGTGACGCCGCGCGCACAGCGTATGTCGAACCTGTAACGGAATCCAGTGCGCAGTTACAATGACGGCTCCTTGACGCGCTTTCGCCATCCTTTCTGCCTTGCCGCCGCTCTGACCGCCGCGATCGCCGGCCTGTCGGCCCCCGCCGCCCAGGAGAGACCGGCCGAAGTGCGGGGCCTCTGGGTGCTCCGGGCGACGCTGGCCAGTCCGGAGACCGTGTCGCGGATGGTGACGTCCGCCTCCCAGGCCGGCATCAACACGCTCTTCGTGCAGGTGCGGGCCCGCGGCGACGCGTACTACGCGTCGGAAATCGAGCCGCGGGGCTCGCTGCTCGCCGGCCAGCCCGCGCCGTTCGATCCGCTGGCGCAGGTGCTTCGCGAAGCGCACGCGAAAGGCATGGCGGTGCACGCGTGGGTCAACGTCGGCCTCGTCGCTGACGCCACGCACGTGCCGGCGCCGGCGCGGCACATCGTCAGGGCGCATCCCGAGTGGCTGATGGTGCCGCGCGAGCTGGCGTCCACACGCCGCGCGCCGCGCGATCCGGCGTTCGTGCCGGCGCTGGCCGCGTGGACGCGCCGCAATATCGCGCGCGTCGAGGGGCTCTACGCCTCCCCCATCACGTCAGGCGCCCGCGCCTACGCCGCCGGGATTGCGCGCGATCTTTCGCGGCGCTATGCGCTCGACGGCCTGCATCTCGACTACGTGCGGTATCCGCACGACGGGTTCGACTACAGCGCGGGCGCGCTCGCGGAGTTCCGCGCGTCGCTGTCGGCTGACATTCCCCCGGAAGAGCTCGCCGCGCTCGACGCGCGCGCCGCCGCGGCGCCCGCGCTCTTCGCCGATCGCTACCCGCAGCGCTGGGAAACCTTCAGGCGCGCGCGCGTGACGGCCCTCGTGGCCGGCATGGCCGCGGCCGCGCGGGCCGAGCG
>JALYRV010000310.1 GCA_030855205.1 Acidobacteriota bacterium | reverse complement strand
CCTCAGCATCGATCCTTCTCGCAGGCTTGGCCTGCGCCTCGCTCAGCGCCTCCGTCATCGTCCCGGCCGATCTTCCAACCCTCGTCACCGAAGCGCAGTCGATCGTGCTCGGCCGCGTCACCGAAGTGCGGCCGATCGTTCGTGCGGACCGCCGCCGCGTCGACTCGTACGTGGTCTTTGCCGTCGAGGAGTCGATCAAGGGGAGCCAGGAACGGACCGTGATCTTCCGCACGCTGGGCGGCGTCAACGGACGCTATCGCACGGTCGTGCCGGGATCGCCGGTGTTCGCCGCGGGTGACGAGGCCGTGATCTTCCTCGGCCGCTCCAGGGGCGCGGCGCCATTCCCGATCGGATTGTCGCAGGGGGTCTTCCGCGTGCGGCGAGACGTCACGTCGGGTGCGCGCCGGATCCTCGCGCCGCCGATGCTGATCGACCCTGCCCGATCGATGACGGTCCGTCGCGGAGACGGCACCCGCGTCCCGATTGCGGTCGAAGGCTTCACGGCGCTGGTGCGCGGGCTGGCCGCGCCGAGGCAGCCATGATGCGCCGCGCGCTGATGACGGCGTGTCTCGTCTCGCTCGCCGTCGCGCCCGCGGCGGCCTATCTCAGGCTCGGATTCCGCGTCACCGGCGGCGGCATCGTGAGCGCGCGCTGGACACAAAAGCCCGTGCAGTACTTCGTCACCAATCGTGGGGACGCCGGCGTTACCGCCCCGCAGTTCCAGGCCGCAATGGGCCGCGCGTTCGCGACATGGGCGAATGAGCCGACGATCGACATCACGTTCAACTTCGCAGGCTTCACCGGCGCCGAACCGTTCGACGACGACGGCATGAACGTGCTCGGCTTCCAGGAGGAGCCCGGCCTCGAGCGCGTGCTCGGCGCGACGGGCTTCACGATCGACACCACGACAGGCCGCATCGTCGAGTCCGACATTTTCTTCAACACGATTTTCGACTGGTCGGTCGCGCCGGCAGGGGAAGCGAACCGGTTCGATCTCGAGTCGACCGCCGTCCACGAGATCGGGCACTTCATCGGCCTCGGGCACTCCGCGATCGGCGAGACGGAACTCATCGCCGGCGGCCGCCGCCGCGTGATCGCCAAGCAGGCGGTGATGTTCCCGATCGCGTTTCCAGTCGGCAACATTCTCGATCGCCAGTTGAAAGCGGATGACATCGCCGGTGCCTCGGACATTTATCCGGAGGGCAGCTTCGCGCGCGACCACGGCAGCATCGCCGGCACGGTGCGTCTGGACGGGCGCGGCGTATTCGGGGCGCACGTCACGGCGTTCAGCCTGCGCTCTGG
This sequence comes from Acidobacteriota bacterium, assembly GCA_030855205.1. Lineage (GTDB taxonomy): Bacteria > Acidobacteriota > Vicinamibacteria > Vicinamibacterales > SCN-69-37 > JALYRV01. The sequence goes on along the minus strand of JALYRV010000310.1, from coordinate 2,047 downwards.
AAAGATCGTCGGCAACTTCACGCTCAGCGCGACGGGAGAGTTCGTCATTGCCGGCCTCGAGCCGGGCCTGCACGTCGTACGCGTCGAGCCGATCGACGACGGCGATGTCGGCAGCTTCTTCGACGCAGACGATGGCGTGGAGGTGCAGTTCCTCGCGGCGATCGTGCCGCAGCTCGTGTCGGTGCCCAAGGGCGGATCGGCCGGACGCATCACCATCGATGTGAGGCGTCGATGAACGCGCGAGCCATCGCGGCGCTGACGGTGCTCTTCATGTGTGGCTCCGCCGCAGGGGTGGAGGCGCAGGCGCGGAAACACAGCTGGGAGCTGGCGGCGGGAGCGATCTGGTTCGGCGGCACGGATCTGGGTGACGTCACGGCGACACTGGAGCGGCCCGGCGGCGGCAGTCTGGATCTGTTCCGTACGAGCACGTCGATCGATGGCGCGCCTGCCGCGTCAGCCGCGCTGTCGTTCTACCTGACGCCCCGCGTCTCGCTCGAGGCCGCCTTGTCGTACGGGAGGCCCGTCGCGGCGACGCGCGTGAGCGGCGACTTCGAGGATGCCCCCGCGGTGACGTCCGCGATCACGCTGCAGCAGTATCTGGCCGAAGGCAGCGTGCGCTGGTATCTGGTGCGGCGCGTGGGAGGGTTTCGCCCGTTCCTCCGCGGCGGCGGCGGGTATCTGCGGCAGCTCGATGCCGGAAGCGCTCTGGTCGAGACGGGCAAGACGGTACACGCGGGCGCTGGCGCCGACCGGGCGTTTCGTGAGCGCGCCACCGGGCGTTTGCGACGGCTGGGTCTGCGGCTCGACGCGCGCGCGGTCGCGCGCACAGGCGGATTCGATATCGACGACAAGGTCCGCGTGGGATACGCGGCCGGCGTGCATTTCTTCGCGGGGTTCTAGCGGGCGAGGCCGTCGATCTGCGGCGAGTACAGCTCGTAGCCTTCTGCTGACTGCACCAGCTTCAGCTTGAACGCGTCGATCGCGAAGACGCGCAGATCGTCCGACGTGCGCGCGGTGTGAATCACGACCCACCCGATGCTGAGACGCTGCGCCGCGCCCGGCGCGCTCTCGAAGGCGCGCGCGCGCTGTTCCGGCGTGAGCGGAAGGCCCCCGCTGAGCCGCATGAGGGCGCCAAGCGTCGCCGACTCGCGATACGCCGACCGGTCTGCACGCGGCAGCCGCGACAGGTAGCCGCCGATCAGCGCCTTCTCATGGCCCGTCTGGTGGAACTGATACAGCGCGCTGAAGTCTCCCTCCGAGCTCAGTCCGTCGCGTATGCCAAACGGCAGGTTGAGCACCTTGATCTGCCGCGGATCGGCTTTTACCGTCTGCAGCACCTGCGGGATCGTCGCGGTGTAGACCCTGCGCGGGGCGGGGAGGAGCTCGAACAGCAGCACGGCCGCGATGGCTGCCGTGATCAGCGCCGGCCGGCGCATGCGCCGGCGCATGTCCGTCAGCACGAGACAGAAGAGCATCGCGGCCCCCATCGCCACGAGCACGCCGAAGCGCGTGGGCATGCGCGCCGCCCCGATGATCGGCACATAGCGCAGCAGCGTCCACGGCGTCGGGATGTGGGTGTTGAACCCGGCGATATGCACGAACGGCCCGAGCGAAAGCAGCGCGAATGTCAGCGTCCACGCGGGCCAGCCGCGCGGCATCGGAATCCTGTAGACGGCCATGCCGATCGCGACGACCGCGATCATCGTCCATGGCACCGACGCGACGTTCTCGATGAACCCTTCGGGGAGCGTCGCCATCCAGCCGGCCGAGAACCGCCCGAGCAGCGGGTGCAGCGGGTTCGGCGCGAGGAAGGCGAGCAGGTCCATGCCGCGCGCGCTGCTGCGCCACAGCACGGGTGCGCCCAGCGATCCGGCCTCGCCGGCCGCCTGGGCCATCGCATACAGCACCGGGGACAGCACCGCCGCGCCCGCGGCACCGGCGGCGATGTACGGGCGCCAATCCTGCAGCGCGACCGGCACGCGCCACGAGAGGCGCGGGCGGAACGCGATCAGGGCGCGCGCCGCCACGAGCGCCGTCAGCACCAGCG
>JALYRV010000113.1 GCA_030855205.1 Acidobacteriota bacterium | reverse complement strand
TTCACCGTGGAAGCCGTTCGCCCGGAGTACTACACGAGTCCCCGTGAGGACGCACTCATCCTCTGGCTGCGCAATCTCACACCGGCCGAGCCCGGTTGAAGCGCCTCGACCGCTATGGTAGGGTGCCGTGATCAACGTGGCTCGCCGTATTTCCGAACAGGAGGCGGAGCATGCAAGCAGACACGCACGAGTTGAAGGATCAGTTGCTGCGGACCGACGCGACCTTCCGGCAGCTGGTCACCGAGCACCACACTCTCGACGAACGCGTCAATCGACTCGCTCACCAGGCCTACCTCAGCGAACACGAACAGATCGAAGAACTCTCCCTCAAGAAACGCAAGCTGCAGCTCAAGGATCAGATCGAGGACGCCCTGCGCCGGCATCGGCCCGCCGACGGCCCCGGTCAGAGCCACTGATTTCGTCCGCACGCACGGATCCGCCTCCGCCAGAGCCGGTTCGCCCCGGATCTTGGCGAAGGCGGTCCGACTTCCGGTAATCTCAATCCAGAACATGCGTATCGACCGCTCCGGCTACCCGTTCATCTTCGGCGCGCTCGTGCCCGCCATCCTGCTGCTGGCGCTCGGGTACGGGCTGCTGTCGGTGCCGCTGTTCGTGCTCGCCGCGTTCTTCCTGTTCTTCTTCCGTGACCCCGAACGGGCTATCCGCGCGGGCAACGGCCTCGTGCTCTCGCCGGCCGACGGGCGCGTGCTCGTGGCGGGCCCCGCCGAGGCGCGCATCGCGCCGCCGGGCGAGTGGCAGCAGATCAGCATCTTCCTGTCGCCGATGGACGTACACATCAACCGCGTGCCGGCCAGCGGACGCGTCACGAAGGTGGACTACGTGCCCGGGCGCTTTCTGCCCGCGTATCACCACGATGCGACAGACAACGAGCGCACCGAAATCTGGCTCGACTCGCACGGACGCACGATCGTCTTCCGCCAGATCGTCGGCATGCTCGCGCGCCGCATCGTCTGCCGCGTGAGCGTGGGCCAGGACGTGAAGGCGGGGGACAGGTTCGGTGTCATGAAGTTCGGCTCCCGCATGGATGTCTTCGTGCCGCTCGACGCCACCCTGCGCGTGGCCAAGGGGGAAGCCGTGAAGGCCGGCGACACCGTGCTCGCAGAGTTGCCGGGGATGGTCCATGCTCGATAACCTCGCGACCGATCCGCGCCGCTCGGCGCATTTCCGGCGCGGCGTGTATCTGCTGCCGAGCATGTTCACCATCGGGAACATGTTCTGCGGCTACGCCTGCATCGTGTTCGCCATGCGCGGGGAGTTGCACATCGCGGCGCCGTTCATCGGCATTGCGTTCATCATGGATGCGCTCGACGGGCGCATCGCGCGCATGACCGGCGCGACGAGCGCGTTCGGCATCCAGCTCGATTCGCTGGCCGACGTGATCTCGTTCGGCATGGCGCCGGCGATTCTGAGCTTCGCGTGGGGGTTGCACGAGCTCGGGCGATGGGGATGGGCGACGAGCTTCCTCTTCGTGGCGGCCGCGGCGCTGCGCCTCGCGCGCTTCAACATTCAGACGCTGGCGGCGCCCGACAAGCGGTATTTCCTCGGCATGCCGAGTCCGGCGGCCGCGTCGGTGCCGGCCGCTACGGTGTTCGCGTGGCCGTATCAGATAGACGATTGGCGGATTGCACTGCTGGCGGTGCCGGTGGTGGTCGTGCCCGCGTTGCTGATGGTGAGCACGGTGCGGTTCCGCAGCTTCAAGGATCTGAATCTCGGCTGGCGGCGATCGACCGCGCCGCTCGTGCTCGTGGTGCTGGCGATCGCCGCGATCGCGGCCGAGCCGCCGCTCATGCTGGCGGTGTGCGCGTACACGTATCTGCTCTCGGCGTTGGTCGGGATGCTGGTTACGCGGGTGCGGAAACGGCCGGCATCCGTACCGTCACCGTAGTCCCGCGCCCGCGCGCGCTGTCGACCGCGATCGTGCCGCCATTGAGCTCGACGTTGCGCCGCGCAATCGGCAGGCCGAGCCCCGTCCCCGTGGCCTTGGTCGAGAAGTACGGCTCGAAGGCGCGCTCGAGCGCTTCCTGATCCATCCCCACGCCCGTATCGGCCACCGACAGCACCAGATGTGCGGCGTCCTGCCGGACATCGATTGCGATCGACCCGCCGCCGGGCATCGCGTGTAGCGCGTTCTCGACCAGATTGGTGACGGCGCGCCCGAGCAGGGACCGATCGGCGCGCACGCGTGGCAGGTCAGGCGCTATCGCGAGCGAGAGTTCGACGCGGCCGGAGAGGCCCGCGCGATACGGCGCGACCATCTCGCTCACGAGCTCGCCGAGATCCACGTCGGCGGGGCGCACGGTGGGGGAGGACGCGAAGGAGGAGAACTCCGACGAGATCTGCCGCAACAGCTTGACCTGCGACAGGATCGAATCGACGCAGGTCTGCAGCACCGGGCTCATGGGCTCGCCGCGATCGATGTGCACGCGCCGGAGGTGCTCGGCCGAGAGCTGAATCGGCGTGAGCGGATTCTTGATCTCATGCGCGACCTGGCGCGCCATTTCGGCCCAGGCCGCGAGTCTGTGGGTGCGTTCGAGCTCATCGCGCTGAGCCTTGAGTTCCTCGGCCATGCGGTTGAAGTCGTCCACGAGACGCCGCAGCTCGTCAGCGGTGCGAAGCGAGATGCGCGCATCGAGATCTCCCGAGGCAATGCGACGTGTGGCGCGTGTCAGCCGCCGGACGGGATCGGCGATGCGCTCGGCCATGTAAAGGCCGAGTGTCGAGCCCAGGAGAATGAAAATCACGGCGGCGAGATGGATGCCGCGATCGAGGTCCTCGATCTCGCGCTCGATCTCGCTGCTGCGCGTGGCCAGCGGCACGCTCAGGATGACGTCGCGTCCCGCCGTGCGCGCGGGCGTCGCCGCGAGGAGATAGCGGAAGTCGCCGATGCGTCCCTCGCCGACGAACGACGGAAGCCGCTCGAGCGCGATCTTCCGGTACAACTCCGCCGGCGTGCGCGTCGGCAGGAGCCCGGACGCGAACAGGTCGAACTCGCTGGTGGCGAGCAGGCGCGGGCCTTCGAACAGATTGATGTCCTGGCTCAGGATCTGGCTCAGCTCCACCATCAGATCGTCGGTAATCGGCACGTCGTCCCGCTGTTGTGCCGCGTAGTTCTCGATCGAGCGCTGGGCGACGGCGACGGTGCGCGACGCTTCGTCCTCGACGTCTTCGCGCAGCAGGCCGGCGGTGTAGGCGCGCAGCACCAGCGCGAGCACGATGACCGGCACCACCGACGCCGCGACGAAGGCGAGCAGCAGTTTCCGGTAGAAGCTCGAGCGAATCTCGCGCAGCAGCACACGGCCGACGTTCATGCGCCGCCGCGCGAGCGGCAGGAACACCGCGGCGCCCGAGAGGATCAGGATCCAGGCGATGCCTGCCAGCGTCGCGAGCTCCGCGCCGTGCACCAGATAGTCGAACAGCGTCAGCTCCGGATAGCCGAGCGCGTAGATGCCGGCGCGATCGTTGCGCAAGTGCACCTGCCACGCGCCGTGGGCGTCGCGGATGCGCGTCCAGAACGGATCGCGGGAGCGGTACATGCGCTCGAACACCGCGGGAGGAATCTGCCAGGGCGTGGGCGTGTTGTTGAAGAGCGGAATCAGGCCCCAGCCGTAGATGGCGACCTGCAGATCCTCATCGACCGGCCGGCGGCCGGGTGCGCGTCCGCGCAGGATTTCGAGATACGGGTTCGCGCTCGCGACGAACGGCAGCGTGCGATAGTCCGGCATGACGTGCACGACGATGGTGCCGCGACGCCCGGCGCCGGGTTCGCACAGGCTCCGCTCGGCGTGCAGCATGCGGCGTTCTTCGGAGCCGAAGCGGTTGACCTCACCGAACACTTCCCATTCGCACGTCTGGCTGATCGTGCGCTGCGAGACGGCGTCGACCTCGGGCAGGTTGAGCGCGAAGCGGCTGACGAACGCGCCGTCAGCGCTATAGAGCTCCACCGCCGATGTGAGGCGCGCGTCCCCCAGCGGCGTACTGTTCCACACGAAGAACGCCGCCTGCGGCCCGGGCGCGCCCGGATTGGCGACCAGCTCCGCGAGATTGGGCAGCGCGTTGATCCGCGCGAGCGTGGCGTCGAGCTGCTGCTGCAGCTCGCCCGTGTGGCCCGCCGTGCGCGGCGCGTACTCGTGCTCGATCACCTCGCGTCGTGCGCGCTCGGCCTGATGCACGGCGAGCGGATAGAGCGCGAGGGCGGGCAGTACGAGCAACAGCCAGACCGACAGCAGTCGCGTGGCGTGCGACGCGTGTGCGTAGTAGCGGCGCGCGCGTCCCGCGATCAGCGCCGCCGCCGCGGCACACGCCATTGCAAAAAGAACCTGCCCGTGAGGACGGCCGGAGGGCCAGAGCACCAGGGGGTCGAGGTCGAACACGAGTAGTGCCGGTACCAGCCACCCGGCGACATGGACGCCGCGAGGGAACCGGGCGGCCGTCGACACCCGGATGATGTGTGCCGAGGCCGCGAACAGCAGCACGGCGCTCCACATGGCGGCCGCGCCCAGCAGGACCAGGCCCAGCATGAGGAACAGACGCGAGGACACGAACGGATACAGCGAGAAGTCGAGCAGGTCGATCGACCGGTCGCTCGACAGCCAGCCCAGCACCCACGAGTAGGACCTGACCGCCAGTACCGCGAGAATGCCCGCGGCCAGTGGCGCCGCGACGCCAACGAGGGAGTAGAGCACCCCGGTGCCGGCCCGGCGCCGGCGGCGGAGCGCGGCGGGAAGCTGGCCCACCAGCGGCGCGACAATCGCCGCGATGCCGAGCAGCAGCGCGGCGGTGGCGAAGAGATCGAAGAGCGGTCCGCTTTTCCACGTGGCTGGCACCGACACGCGCACCATCAGGCGCGACGCGCCGACCGCGCACACCGCCAGCGCCGTGAGTGTCAGCGCGCGCGGCACCGATCCCGCGCGTTGCCGTCCGTCGAGAATCGGCCCCGTGAGCAGCGCAAGCGTGACGGCGAGAATCAGGCCCGCGACGCCGTAGGCGCCGCGCCGATGGCGGCTCCGCGCTTCGGCCAGCGCGCGCGGCTCGACGTGTCCCTGCAGCAGCACTTCGCCGGTGCGCGCGTGCAGCACGAAGCTGTTGGGCCCCGGCGCCTCACCGGCCCCTTCGTGCCGCGTCAGCAGCGTGACCGGGGCCAGTGACGACTGGATCTCGAGCGCGCCATCCTCTCCCTGAACACCCAGCGACGGCACGAGGATGCGCTCGGCGGCCACGGCGCCGATACGCGCGCCATCGGGCGCGAGCACGGGGGTCACATAGACGAGCCGCAGGCCAAGTGTGCTGCGCGCCGCGAACAACGCTTCCGGGCCCGCGACGCGTTCGGCCGGCAGGTCCTCCGCGGGGCCGTCGCTCCATGCGAGCGCCTCCGACGGCCCGTAGGCGGTGATGGCGAGGCGATTGGTTTCTTCGGGGTGGACGGCTTCGATGGCTGCGAACAACCCGGCGGCCGCCTCCTGATCACCCGCGGCGGCTCGCGCAAGGCGGTCGCGATCGGCGGCCACCGAGGCGGCGCGGACGCGCAACTCGCTCGACATGGTCTCGAGCGACCGCCTGACGTCGGCCTCCACGCGCGCGAACGCGGCGGCGTCGGTGCGGCCGAAACGCGATAGCTCGAGCGCGTAGCCGGCCAGCGCCGCGCACGCCGCGATCACCACTCCGGCGAGGAGCAGACGCCGGATTTCCCGCGGCAGCGCTGAAGGGGAGAACACCTGTTCTGGCAGAATAGCGCAGATGGCGCAGCCGTTGCCTCTCCGCCCCGCCCTCAAACGAGGGGCCCTGATCGCCGCCGCGAACTGGCAGGTGCTCGTCGTGCAGTTCGTGGCCGAGACGCTGCTGAAAGTCAGCATCGCCATCCCCGTGCTCGCGGGGGTGTTCCTGGTGGCGGTCGATCTCGGGACGGACGCGGTGGATCTGCTGCAGGGCGATCTGCTCAGCAGCGGGCGCATCGTACTCTCGGCGCTTCGCCAGTCGCCCGTCGCGCTCGCCGCCTTCGTTGCGGCCACCTCCATCGCGACGATCGGTGCCGCGGCGTTCACGTTCATCGTGAAGGGAGGCGTGGTGCGAATGCTCCTGCAGGCCGAGGCGCAGGCCGGGCCGATCGAGCACCCGCCCCTGCGCTGGGCCGGCGTGCAACGCGCCGCGGCGTGGTCGATCGAAGCGTTTCTGGCAGGGTGCGGGCACATGGCGCGGCGCTACATGCGCCTGGGCCTGTTCCTGCTCGGGGTCTATGCCGTATCGGGAGCCGCGTACCTCGCACTCCTGTACTTCGGCGCCCGCGTGATGTCGGACGGCGGCGTGATTGCGGGATGGCCGTTCATCGCGGCGGCCGCGTCAAGTGCGATGATCGTGTGGATCACGCTGGTCAACCTGATCTACGTGCTCGTGCAGATGATCATGGCCGCGGAAGATATCGGCGTGCGCGCCGCGGGGCGGCGCCTGGCGAGATTCGCGTACGACGACGCACGGCAGGTGGCCGGCATTTTCGGCGTGGTGATGCTGCTCATCGTCCTGGCGGGGGCGGCGTCGCTGCTCGCGACGGCCGGACTCGGCCTCATCGCGTTCATTCCGCTGATCGGCTTCGCCGTGCTGCCGCTGCAGTTCGCCGCGTGGCTCGTGCGGGGTCTCATGTTCCAGTTTCTCGGGTTGACGGCATTCACCGCATATCTGGCGCAGTATCAGCGCTACGGAGAAGAGGCCGGCGCCGCGCGCGCCCGCTTGCGTTCTGCATGATTGATTACGATCGCTATTTTTCGCGCGCCGGACGCGCGCTTCGTGAGTCGGCCATCCGCAAGATGGGCACGGTGCTGGCCGCGAGCCGCGAGGTCGTCTCGTTCGCGCCCGGGTATCCGGCGCAGGAGAGCTTCGCGTGGGACGCCTTCCGCGCCATTGCCGACGATCTGCTCACCGAGCGCGGCACGGAGGTGCTCCAGTACGGTCCGACGCGCGGGTATCGGCCGCTGGTCGAGGCCATCCAGGGTATCCAGCAGGCACGCGGCATGCGCACCGGCGCATCCGAAATCGTGGTGACGACGGGCTCGCAGCAGGGGCTGTATCTGGTCGGCCGCGCGCTCCTCGATGAGGGAGACGTGGTGCTCGTCGAGCTGCCGTCCTACACCGGCGCAATCACCGCGTTCCGCACATTCGGCGCGGAGCTCGTGGGCGTGCAGCAGGACGACGACGGCGTCAATCTCGAGGATCTCGATCGCACGCTCGTGCGCGTCCGCGCGGAAGGCAAGCGCGTCAAGGCCGTCTATGTCGTGCCGAACTTCCAGAATCCCACGGGGCTCCTCATCGCGCGCGCAAAGCGGCGTGCGCTGGCGGCATGGGCCGATCGGCGCGACGTGCTGATCATCGAAGACGACCCGTACCGGGAGCTGTATTTCACCGACGTGACGACGGAAGAAGATACGCGTCCGATTGCCGCCGATGATCCCAACGGCCGGACCATCTATCTGAGCAGCTTCTCGAAAACGCTGGCCCCGGGGTTCCGCACCGCGTGGATCGTGGCGCCGGCAGACATCGCGGCGAAGGTCGAGTTGGCAAAGCAGGCGGTTGATCTGTGTACGAGCGGCTTCGATCAGCAGATGGTCTATCAGGCCATGGTGCGCGGCGTGCTCGCGGCGCAGGGGCCGAAGCTGCGCGAGCTTTATCAGCGCAAGCGGGACGTCATGGTGCGTGCGCTGCGCGAGGAAACCGGCGGCGGCCTGACGTGGATCGATCCGCGCGGCGGCTTCTTCCTCTGGGCGCGCCTGCCTGAAGGGCTCGACGCCGACGCGCTGCTGGAGCGCGCGACCGCGCACGGCGTGATCTACGTAACAGGAACGGCGTTCTTCGTGGACGGATCGGGAAGCGACTACATCCGGCTGTCCTTCTCCGCACCGTCCGAAGATCGGATCAGGGAAGGCGTGACGCGCCTCGGGGCCGCTATGCGGGCGGAAGCGGAGGCGGCGGGAGCGGCAGCGTCACCCGCGAACCGAATCGGATGATGCCAATCGCGTACTCGAGCCGCAAGCGGATGTCGTAGAGCGGGCCGAAGAGCCACGCGCCGGCGACAGCCGACAGAAACGTCTGCCGGTAGCCGTGCACCTCCCAGTCGCCCGACGTCGTGGCCGTCGCGACGAACGCGCGCGGCGCGGCGCCGCCCGTGATGATCACGGGAAACTGCGAGCGCGTCGTTTCCTTGCTGCTCGGCAGCGCCGGCGTATTGCCTGCCGCGGCGCCCGTGCGGGAGTTCACGTAGGTGAGACCGGGGAGTCCGACCGCGCCGCTCGCCAGCACGAGCAGACCATCGACGAGCGCCGGTCCCGACAGGGGACGCGTCGGCAGCGTGTAACTCCATCGCACGTTGCCGCTGTTGCGGCTGAAACCGCGCACGATATTGTCGAGCGCCGCGACATACACGCGCTCCGGGTCGACCGCCGGCGCACCCACGGGTTTCGCGCCGAGGCGCCACCGCCAGTCGAGACTGCCGTCATGCGCTCGCAGCGACCAGAAGAACCCATCGCTCGTACCGACGAACAGCCGATCGCGATCGAGCGTGACGCCCGCCGCCGGCGCGCCGAGCGGGCGCTCCCATCGGGTGGCGCCTGTCTCGAGCACCATCAACAGCACGCGGCCATTGCTCAGCGCCACGGCCAGCGCGTTGTCATCGGCCGCCGCGGCCGCCGCGAGCGGCGCGGGCAGGGTGCGCGCCCACACCACGACGCCGTCCGACGCGCGAACGGCCTGCACGGCGCCGTCGGCGAGGGCGACGACGAGCCAGCCGGCACGGTGCACGAGTGGCGCGGCAAGCGGTCCCGCGGGAAGGCGCCAGACGACGGAGCCCGTGGCGCCGTCGAGCGCGTGAATCGCGCCGGCTGCCGACACGAACAGACGCCCGTCAGCCGCGACGGGGGTGGCATCGGCGGCGAGCTCGACGGACCAGATGGGAGCGGCCAGGCCAGGCGCGAGCGCGACCAGCTGACCGGTCGAGAGCGGCACGTAGACGCGGGCCGCGTCAGCAGCCGGGCCCGCCGCGAAAGGGGCATCGAGGGCGTGCGTCCAGAAGTGATCGAGAGGGAAAATGGCGGAGCTCTGCGCGGCAGCGGGGCGAGCCCAGCCGCAGATCAGTACAGCGGTCATCAATCCGAGGACCAGCGGTCCAAAGACGCCGGAAGTCACTGACTGACCGCAAGATATGGTGGGCCGTCGACACGCCACCCGCTTATAATAGCGGGATTCAACCCCGCACTTCTGTGGCCCATCAGACCATCATCGTTCTCGATTTCGGCTCCCAATACACCCAGCTGATCGCGCGGCGCCTCCGCGAGCTGTCGGTGTACTCGGAAGTCGTCCCCTTCAACACGCCGCTCGCGCAGATCGCGGACCGCAAGCCGTCCGGTATCGTGCTCTCGGGCGGCCCGCGCAGCGTCAGCGACGCCGAAGCGCCGATCTCCGACCCTGGCATCTACGGCCTGGGCGTGCCGGTGCTGGGCATCTGCTACGGCATGCAGCTGATGACGCATCAGCTCGGCGGGTCTGTCGGCGCCGCGACGGCGCATCGCGAGTTCGGCCACGCGGTGGTGAATGTCGCGGAGCGCAAGGAAACGGAGCCTGGCCGCGCGGCGCGTTCGGCCTTGTTTGCCGGCGTGCCTGACAGCATCCGCGTCTGGGCCAGCCACGGCGACCACGTCGCCGCCGCGCCGCCGGGGTTCTCGGTTGCCGCGACGAGCACCAGCGTGCCGGTGGCGGCGATGGAGGACGCCGCGCGCGACTGCTACGCGCTGCTGTTCCATCCGGAAGTCGTGCACACCGAGCACGGTGCGTTGATCCTGCGCAACTTCGCGTTCGGCGTCTGCGGGTGCACCGGCGACTGGACGATGGCGTCGTTCATCGAGGAGTCGATCGCGCGCATCCGGCAGAAAGTCGGCGACGGGCGCGTGGTCTGCGGCCTGAGCGGGGGAGTCGATTCCACCGTCGCGGCATTGCTGGTGCACAAGGCGATCGGCGAAAGGCTGACGTGCATCTTCGTCGATAACGGTCTGTTGCGGCTCAACGAGGCGGCGCAGATCAACGAGCGGTTCGGCAGCAGGATGAAACTGCCGCTCGACTTCGTCGACGCCACGGATCTGTTTCTCGATCGTCTCGAAGACGTCACGGACCCCGAGAAGAAGCGGAAGATCATCGGCGCGACGTTCATCGACGTGTTTCAGAAGCGTGCGACCGAACTCGGCGGCTTCGATTTCCTGGCACAGGGCACGCTCTATCCCGACGTCATCGAAAGCGTGTCGGTGAAGGGCCCGTCGGTCACGATCAAGAGTCATCACAACGTCGGCGGGCTGCCCGAGAACATGAAGTTCACGCTCGTCGAACCGCTGCGCGAGCTGTTCAAGGACGAAGTCCGGCTCGTCGGCAAGGAGCTTGGTCTCGACGACGAGTTCGTCTGGCGCCAGCCGTTTCCGGGTCCTGGCCTCGCGGTGCGGCTGCTCGGCCCAATCACCCGCGACAAGCTCGATCTTCTGCGGCGCGCCGACGACGTTGTGTCGTCGGAGATCAAGAAGGCGGGGCTCTATCGCCAGATCTGGCAGTCGTTCGCAGTGCTCCTGCCGGTGCAGAGCGTCGGCGTGATGGGCGACGAGCGCACGTACGAGTTCACGATCGCGGTGCGCGCGGTCGAGAGCCGCGACGGCATGACCGCCGACTGGGCCCGCCTGCCGCACGACGTGCTCGCCGCCATCTCCTCGCG
>JALYRV010000112.1 GCA_030855205.1 Acidobacteriota bacterium | reverse complement strand
AAGAACATGGGCGCGAGCCTGTCGGCGAGCGCGGCGGCCGTCTCGTTGCGGCGGCGCGGCAGCGTCGCGCCATTTTTCTCGGCCTGTTGCACGGCATCACGGAGCGCGGCAGCGTCGAGTCCGAGCAGGAACTTTCTGGCCGTGAGGTTGTTGTAGGGCCCCGTGTTGATCCAGAACAGCTTCGTGTACCGCCGGATCTCGCCAAGCGTGACAGCGTCGACGCCGGCGCTGAACCGGAGCACGGCCTCGAGCAGCGCGCGCATTTCCAGCGCCAGCGGATGGCGCTGGTCGTAGTAGATGTCGCGCCCGGCGAGGGCGGCCTGATACAAGTGCCAGATCAGCACCTTCTCACCGAGCGGAAGCCTCGCGAAGCCGTCGGCATAGAGCTGCACGACGGCAGCCTCGTCGACCTGTTCCAGCAGGTACGGGCGGGTTTCGAGCGCCGTCGTCACGCGAGCACGACCTTTTCGTTCCAGGCCGGCGCGTGGACGTCCCACTTCAGCTCGGTGCCGATGCGCGCGGCGAGCGCCGCCATCGGGACAGGCTCGCCGTGCACGAGGAACGTGCGCGACGGCGCCTTCGTGAACGTGCCGAGCCAGCGCAGGATCTCGTTGGCGTCGGCGTGCGCCGACATCGAATCGATCTTTTCGATCTGTGCGCGGACCGAGATCATCTGGCCGTGAATCCTGGTCTCTGTCGCGCCATCGACGAGCTGGCGGCCGCGCGTGCCCTCGGCCTGGAAGCCGACGAAAAGCACGGTGTTGCGGCTGTCGGGCAGCGTCGCCTTCAAGTGGTGCAGCACGCGTCCGCCGGTCGCCATGCCGCTGGCGGAAATCACGATCGAGGGCTGGCGCGATCGCGTGACTTCCTTCGAATGCTCCGCGGTCGACACCGTCTGGAACCGGCTGGTGCTGAACGCGCAGACGGCCCGCTCCCCCCGGCGCGACGGAGACGATGCGGCCTGCGCCGCGGCCGTGATATCCGCATCGAGCTCCTGCAGGCGCTCCGAGTACATCGCGAGCGCCTCGACCGCCATCGGGCTGTCGACGAACACCGGTACCTGCGGAATGCGCTTTTCGTCTTCGAGCACGCGCAGCCAGTAGAGGACCTCTTCGACGCGGCCGATCGCGAACGAGGGAATGATCACCTTGCCTTTGCGATCGATGGTCTGGTTGATGATCTTCGCCAGCGCGGCGCCGCGCGCATCGTCGGTGTGCACGCGGTTGCCGTACGTCGACTCGACGAGCAGCCAGTCGGCTTCTCCTACGGGCTCCGGATCCGGAAGTACCGGGCGGCCGTAGCGGCCGAGATCGCCGCCGAACAGCAGCACGCGATTGCCGAGTCCCTTGAGCGTGGTGCGGACGTATGCGGAGCCGAGAAGATGTCCGGCGTTGACGAACTCCATCGACACGCCCGGCAGCGGCTCGAAGTCATAGCCGTATCCCACCGGCTGCAGCCGGTCGATGGCCGCCCACGCATGCTCGGCTGTGAAGAGCGGAAGCGCCGGGGCGTGTTTGGTGTAGCCCTGCTTGTTGGCGCGCGCGGCATCTTCTTCCTGAATCTTGCCCGCGTCGGCGAGCACGAGCTTCGCGAGCGCCGCCGTACCCGAGGTGCAGTACACCCGCCCTTTGAAGCCGTCGGCAATCAGCTTCGGCAGGTAGCCGCAGTGATCGAGATGCGCGTGCGTGAGCACGACCGTGTCGATCGACGACACGGGCACGGGCAGCGGCTGCCAGTTGCGCTCGCGCAGCGTCTTGAGGCCCTGAAACATTCCCGCGTCGACGAGCACGCGCTTGCCGTCAACCTCGAGCAGGTGCTTCGAGCCGGTCACGGTTTGCGCGGCGCCCAGAAAAGTGAGTGATGCAGTCACACAGACCTCAGGTGAACAACGCGGGCGTGCCGCCCGTGTGCCAGAACAGTACGGTGTCGGTTGAGCGGAACCCGCCGGCGCGCACGCGCGCGACGAGCCCTGCCATGGCCTTGGCGGTATAGACGGGATCGAGCAGCAGCCCTTCGCTGCGCGCGGCGAGCGTGAGCGCTTCGGTCGACGACGGCGTCGGCACGCCGTACCCGCCACCGACGAACGTGTCGTCCGCTTCGACGGCGTCGTGCGACAGCGCGTCCGCGCCGAGGCGCGCGCCGATCTGAGGCACGAGCCCGCGCACGACGTCCATGATCGCGCCGGCCGGATCGTCGGCGCTCACGCCGATGATGCGTGTCGGCACGCCGAACAGGGCCGCGCCCGCGGCGAGCCCGGCCTGCGTGCCCCCGGATGACGTGGAGTGCACGATGACATCGGGCGGATCGATCTGGTCCATCAGCTCGGCGAACGCATGCGCGTAACCGAGGGCCCCCTCCGGCGTGGATCCGCCGAGCGGCACGATGAACGGCCGCCCGCCGCGCCGCGTGAGTGCGGCCGCCGCCTCGTGCATGGCGGGCTCGCGCGCCTCGCGCGTGTCCACGTAGACGATCTCGGCGCCGAACATCTGCTGCAGGCGCGCGTTGCCGGTCGGCACGGCCTGTGCCTCGCCGTTGAGTACGAGAATGGAGCGGAGGCCGGTGGCCGCGGCCATGGCGGCCGTCACGCGCGCGTGGTTCGACTGCAGGCCCCCCATGGTGATGAGGGTGTCGGCCCCGTCGTCCAGCGCGCGCCGCACCAGCAGGCGCAGCTTGCGGACCTTGTTGCCCCCCATCGCGAACGGGAGCGCATCATCTCGTTTGATCATTAGGCGGGGGCCGCCGCCGAGCGCTGCGCGCAGCCGCGTAAGCTCTTCGACAGGCGTGGGCTGGGTGGCGACGGGAATCGCGTGCGCCGCGAAGGCCTTCAGGCGCTCCAGTGCGGCCGCATCACGCATCCCGCTTAGTATACTTTCCGGATGCCCGCCGACAGAGAGAGCGCGCTCGTGCGCGCGCTCAGCGCGGCCTCGCCCCGCGAGCCGCTCGTCATTACCGCGGAGCTTCGCCCGCCGAGGGCCGAGCTGGCCGGCGCCGCCGGCATCGACGCGTGGATCGACACCTATCACGCGGTCAAAGGGCTCGTGAAGCGCGACCGGTACGTCTTCCTCACCGACAGCGCCGTCGGTCTGCGCGAGGAAGACAATCTGCGCCACCTGGTCATCAATCTCGGCGACGACGTGCCCCGCTCGCACGTCGTGCCGTTCCTGACCTGCAAGCATCCGCTCGACTACTGCCTGGCGTACGCGGATCGCGCGTGGGACGCCGGCTTCGACACGCTGGTGATCCTCGGCGGCGACAAGCACGTCGGACCGCCGCGCTGCGTGGAACACGCGTGGGAGTTGCGACGCCACATCCGCGCGCGCGTGCCGGGGCTTGCGCTCGGCGGCTGGGCCAACCCGCACGCCGATGCGGCGCAACAGGCCGGCTTCCTCCTCGACGGTCACTTCACGGGCGAGTTCTACCTGACGCAGATCGTGTCGCACCACGATCGCCCCAACGTCGACCGCTTTCTCGAAGAAGCTGACAGGCGCGGCGTGCAGGCGCCCGGCGTGTTCGGCGTCTTCTATTACCGCAGCGCCAACCCGAAAACGCTGCAGACGCTCAGCGGGTTCCTGCCGGTGCCGATCGAAGGGCTGACACGCGAGTTCGGCGAGGGCGCCACCGCCGAGACCGTCTGCGCGCGATCGATCCGATCGCTGATCGAGGCCGGCGCGCGCAGCGTGTACGTGAGCAACCTGCCGATCGGGCGCGCCGAAGCCACGCTCGCCGCCATCCTCGCCGAGATCTGATCCGGCCGCGTCAGCGGCCGAATGCGTACGTGAAGTTCACGATCGGCAGGACGACGCCGTCGAGGGCCGGGGGAAACACCAGACCGACATCGGCCGAGAGCCGCTCGCCGACGAACCGGATCCCGCCCGACAGAATCACGCCGTGCTCCGAGACGTAGTTTTCCGAGATGACACGCAGGCTCCGCGTCAGCGTGCCCTCGCCTCCCAGCATCACGACCCCGAATCCGCCATCGTCATTGCCCGCGAAACCGGCGCCGGCCGAGAACGATCCGCGCCCCCGCTCCTGTGTCAGCACCGCGTAGGTGATGTGGAAGCCGTCCCCTCCCGCGATCATGATCAGTGAGCCCACCGAGACCTTCGTCTGCTCGTTGTCGAGTACCAGCAGCTTCGGCGTGATCCAGAAGGGCCGGTCTCCCTCGTCGAACCCGAAGAGCAGCGGTGTGCCGCCGCCGATGGAAAACCGGTCGGTGACGCCGACCTGCACGAACGGCATCAGGAATTCATAGACGCCGAACGTCGCCTGGCCCTTCGGCAGCGCGCGCCCCGTCGGCCCGAAGAAGAGCCGCGTCTGGTTCGGGTCTTCCACCTGGAACTGCCCGTCGGTCATCGAGCCGCGCACCTTGCGCAGGTGGCGGATCTGATCGCGCGCAACGACGATCACCGAGCCCGAGGCGCTGCGGAAGACGACTTCGCGCTCGTCTTCGCGATCGACCGTGCCGAAGAGACGTGAGCCGTCGCGGAGCGACAGCTCGTGCGTGACGACCGGTGCGGCAGACGGCGCTGCAGGTTCCTGCGCCGCGGCGGACGTGGCGACACCGACGACGAACACGAACGCCAGCGCGAGCATGAAAGATGGGCCCTTCATGGGGGGAGCTTACAATACGTCGGTGGGCGCCTTCCTGGATTCCGTTCCCTTCTCCGGCATCATCCGCATCCGCGACATGATGTACGCCGTCGACAAACCGTTCCGCCTCGATCAGGGGGACGTCAGCTTCGACGCGCCCGACTCGGTCAAGCAGGCGCTCATTCAGGCGGTGCACGACAACCGCTCGCACTACGTGCAGACCGCCGGCATTCCGCCGCTCATCACGGCGCTGGCCGACAAGATGCGCCGCGTCAACGGCATCCCGATTGGCGACGATGCGGAGGTGCTGGTCGCGGCAGGCGGCATACACGGCATCTACATGGCCACGCAGGGCCTGCTCGAGCCCGGCGATGAAGTGATCTTCCCGGATCCCCTCTGGCCGCCTGGCGCCGGCTGCATCCAGATCGCGCACGGCGTGCCGGTGCCGTGCCCGCTGCGCGAGTCGCTCGGGTGGCGCTGGGATCTCGACGAGCTCGCGAGCAAGATCACGCCGAAGACGCGCGCCATTTACATCAACTCGCCCAACAACCCCGCGGGCGGCGTGCTCACGCGCGAGGACCTGACGGCCATCGCGGCGCTCGCAGAGAAGCACGGCCTGTGGGTGTTTTCGGACGAGGCCTACGAGGACGTCGTCTTCGAAGGCGAGCACGTGAGCATCGCGTCGCTGCCCGGCATGTACGAGCGCACGATTCCGATCTACACGTTCAGCAAGACCTACGCGATGACCGGCCTGCGGCTCGCGTACGTGGCGGTGAAGGACCCCGCCGTGCGCGATCGCATTCGCAAGGTGCTCTTCTACACCGTGAGCAGCGTGTCGTCGCTGGTGCAGTACGGCGGGCTCGGCGGCATCCTCGGCGATCAGGCGATCGTCGGCGCCCACCGCGAGGAGCTGCTGGCGCGGCGCGACCTGTTCTATGCCGGCATCCACGAGGCGAGCCGCGGCATGCTGACGGGAGACAAGCCGGCCGGCGCCTTCTACGCGTTCATGCGCATTTCGGACGACTGGACGCCGCCGCCGGGATCGCAGGCGTCACGGTCGTGGGCGATGGCCGAGATGCTCATCGCGCGCGGGCGGATTGGCTGCGTGCCCGGCGCCGACTTCGGGGCAGCGGGGGAAAACTACATCCGCTTCTGCTTCGCGCGCGAGCGCAGCGAGCTCGAAGGGGCGCTCGCGTCGATGAACGCTGTCTTCGCGGGCTGAGCGGCCACGGCTACGCCCGCTCGAGCGCCTTCCGGGCACCCGCGGGCTGCACGCCCGCTTCCCTGAATCCCGCCGGCTCCGGCACGGCATACGCGTAGAAGATCGGCTCGGGCAGCTCGTCGTTGCCGGGCCAGAAGCCGTGACTGATCACTTCATGCGAGTACGCCTCGCGCATGAACGCCGGGCGTGATGCCGCGCGGCGTCAGGTGAAAGGCGATGCCCCACGAATGATTGACCGGGGGCGCGAGCACCACGGCGAGCTTGCCCGCCATCTGCATCCACATGTGCAGCGTCGCGTAGGTGTCTTTCCACTCCGCGTAGGAAAGCGCCGGCCAGCGTTCGATCGTCATGGCGCCGGGCTGCGCGCGGGCTCGGTCGGCAGCGTGACGTAGAACGACGTGCCGACCCCGACTTCCGACACGCACCTGATCTGCCCGCCCATCGCCTGCACGCACTCGGCGACGATCGACAGGCCGAGTCCGGATCCCGACACGCCCAGCACCTCGTCCATGTGCGCGTGCGCACGCGTGAAGCGCTCGAACATGTCGGGTTGAAGCTCGTCGGGCACGCCAATGCCGTTGTCGCGCACGATCAGCGTGAGCACGCCAGGGTTGACGCCCACGTCCTCGACGGCGATCTCGACCACCGGATTCGGCTTCGCTCCGTCGCTGTACTTGATCGCGTTCGAGACCAGGTTCATCAGCACGAGCTCGACGCGTGCGGGATCGATGATCAAGTGCGGCAGCTCGGGTGCGATCACGATCGACACGCCACGGGCGGCCGCCATTTCGTCGAGCTGACGGCCGGCTTCCGTGGCGACGATCGACAGATCGACCTGCTGCGTGTTCGGCGCGTCCGACGACTCGGCGAGCCGCGCAATGCGCTGGAGGTTCTCGACGAGCCGCGCGAGGCGCTCGGTGCTCGTGCGAACCGCGTGCGACACCTTCGCCATACGCGCCGGGTCCCCCGCGACCGCCGGCTGCTCCATCGCGGCTGCCGCGAACATCAGCGTGCCCAGCGGCGTGCGCAGCTCGTGGCTCGCCATCCGGTTGAACGTCGCCAGGCGATCGTTGCGCTCCTGGATCGTCGCGGTGTACTCGGCGACGAACGTGTCGATCGCCGTGCGCATGATGGCGCGTGTCGCGCGCGTCACGCGCCGGAGCACCTCGAAGCACTCCACCGGCGCCAACGTCAGGCCTATGCGCGACACTTCGTCGACCACGAACGCCTCGAGAATCTCACCGAGAATCTCGAACTCGCGCAGCAGCTGGTGCACCGAGGCCTGCTGACTGTGCCGCAGCAGGCCGAGCTCGCGCGCCTTGTCGATCACCTGCGCGTTGGCAGCGATCTCCTCGTCGGAGGGCGCCTGCAGGTAACGCGCAATGTCCTCGATCAGGACGGGGATGTGATCGAGGATCTGGTCGGACGGGAAGACTTCGTTCGACCCGACGAGCAGCAGCTCGCGGAGCTGCTCCAGCCAGGCGGCCGACAGCTGAACGGCTTCCGCCGCCATACGGTTGGAAACGACGCCCGAGAAACCGTCGGCGGTGATCACGTTCAGCCTCGCTTGCGGCCCGCCACGAGCAGCACCACACCGGCGGCAAGCGCGACGGCGCCGACGACGGGCGTCACGGGGATCGTCCTGGTGCGCTCCGCCGTGGCCTCGATCGGCCCGAGGTCGAGGACCTTCTCCTCGCGCGTGTACGAGAGGCCACCCCAGATCAGGCCGATGAGCCCAATCACGATCAAGACTGCGCCGATCATGGTTTTCATAGCTGATTGTCTCTCGATTGCCGCGCGCGCAGGCCGAAATGCGGTGCGTCCTCAGGGGGCATGCGCTCGACGACGATACCGCCATCGGCGATTTCGAGGGCGTACGGATACCGTGCGTGGCTCGATCCGCGGGACTTGATCACGCGAATCATACGGTCGAGCTCGTAGCTCGAAGGCACGTAGTCCAGCGCAAGAATCGCGTCCGCGATCGTCGAAAGGAACGGCGCCGCGCGCTTCGCCGCCTGCCCCGCCATTACGGTCTGCGTCACCAGGGCGCTACGACCGTGCTGGCGCAGGATCGACGCCATCCCGATCAGGAACTGCCGGAAACCGCTCGGCGACGACGCATGCTCGATCGACGAAATGCTGTCGAGCACGATGAGCGAAGGTTTGTACTCCTCGAGATCGGTCCGAATATTGACCAGCAGATCCTCGAGGCTCGTCGCCTCCGGATAGCGGCAGATCACGCGCAGGTTGCCGGCCTCCACGTACGGGCTCATGTCGAGCCCCAACTGTTCGTAGTTGCGCAGCAGCGTCGCCCGCGTCTCTTCGAACCCGTAGTAGACGACCCGCTCCCCGCGCTGGGCGCCGGCGCGCGCATAGATGCCCGCAAGAATCGTCTTGCCGGCCCCCGTCGGACCCCGCACGATCACGATGGAGTTACGGAGCCAGCCTCCCGCCGTCATCTCGTCGAGCCCTGCGACACCGCTCGAGTAGCGCTCGATCGCCTCCAGCTCCTGCGGATACTCCTTCGCATCGACCGGGAAAACCGCGAGCCCCTTGCGCGTAACGGTGCAGGGATACTCCCCCTTGAAATGCGCGCTGCGCCGGTACTTGTTGATTTCGATCGACCGCCGGCGCCGGCCGCCGTCGATGATGTTGTGCAGCACGATCGTCAGGTCGCACACGAAGTCCTCGACCCCGAGTGTCGTCAGCGATCCGTAGTCCTCGTTGGACTCGGCCACCACCACGGACGTCAGCCCGAGCCGGCGGAACGTACTCACCAGATGAAAGAAGTGCTGGCGCATGCGTTCGTCGGGCGGCCGGGGGCTGAAGAGCGCCGTCGCCGAATCGAGCACGAGCGCCTTCGCCGCGTGCCGGGCGGCGAGCGCCTCGAGACGATGAATGAGACCGAAGACGTCATACTCGCCGCTCTGCACAACCGGCCCGTCGTCGGGGCGGTTGACGTCGGCGATGAGGAGCCTGCCGCCTGCGACGAGGGACGTCAGATCGAGATCGAGCGAATCGCCGGTCTGCAGCAGGTCGTCGGGTGATTCTTCGACGGCCATAAGAATCGTGGGCAGGCCCTGACGCGCGAGCGACGCGGCGATTTGGAGGCTCAGCACCGTCTTGCCCGTGCCGCTGCGGCCGGTGACGAGCGCGGCGCGCCCTTCGGGAATCCCGCCGTGCAGCAGACTGTCGAGACCGGGCACCCCGGTTGAAAGTTTCGTGAGCACGCTCATGGGCGTGGCGTAACTCCGCAGATCCGCAGGAGGTCCGCCACGACTTCGCCGTCGCGCAGATCGCCGATGATCCACATGCGCGGCCCGGGGTGCCGCTTGACCAGGGTTGGGGTGAACGTGACGCGGTCGGCTTCGGCCGCCTCGGGATTGCGCTGAAGATCGCAGATCGAAAACGCGATGTCGCCCGGCTCGAAGCCCGAGAGCGTCTGCTCGATGTTCCGACGGGCGTGCATGGACGCGGGCGATGCCGCACTCACATACAGCACGAGCTCGATCTTCGCGAGCGCCGGCGTCCGGCGGAGTCCGGGGACGGCCTCGGACATCTTGAGAATCCTCCTGACCTGCTCGAGAAAACGATCCAGGTCGATCGGTTTGCTGACGACGGGGAACGGAGACGGGGTCCCTCCGGCGGACGGGTCTCCGTCGAGCACTTCAGGGTGCGCCGTGATGACGAGGGCCGGTGTCTGTTCGAGCCGGCCGGCCTTGACCGCTTCCTGCAGCATCCACGTGCCGGTGCCGCCCGGCATCGCATAGTCGGTGAGCACCAGATCGAAATGCCCGGCCTGGAGCGCGCGGAGGCCCTCCTCCGCATTGGCGACGTCATCGACGTGGTAACCCTCCATCTGGAGGACGGTCACGAGCATCAGACGAATATCGTCCTGATCTTCGACGACGAGAATGCGCGGAGCGGGGGGCTGTGAATGTTCCGTCATGGGCGCCTCTACGCCCCAGCTACAAAGCAAACCGTCTGCCGTGCGGTTTCGAACTCAGCGGATATGGCGGCCGCCGTCCACGCGTATCGTTTCGCCAGTCACGAACGCGGAATCCAGCAGGAAACTGACAGCTTTCACGATCTCTTCGGTACCGCCCCACCGGCCAAGCGGTGTGGCCGCTTCCACGGCCCGGCGCTCGTCGGCTGAGAGGTCGTCGGGAGGCAGCACCGGGCCCGGAGCGATGGCGTTGACGAGAATGCCGTCGGCGGCGAGCTCGAGGGCGAGGGCCTCGATCAGGGCGATCACGCCGGCCTTGGCGACGTAGTAAGGCAGGTAGCCGGGATAGCGGGGGCGCCCGCTCGCGGCCACCCAGTCGGAGAAGGCGACGATCCGCCCGCCGCCCACGCGACGCATGGCGGGCACGGCCGCGCGCGCGCAGAGGAACGTGCTGCGAAGGTCGACGCCGAGCTGGGCGTCCCAGGCCTCGGGCGTCAGCTCGTCGAAGGGAATGGGTTTGTAGACCGAGGCGAGATGCACGAGCGCATCGAGACGCCCGAACTCGCGCTCGACATCCGCAACTGCGCGTTCGCACCCGGAGGCTTCGGAGAGATCAGCCTGCAGCGAGAGGCCCCGGCGGCCCGACGATCGCACGACCGACGCGGCTTCGTCGGCCTCGGCGCGCGAGCGGTTCCATGTGAGCGCCACATCCGCGCCCTGGCGCGCGAGGGCCTGCGCGAGCGCGGCGCCCATGCGCTTGCCGCCGGTGACGAGGACGACTTTTCCGTTGAGGCTCACATCGAGCGGATGCGCTGACGGCCCGCGATCGCCGATTCCGCATTGCGATCCAGGAGGCGATCGACCGACAGCTCGCCGCCGCCTTCGAGCGACAGGCATACGCACGCGGCGATCAGCATGAGATGAAACTCGTACCCGTGGCCGGTGCCAGACGCCAGCGCCCAGTTGATGAAGAAGCCGTTGGCCGCATGCGCGGTCCAG
>JALYRV010000309.1 GCA_030855205.1 Acidobacteriota bacterium | reverse complement strand
TCATGATTGCCCGCGAGCCGGAGCGCCTTCTCGACTTCGCGCAAGTGCGTGCATGGGCGGGCGAGTGGCTGCAGGGTGCAAGTCCATACGAGTCGCCGGAGTCGCTCGCCGACTATCCCCCGAATGCGCTCGTCTCTCTTGCGCCGCTGGCGTCCATTCCGGCCGGCGCAGCAGTGCCGCTGTGGATTGCCGTCAACGTCGCGCTGTCGCTGGCGATTGCGGCGATCGCCCCGCGCCTCGCAGGCCACGGCGCGCTGCACGCGGCCCTGCTCCTGATGCTCCCGCCGTTCCGTACGCTGAATCAGTTTTCCATCGCCGCCTTCGCGCCCGCGCTTGCCGGCGTCGCGTCCGCGGCGCGGCGCCCCGTGCTTGGTGGTGTCGCGATCGGCCTGTCGCTCATCAAGCCTCAGGTCGGCGGCCCCGCGCTGCTCTGGGCGATCGCGGCGCGACGCTGGAGGACGGTGGCCGCGGCGGTGGCCGTGCCGATCGTGCTGGTGGCGCTGTTCTCGGCACGCCTCGGTCGGACGCCGTTCGGCGTACTCGCGGATCACGCGGCGGCGACGACGCGCACACAGAACCGGGCCGATCTGATGGGCGGCGAGACGAACCTGCTGCCGCTGGTCGACTGGCTGCCGCTGGCGCCCGTGGTCACGCAGGCGATCCTCGCGGTACTGCTGCTGGCATTGCTGCCGCTTGCCTGGAGGAAGCACGCGCCCGACCGAGACGCGCGCTTCTTTGCGTCGGCGTGTCTCGTGTCGCTGCTCGCGCTACGGCATCTGGGGTACGGCCTGCTGCTCGCGATTCCCGCGCTGCTGTGGACGATCGGGCATGCGTCCCGTCGCGTGCGTGCCGTTGGCTGGATCTGTTTCGCGGTGATGGTTGCCAGTCCGCCCACGTTGTCGCGCTATCTGCTCGAGCCCTCAGGCGCCGGCGAGGCTGTGGCGCTGCTGTGCGCGCACGCGTATCGTCCGGCCGTGCTCGCGCTCTTCATCCTCACGCTCGCGGCGCCCGCCCGTACCGGCGGGCATGGCGCTACAATCTAGCTCCAGTGTCCCGCACCGCGCATGCGTCGCTCGTCGCCTCGCGCTTCGGCGCGTTCGTTGCCGAGCGCTATCCCTTTGCTCTTGCCGCCGCGCTCGAGGCCTTCGACGCGTCCGGCGGCGACCCGGCACGTCTCGGCGCCGAGCTCGCGCGACGTCTCGATGTCGCGCCGGCGATCGACCTTCCTGACACCACGCCTGGCGTGGCCGCGTCGGTACGTCTCGCACAGGCGCGCGAGGAGCTGGCCGATGCCTGCGTGGGTTTCCTTCGCCGCGAAGCGATCAAGGCCTCGCTCACGCGCGACGAGCGCCGGGAGATGCTGCGCGGCATGCTGCTCACGCGCGCGACCGATAACCGCCTGAAGGTCTTCTTCGGCAGCGGCGAAGTGCGGTACGGGACGGCGTCGTTCCAAGGGAAGGGCTTCCGGTCGCTCGGGCAGGAAGCGATCTACGCGGCGGCGATCCGGCTGCGCCGCGGCAGCGACTATCGTCAGGACGGCCGCTGGCAGGGAGACGTGGTCGGCCCTCTGATTCGCGACCTCGGCGTCGCGCTCGCGATGCGGCCGGGGCCCGAGATGGTGCGCATGGTCCTGTCGGGGCAGATGGCCAAGGCCGGCCCGCCGATGAACGGGCGTGACCTTCACGTCGGCGACCTCGACTGGGGTGTGCTTCCGGCGGCCGCGCCGCTGACGATCAGCTCGCTGAACGTCGCCGGGATGGCGATGGCGTTTCAGCGCGAAGGCAAGGGCCGCGTCGCGGTGTCGTTCATCGGCGAGGGGGGCTCGTCGCTCGGCGAGTGGCACGAAGCGATCAATCTTGCGGCCGCGCGCCGGATGCCTGCGGTCTTCTGCCTGCAGAACAACCAGACGGCGCTGTCCACGCCCGTGGCGGATCAGTCCGCCGTGCGCGTGTTCGCCGACAAGGCAGCGGGCTACGGCATTCCGGGCATCACGATCGACGGGACCGACGCCGATGAGATTGCCGCCGCGTTCGCGTGGGCGGTCGAGCGCGCGCGCGCGGGCCTCGGCCCGGCGCTCATCGAGCTGGTCGCCATGCGCATGTGCGGCCACGCGCACCACGACGACATGCTCTATCTCGGCAAGGAACCCGTCGCGGCCACGGGGGCGTGGGAGTATCCGCCGCTGACCGAGCAGGGGTACGCGAATCCGGAGCTGTACAAGTACTGGGGCGCCCGCGATCCGATCAAGACGTACGCGGCGCGGCTCATCGCCGAGAAGATCGCGACAGCGGGCGAGATCGACGCGTGGAAGCGGGAGACCGAAGCGCTCGTCGAAGCGCAGGCGCGCCGCGTGATCGACGCGCCGTGGCCGGAGGGCGCGTCGGCGGGGGAGGGCGTGCTCAAGGGCGAGCCCGCGCGCGTGCGCGTCGATCCGATCGCGTCTCCCGCGCGTGCAGACGCCACGCTCCCCGCGATTGAAGACGCGCCGCCGTTCGATCGCAAGGGCAGGACGTTTCTCGAAGCGGTGATGCTCGGCGTCGGAGACGCGCTGCGATCGGATCCGCGCACGTTCGTGTACGGCGAGGATGTCGGCGGCGTGTACGGCAACGCGTTCCTGCTGCTGCGCCCGTTGCTCGAGGAGTTCGGCGACCGGATCGTCAATGCGCCCATTGCGGAAGCCGGCGTGCTCGGCGTGTGCGTGGGCGCGGCGCTCGCGGGGCAGCGTCCCATCGGCGAGATGCAGTTCAACGACTTCGTCGCGACCGGCTTCAATCAGCTCGTCAACAACGCCGCGAAGATCCGCTACCGGTGGGGGGGCGAGGTGCCGATGGTCGTGCGCATGCCGTGGGGCGGCCTGCGCCATGCGGGCCCGTATCACAGCCAGAACACCGAGCCGTGGTTCTACCGCACGCCTGGCCTGAAGATCGTGACGCCGTCGACGCCGCACGACGCGCGCGCGCTGATGGCCGCCGCCGTGGCCGATCCCGACCCGGTGCTCTACTACGAGCACATCGCGCTCTACCGCGATCCGCGCGTCAAGCAGCTGCTGCCGGAGGCCGCGCCCGCGCCGATCGCGATCGGCCGCGCCGCGCTGCGCCGCGCGGGAGACGATCTCGCGCTGATCTCGTACGGCGCCTACGTCCACGTGGCCATGCGCGTCGCCGAGGCGCTGGCGAAAGACGGCATCGAGGCGTCGGTGCTCGACCTGCGCACGATCGCGCCGCTCGATCGGGACGCCGTCCTGCGCGTGGCGCGCCACTGCGGCAAGGTGATGATCGTGCACGAGGACACGCGCACCGGCGGCATCGGCGAGAGCGTGGCGGCGATCATTCAGGAAGAGGCCTTCGAGTGGCTCGACGCGCCCGTGCGGGTGA
>JALYRV010000308.1 GCA_030855205.1 Acidobacteriota bacterium | reverse complement strand
GCTTGACCACGTCCAGCCGTGACTCGACCCAGCGCACGAGATCCGCCGCCTTCTCGAGCGACATCTTCGTTGCGTGCTTGTTGTAGTCGCCGTGATCGCCCTGGATGCAGTAGTCGCACGCGAAGTTGCACTGCAGCGTCGTCAGCACCGTGATGCGCAGCTGATTGGTGTCTTCGCGCACATCGCGGAAAAACTGATCGAGCCGCGCGCGCTCGGAGGCCCGATCCGGGACGAGGAACCCGTTCTCTCCGAGCGTCTCGAGCGCCGATTGCTCATCGGCGCTCCACCCCCCCGGCGGCTCCGCCGCGGCACGGGCGAGCAGCGCCGCGACGTCGGCCGACACCAGCAGCTGCGCATCCGAGAAGGTGTTCATGAGAAACACCTCATCGCGCTGCGGAACGGGAACCTGCACGTTGAACATCGAGGGCTGCATCACTGACTCCTGAAAAACAGAACACACGTGGGCCCGGGCCGCTCGCATGGAACGGTACCGGGCGCCGGACACGACGATGCCGGCGCGATCGCGCAAGTGGAAGTCACACGCGGGATTGTTCGGCCGGAACGAGGCCGATTGGAAATAAGTGCAACGCCCGTTCCGTGGAAACACGAAGAGAGCGAGGCGCTTCGCGCAGGGTTGAGCAACCGTGCCGTGGCCATTTAACTGAGGAAAAAGAGAAAACGGGCCGCGAAGCCATGCCCGTTGGAAAGCGCCACTTTACAACAGATCGGCTAACGCCCCGACCGATCGGCCAACCTATTGGCCGATCTGTAAAACCGCGTGAAAAAGAGGACCGGCTCCCATTCAGACGTTCCGAAGGCGCCGGGCGAGCTCGCGTATTTCGAGCCTGCCCATCTTGTGCTTCAGCGTGCTGAGCGGCATGCCGAGATACCGGGCGGTGCCCGCCACGTTCCAGTCCGATCGCTCGAGCGCGCGCAGAATGAAGTTGCGCTCGAAGGTGTCGCACGCCTGCTGAAACAGATCCGCGCTGCCTGTCTCCTGCGCGTCGAACTGCGCAAAGTGATACTCGAGCGGCAGATCTTCATCCGAGATCGACGCCTTCTCCGACACCGCCACGAGCCGCTCGATCAGGTTCTCGAGCTCGCGGATGTTGCCCGGCCACCAGTACGACGACAGGATGCGCAGCGTCGTCGTTTCGATCGTCGTGACGCTCTTGCGAAATTTCGCACTGAAGCGCCGGAGGAAGAAGCGCGCGAGATCCGGCAAATCCTCGATGCGCTCGCGCAGCGGAGGCATGCGGATCGGAATGACGTTGATGCGGTAGTAGAGGTCGTCGCGGAAGCGCCCTTCCTTGACGGCCTTGTCGAGATCGACGTTGGTGGCGACGATCAGCCGGAAATCGGTCTTGATCGGCTTGCTGCCGCCGACGCGCTCGATCTCCCCCTCCTGGATCGCCCGCAGCAGCTTCGCCTGCAGGTCGAGCCGCAAATCGCCAATCTCGTCGAGAAACAGCGTGCCTCCGGCGGCGAGCTCGAACTTGCCCAGCTGCTGGCGATGCGCGCCCGTGAAGGATCCGCGCTCGTGCCCGAAGAGCGTGCTTTCGACCAGCTCGTGCGGAATGGCCGACATGTTGACGGCGATGAAGGGCCCGTCGATGCGCCCGGACTCCTTGTGAATGAGCCGCGCGAGCAGCTCCTTGCCCGTGCCGCTCTCACCGAGGATCAGCACCGTCGCCGACAGCTTCGCGACCTTCTGCACCAGATCGACGATGTCGCGCATCTGCAGGCTCGGGCCGATCAGGAAATCGCGCTCGCTCTGCTCGGCGACCTGCGCGGACAGCGCAATGACCTGCCGGCTGAGATCCTGCCGCTCGGCGGCGTTGCGCACGAGCGATCGCAGCCCGTCGTAATCGAAGTCCTTGGTGATGTAGTGATACGCGCCGTGCTTCATCGCCTGAACGGCGGTCTCAACCTCGTTGATCGCCGAAATCATGATGACTTCGACCATCGCGTAGTTTTCCTTGACGATGCGGAGCACTTCGAAGCCGGAGATGCCGGGCAGCCGCACGTCGAGCAGCATCAGGTCGATGTCTTCGCGGCGCAGCACGCCGAGCGCGGTCTCGCCGCTCGCCGACGTGAGCACGCGATATTCCTTCCGGAGAATCGCGGCGAGTGTGTCGCGCATCCCCTGGTCGTCATCGACGATGAGAACGGTTTTCTGTTTGGCCATGCAGTGCCGAGGTCGCTGGCAGCTAAGGATAGAGGATTTTTGGCGGCGATGAACCATCCGGCCGCCAGGATCCCTGCTGGCGACGCCGCTCATGGCCAGCCTCGTCGCGAATGGCAGCGCGGCCGAGGCTCCGACCTTCGCCGCGACCGCCCTGGTGCGCGCCGGGCGCGCGCCTCGATCCCGTCGAAGCGCTCCGCGCCGATTAGACTAAAATACTGAGGCCTCCGGCGCCTCTCATGCTGCTGCTTTGGTGCCTCACCGGCGCCGCCCTCGTACTTGCCACCATCGCACTGCTGCGTGCCCGGCAGACCGCGCGCCGGCTCGAGCAGGTCACCCAGCAGTATTGGGACCTCCGGTACGCTTTTACGAAGCTGCGCGCCGGCAGCGACGCCGATGGGCCAATCCGGACGGCGCCGGCCGAACCACCCCCCGCGCCACCTGCGGGGTCGTTTGTCTCGCTCAAGTCGCTGAAGAAGAAGGACCAGGCAGGAGACCCAGGTGAGTAACTACGATCTGATCGTCATCGGCGCCGGCACAGGCGGCTACGTGGCTGCCATCCGTGCCGCACAGCTCGGACTCAAGGTCGCCGTTGTCGAGAAGCAGCCGTCGCTCGGAGGCACGTGCCTCAACTGGGGCTGCATCCCGACCAAGGCCCTGCTCGAGCATGCCCATGCGCTCAAGGTCACACAGGAATCGGCCGAGTGGGGAATCGACATCGGCGGCGCCACGCCGTCGATCAGCATGCCGAAGGTGCACGCGCGCAAAGACAAGGTCGTCAAAGGGCTGACCAAGGGCATCGAGTTCCTGTTCAAGAAGAACAAGATCGACTGGGTCCGGGGCACCGGGCGGCTGGCCGGCAAGGGTAAGGTCGACGTGACCGCCGAGGGATCGCAGACCCAGTCGCTCAACGGCAAGCATGTCATTGTGGCCACCGGCTCTCAGCCGCGCGGCGTGCCCGGCATCGAGATCGATCACAAGCAGATCATCACGAGCGACGAAGCCATTCACCTCGCGGAGGTTCCGAAGCGGCTGGCCATCATGGGCAGCGGCGCTGTAGGTGTCGAGTTCGCCTCGATCTTCCACCGCTTCGGCAGCGAGGTCACGATCGTCGAGCTGCTCCCGCGGCTCGTTCCGATCGAAGACGAGGCGGTATCGGTCGAACTCGAGAAGGTGTTCAAGAAGCAGGGCATCAAGGTCATGACCGGGAC
>JALYRV010000111.1 GCA_030855205.1 Acidobacteriota bacterium | reverse complement strand
GAACGGGGAGGCGCGCGGGCGCGGCCCGCGCGGCGATCGCCCGCCCGGCGGCAGGGACCGCGCCGATCGCGCCGATCGTCCGCAGGAGAAGATCGAGGACCTGCTCAAGGAAGGGCAGGAGATTCTCGTCCAGATCGTGAAGGAGCCGCTCGGCACCAAGGGGGCGCGCATCACCTCGCACCTCAGCCTGCCGGGCCGCTTCCTCGTGTTCATGCCGACGGTCGATCACGTCGGCGTGTCGCGCAAGATCGAGTCGCGTGAAGAGCGCGGCCGGCTGCGCGGGCTGGTCAAGCAGTTCCGCGCGGAACACGAGTTCGGCGGTGGCGTGATCATCCGCACCGCCGCCTCGAGCCGCCCGGAAGCCGACATCAACTCCGACCTCCAGTACTTCCACGACATCTGGAAGGAAATCCGCCACAAGATGGAGTCGTCGCGGGCTCCCGCCGTGATCTACCGCGAGCAGAGCCTCGTCGCGAAGCTGCTGCGCGATCTCCTCAACGAGCAGTACTCGGCCATTCGGATCGACAACGAAGGGGAATACCGCAGGGTGGTCGCGCTGATCGAGCGCTTCATGCCCAACATGCTTCCGCGCATCAAGCACTACACGCGCGACTTCCCGATCTTCGAGGAGTACGGCGTCCAGGTCGAAATCGACAAGGCGCTGCGCAGTAAGGTCTGGCTCAAGTCCGGCGGGTATCTCGTCATCAACCAGACCGAAGCGCTCGTGGCGATCGACGTCAACACGGGCCGGTACGTCGGCAAGAAGACCGGCCGGCTCGAAGACACGATTCTCAAGACGAACCTCGAGGCCGTGCGCGAGATCGTGCGCCAGGTGCGGCTGCGCGATCTCGGCGGCATCATCGTGCTCGATCTGATCGACATGGAGGAGAAGAAGAACCGCCTGAAGGTGTTCCAGGCGGTGGAGCAGGAGCTCCGCAAGGATCGCGCGCCGTCGAAAGCGATCCAGGTATCCGACTTCGGCCTCGTCATCGTCACGCGCAAGCGCGTGAAGCAGAGCCTCGAGCGCCAGCTGACGGAGCCGTGCCCGTACTGCGCGGGCTCGGGCACGATCAAGGCGACCTCGATGATCTGCTATGAGATTCTGACGGAGGTGCGCAAGATGAGCCCGGATCTCGACGGCCAGGGCCTCGTGCTGCGCGTCAACCCGGACATCGCGCGGGCGCTGCGCGAAGAAGAACGCGTGCTGTTTCGCGAGCTGCAGGATTCAGTCGGGCGGGCGGTGACGCTCAAGGCGGATGGGCAGCTGCATCACGAGCAGTTCGATCTCATGGCGATGTGATTGTTTCTTTAAACACGAAGGGCCGGGTGAACCCCGGCCCTTCGTGCAAGACGCCGTGAAGCGTCCTAGTTGCCCTTGCCCTGGTTCGTGGGAACCAGGTGCACGAGGTAGTGGTTGCCTTCACGGTTGATCCACACGCGCACGAACTCGTTGTTGCGCAGCATCTCGACCTTGCTGGCGTTGCGGCGCGGCGCAGGGTCGTTGGCGACGCCGGCGATTTCGGCCGCCGGAACGATGCTGACGACTTCGCGGCCGCGGACCGTGCCGCCCGACGAAAACTCGACCCAACGCTCGTAGGGACGCGTCTGACCGACGACCGCCGGGGTCGCCTCAGCCGGCGTCAGCTTCACCATGTACGTGCCGGCAGGCAGCGCTTTGCCGTCAGCCATGGTCGCCATGCGGATGCGGACCGTGCCGAGCATGAGCTCGCCGTCCGGCACAGCCGGCGCCATGGGGGAGCCGGTGCCGCCGACATTGCCCGTGCGCGCCGGATTGCCGCCGGTCTGCTGTTCCGAAGCTGCGAAAGCCGAAGTGGCTCCCAGGGCCGCAACCAACGCTGCGACTACAAATCGCGTTCTCATACTCGTCTGCCTCCTCAAAAAAAACTTTTCAACCCAACGGTGAGCGAAATCCCCGAAGGGTCCGGCCGTCGCGCAACCTGACAGCGGTGTCAGATAGTACTCCCTCAGGGCGTTGACCACCGGCCCGCTACGGCCTGATTGCCGGGGCAGTCAGCTGTCTGACGCGCCGCCCGAGAACCCTAAAGCAAGGATTAAGCCGGGCTGGAACAGAATGCCCGGAAAAGGGCTCGAGACAAAGAAAAACCCCATGGCTGAGCTTAGCCACGGGGCCAGTGACGCGTCCGCGCCTTGCTCTCAGAGTTTCGTCATCGACCGTTGATGACGACGTTACCGGAGAAGCTACCGGCCTCGATGCGGGCCTTGCCGTCGCCGAACGTGCCCCGGATGGTGCGGTTGCGGCCCCCGCCGCCGCCCTGCGAGAGCTGCAGCGCGAGGCCCGAGCGGACCTCGCCCGAGAACGTGGACGCTTCGATCTCGAACCCGACACCGCTGCCGAACGTGAGGCGCACGTCGCCGGAGTGGCTGCGGAATTCGTAGCGGCCGCCGCTCGTCAGCGTGCCGGAATACTCGACGTTGCCGCTCATCGTGTGCAGGTTGGCCGAGTTGCTGTGTAGATCCTGGCCGCGCACGCTGCCGCTGATCGACCCGAGGTCAATCTTCTGCACGCGGAGGCCGCGCGCGGTGACGTTGCCGCTCGTGCTCGAGAGATTCACGACAGCGTCGTTCTGAACGGACACGAGCTCGACGTTACCCGAGATCGTGGAGCCGTTGACGACGCGGCCGGCGTCCTGGATGCGGAGATTGCCGCTGATCGTGCCGAGCGTGAGCTCGCCGCGAATGCCGCTGACCGTGATCGATCCGGAGATGCTGTCGGTCTTGATGCGCGTGCCGGCGGGCGCGACGACGCGGTAGGTCGTCGTGACGTTGAAGTTGCGGCGTCCGCCTCGCCCGCCGCGATGCTCGGGATAGCGCGCGACCACTTCGACGCGGTTGCTGCCCTTGCGCTCGATGATCTCGACCGGCACGAGGCCGAGCAGTTCTTTCGCGTCAGCGTCGCTCGAGCCGCGCGCGACCTTGATGATCTCGATCGTGGCGTTGTCGCCGCCGCCGGCGGTGATCGTGATGTCGCCAGCGATGTTGTGCAGCGCGAGGAAGCCCGCCGGGCCCAGTGGCACGGTCTTCGTCTGCCGGTCGGTCTGCTCGAAGCGCGCATCCTCGCGGCGTCCCTGGTAGCGCGTGACGGCGCGGCTCACGGCGCGGCCGGCGTCGCTGACGGCGCGGCTGGCGTCGCGGATGACGGTGGCGTCTCCCTGCGCGCGCGCCGGGATCGGGGCCGCGAGCAGAAGCGCGGCGAAAGCGGGAACCAGCAGGCGTCGTTTCGTGATCATGGGTGTCTCGTCTACGTGCCCGAGAGGCGCGAGGCGCCCGCCGGGTTGCCGCGGCTGATCTCGCCCACGAGCGAGATCGTGTCCTGCAGCAGGCTGACTTTCTTGCGCAGCGCCTCGAAGAGGCTCTCGCGCGCGACCACGCTCTGCGGCTGCGTGCGCACCGCCGCGCGGCTCTCGCTGATCGCTTCGTTGAGCACACCCAGATTCTTGTCGAGCGTCGCGGCGACCTGCGGTTCGAGCACGTCCTTGTGTTCCGCCGCGGCCTGCTCGAGCCCCGCAATCGCGCGGGTGTAGAGCTGCTCGGCCGCCTCGATGTCCTTCTGAGCGGACTCGACCGTCCCCGGCGTCTCCGCGTTGCCGCCCGCGCCGGCGTCCGGCTTGTGCAGCAGGGTCACTTCTCCGCCGGCAGCCGGCTCCGTGTTGGTCGCGTTCCATGCGATCCAGCCCCCGCCGGCGGCGACGGCGAGCATCGCGGCCGCGGCCATCGCGTGAAAGCGGGTGGCGGTGCGGCGGGGCACGTCAGGGACGCTGACCGTAGGGCCGTGCGCGCGCCGCCAGTTGCCCGCGAGCTGCAGCCACACGTGGTCGGGGGGATCGATCGGCGCCATCTCCGACGCCGCGTCCGCCACGGCGCCCAGATCGGCAGCCAGCGCGCGGCACGCCGCGCAGCCGGCCAGATGGCCCTCGACGTCGCGCTCGATCGCGGGATCGATCGTGCCGTCAATCTGCTCCTGCAGCCGTTCTCGTGAGTCTTCACACGTCATTACGCCAGACCTGCCAGAAATCTCCGCAGCTTCAGCCGCGCCTTGTGCACCTGCGACTTCGAGGTGCCTTCCGAAATGCCGAGCATCGACGCCACTTCGCGGTGCTCGAATCCTTCCACGTCATGGAGCAGAAAGGCCGCGCGGCAGCCCTTCGGCAGCTTCGCGACCGCGCGCTCCATGTCAATCTGCTGCACGGTGCCCACCACCGGGCCCGGCGACGGCGACACCGGCTCCATCGCGCCGTCCTCGTCGAGCGACGCCGTCGCCTGCGTCATGCGCGCGGCCTTGCTGCGCAGATGATCGAGGCAGAGGTTCGTCGCGAGCCGGAAGAGCCAGGTGCCCAGCCGCGCATCGCCGCGATAACTCTCGAGCTTGCGGTGCGCCGTCAGGAAAATGTCCTGCAGCATGTCCTCGGCGTCCGCCCGGTTGCCGAGCATGCGCACGGTAAGACCGAACAGCCGCGAAGCATGCTCGCGATAGAGCGCCTCGAATGCCTCGAAATCGCCGGCGCGGCACCGGTCGGCCAGCGCCAGGTCTTCCCGATAGACGCTGCCTGGTCCTGTGACGCTCGTAGTCTTAGACGGGATCATGATTGGGCGGGGTTGCCGGCCCTCTGTCAGACGGAACAAAAGACCCGTTGGTTCGCACGCGCCCTGTCAGGCCTGCCAGCGCGCAGCGGCGAAGGCGCGCACGCGCCCGTTGATCACGACCAGCCCTTCGGCGCGCAGCCGCTGCGATTTGATGTCGGGGTGAGAGCCGAACCCGCCGAGCTTCCCGCCCGACGCGATCACGCGGTGGCAGGGAAGGGACGGGTCCTCGACGTGGCGCATGATCGTGCCGACCGCGCGATGCGCCCGCGGGTGGCCGGCCATCGCCGCGACGTCGCCGTACGTCGCCACGCGCCCGCGCGGAATGCGGCGGACGGCGGCATACACACGGCGCGTGAAGTCGGTGCGGGCGGGCAAATCAGAAGATGACCCGCAACCCGAGCCCGGCCTGCAGCCCGCCCACATCAAGGCTCAGCGAGCGCGTGCCCGGCGTGAAGGCGAGCGTGCCTTGCGTGTACCGCACGAGCGCGCCGGCGCCAAACGACTTGGACAACCGCCACGTCAGGTCGAGGCTGGCGTTGAAGCCCACACCGGATGACGACTCGTTGTCGGTGTCGACGCCGCGGAAGGTCGCCGTGTCGAAGGGGTAGGTGTGATCGTAGAGGACGTCGTTCACGAACGTTTGCTCGGCCTGGAAGAAGGTCGGGCCGGCGGCGACGACGGCGAGGACACGGCGGTTGACCGGCACGAAGTACAGCAGGCTCGCATGAATCGCGGTCTCGCCGCGGCGCAGTCCCGCCTCGCCCGTCACTTCGCGGTGCTGATTGAGATAGAGCGGATGCGGAATGCGCGCGGTCACCTCGCCCCCGCCGTCATTGCGGGAGCCCGCCGAGAACGTGGTGAGTCCCGCCCCCAGACCGAAGTTGCGCCACACGCGCGCGCCGACGGTGCCGTCGAGGCCGAACGCCGCCTTGGCGTCGAAGGACGTTTCGACCGTGCCTGTCTCGACGAACTCCTCGAACTCGAAGCGATCGGTAAACGAGCTTCCCGCCGCCTGGGAGATGCCGTTGACCGAAATGAAGCCGCGCGGCAGCACCGGCGTCTGGAAGCGTGTCTGCGCGTCGGCCGATCCGGCGCCGAGCAGGCAGGCGAGGGCCGCAGTCGTGGTCATCAGTCTCACATGCGCTCCTAGTTGACTCCGACGGCGGTCCAGGCCTGCTGCACGGCGCGCTCGGGAGCGCTGCCCGCGCCGTAGAGGTCGCGGGCTGCCTGCAGCGTGATGGCGCGCGCCTGCGCGAAGTTGGTGTTCGACGGCATGAGCTGCGTGAAGGCGCGATAGAAGACCTTCTCCATCTGCTCGCGGTTGGCGAAGCCGACGCCCTGCACCGCGGCGCCGGTGCGCGGATGCGCGCCGCCTTCGACCGCGAGGTAGTACGCCAGATTGACGATGGCGGAGTTGATGTGCACGCCGCCGTTGTCTCCCGTGCCCGTGAAGCGCACTGAATAGTGATCGGGATCGCCGACCGACGCCGGGTTCGCCATGTTGCGCAGGCCTCCGGGCCGGATCACGTCTTCGCCAATCAGCCAGTCGCCGCGCAGGTTGCCCGTCCCGCGCTCGTGGAAGAAGAACTCGGCCGACGCGCCCATGATGTCGGAGAACGCCTCGTTGAGCGCGCCCGGCTCTCCCTGGTAAATCAGGTCGGACGTGTAGTCGGTCACGCCGTGCGTGAGCTCGTGCGCGACGATGTCGAGCGCGCCTGAGGTGAAATCCCAGTACTGCCCGCCCGCCGTGAAGCCGGGAGGCAGCCCCTCGCCGTAGACCATGACGCCGTTGCCGAAGTACGCCGCATTCAGGTAGAAAAGGTTGAGCACGAACGGGGTCGCGGTCTGGATGTCCTGGCGGCGTACGGGATGCACCAGCGACACCATGCGAATGTTGTTGTTGTTGAGCCCGCGGCGGTCGAACCGCTTGAAGAAGTAGTCGTACGTGTAACCCGCGTAGCTGTGCGCGTCGACAGCGGCGCCGTCGGTCCAGACGTTGTCGGCATCGACGGCAAGATCGTTCGTGCCGAGCGAGATCTGGCCGTTGATGAACTGCAGCACGCGATTGACGTTCCCCTTCAGGTCGTAAGTGAGAATGTCGGGCGGCCGCAGATCGTCGCGCGCGAAGAACGTGCCGCTCTGCGGCGACACGCTCATCTTCTTGGCGTCGCCGAGCACGCCCGTGCCGCGGCCGACTGCGCTCTGCGTCTTGATGTCGTTGCGCGCCTGCACCACCGCGCCGGTGTCAGCGTCGATGAAATAGGCCATCAGCGTGCCCGCTGTGGGCGACAGCACCCGCTCGTGCCACGTAAGCGCGAACCCGCCGCCGTCGAGTGGCAGCACGAGCAGCTCCGGCTGCCGCGACTCGCCGAGTGCGGCGCCGCCGAGCGTCTCGATCCGCCGCTTCGCCTCGGCCTGCGGCAGCCGCGGCGCGACGTCGACGGCGATGCCGTCGTAGATCGTGCCGAAGATCGACACGGTCTGTCCCGCGCCGTCCATCTGCCGCGACAGGTCGCCGCCGTACACACGGACGCCTCGAAAATACTGATCCAGGCGCTCGTGCCGGTGGCCGACGACGAGCGTGTCGTCGCGCAGGCTCGTGCGGCGCAGATCGCCCGACCGCAGATCGGATGTGACGCGGCGGTCCCAATCCCGAAGGGCCGCGAGCGCGCGGGGCGCAACGCGTGTTTCCTGCGCGGCTGCCGGCGCCGTGGCGGCGGCAATCAGAAGCAGGGAGAGAAGACCGCCGGTGAGTCGTTGAAGTCGCACAGAAAACCTCCGACAGACGCTGGCTATTTGATGGCCGAGTCGAGACTGCGGCCGTAAGGCTGATCGAGAGCGACGCCAGTGAGCCGCGCCCATGTGGGAGCGATGTCGAGCGGCGAAGCCGGCCCCCCGAAACGGCCAGCCTTGAACGGGCTTCCAAACAGGATAACCGGGACGCGGCGATCGTAGTCGTAATAAGTGCCGTGGGAGGCGGCATCGGTCGATGAGGTGAAATCGCGCCGCAGGAGCACCAGCAGATCCCCCGACCGCTCGGGATGGTAGCTGAGCAGAAGCGACTGCACCAGCGGATCGCCGGATCCGCGCGCGGCGGCGAAATCGGCGGCCGTCATCAACCCGCGCACTGCCGGAATCTCGCCGATGCGCTGGCGGATGGCGGTCATCGCGTCCCCATCCGTCCCCAGCCGTTCGCGAGCCGCCGGCGTGAGAAAGATGTTGGTGCCAATCTCGTCCTCCACGTACCTGGCATCGCCCCAGGCTTTGTCGAGCACGGCTTCGATCGTTTTCGTGACGAGCGTGCGCGGGAGGCGTCCGCCAGGCCCGCCCGGGGTTTCAGGCACTTCGCCGACGCCGTGATCGGCAGTGAGCGCGACCACGTAGCTGCCGGCGCCGACCGTCGCGTCGAGGTGTGCGAGCAGCCGCCCGATCGCCACGTCAGCGTGCAGCAGCACGTCCTGCACTTCGTGGCTTCGCGGGCCGAACTTGTGGCCCACGAGATCGAGCGCCGAGAAGCTCACGGCGAGGTAGTCGGTGCCGGCACGCCGGCCGAGCGCGAGCGCATCAACCGCGGCGATCGCCATCTCCGTGAGATACGCGTCGCTGAAGGGGCTGCGCTGCCACCGATCGTAGAATTCGGCGTCGGCCGCGCCGCTGTCGGAGATCCGGTGGGGGAAGCGGGATGTCCAGCCGCGCGTCGGTCTCTCGCCGACGCCCTCATCGGTGCCGTCGTAGAAAGACTCGGGCTTCAGCCGCGTCCACGTCGATCCGACGGCGCGCTCGACCGGGTGTGCTGTCACGTGGGCTCGCAACCACGCGGGATCCGGGTAGGCCGACGACGTCGCGAACGAACCCTCATCGTCGAACCACACGACCGCATCGCCGCGGCGGCCGGCCAGGCTGATGGACGAGCGCGCCTTGAGTGAAAGCGAGACGACGCGGCCGGCGCCCGCGGGCTGCGAGTCCAGAAGGCGCTCGGCGAACGTCGGCGCGAGCATCCAGCGCGCGCTGTCTCCGCCCGTGACGGCCTTCGGCAGTCCAATCTGCGTGACCGCGCTGTCGGTCGTGCAGTTGATCCGGCGCGCGGTCTCGCGGCTCCACCACGCATTGAGCACCATGCCGTGCGCCGCCGGCGCTTTCCCGGTGCCCACACTCGCGTGGCCCGCGCACGTCACGGTGCCTGCGAAGGGGTACGCCGACTCGGTGAACCACGCGCCTTCCGTCATCAGCCTGTGCAGCCCCTTCGACCACGTCGCGCCATAGCGCTCGGGATAGTCATAGCGGAACTGATCGATCACCAGTTGCACAATCAGCTTCGGCCGCGCCGCGCGCGCAGCCGCATCGGGAGCCGATCGCTGCGGAGCATGGGCGCATGCGGTCACGGCGACGGCGAGTGCGAGCACGACGGACCGTGACGAAAAATCTGTCATTTGCGCAGCACCGGGAGAAAACAGACGGCGGCCAGCACGAGATCGAACGCGGCGCCCCCGACCGCCAGCCACCAGGGTGCGATCATCGGGAGTCCGCCGGGGCGATGGGCGATGTCGATCAGGGCGTGGGCGGCGAAGGCGCCGGCCAGCAGACTGAGCGCGCGTCGCGGCTCCTCGAGCAGGGCCAGGAGTGCGATGCCGGCGAAGGCGCCGGCGATGCCGATGTCGGCCGCGGCGCCCGGCGCCGTTTCGGCCGCGGCCGCAAGTCCCGCGTAAATCGTCGCGCTCAGCGTGAGCAGTGTGGCGGCCGCCTGGCTCAGGCGAAGCTGGCCGATGAGCCGATCGGGTGAGTCTGCTGGCACGCGCGCGACCTGCCACGAGAACCACCCGAGACCGGCGGCGAATGACGCGCCCATGAGCAGGAACACGAGGGCGACCGGTGACGGCACGTGATGCGAGTATACCGCCGCGACTGCGCGCCTCAGGCGAGCAGACGCAGGGGGTCGAGCCCGACCGTCACTGGATCGATGACAGACGCGACGTCGATGCCGGCAGCCGCGTCCTCCCACAGCTCGAGCTCCTCGCGCCGCGCCGCGGGCGCGCCGGCCGCGTCGAAGACGATTCTGACGCGCGGACGCTCGGGGAGCGGCGCATGAATCGCGAGCACGACCGCGAGCCGGCCGTCCGACAGCGCCACGAGGGAGCCGGGCGGGTAGATCCCCATCAACTGCACGAAGCGGCGCACGAGCGCCTGGTCGAACTGCATGCCGTCGTTGCGGGCCAGCACGGCGAGGATGCGATCGGTCGGGAAGGCCTCCTGGTACTCGCGCTGCGATCGCATCGCGTCGTACACGTCCGCGATGCTGCACAGCATCGTCGCGACGTTCAGCGTCTCGCGTTGCACGCCGTGCGGGTAGCCCTGGCCGTCGAGGCGCAGGTGGTGCTCAAAGGCGACGACCGGCGCCAGCGCCGGCATCTCCGGCGTCTGCCGGAGAATGGCCGCGCCGTCGATCGTGTGCCGCTTCATGATCTCGAACTCGTCCGGGTCGAGCTTCGATGGCTTGTTGAGGATGTCCTTCGGCGTGCGGACTTTCCCGATGTCGTGCATCAGCGCCGCGAGGCCGAACTCGCGCAGCAGGCGCCCTTCGATGCCGAGCGCGCGCGCCTGCGCCATCGTGAGGATCGACACATTCACCATGTGCGTGAACGTGTAGTTGTCGTATTTCTTCATCGCCGCGAGCGCGACGAGCGCGGTGCGGTTCTCGGTAATCGCTTCGGCCAGACTCTCGATTGACTCGACGGCCGCCCTGACGTCAGGGCGCCCCTCGCTGAGCGCTGACTCCCACACGCCTGCGGCCTGCCCGACCGCGTCGCCGTAGAGACGCTGCAGCGTCGCCCGCTGTCCGCCTCCCGCCGCAGGCGCATCGTCATCGCCGGCGAGACGGCCGAGGCGGATGTGCGTCGAGTTGAGCGCCTGCGCGGCTTCCGGCGAGCCGATCGACTTGCCGAGCCCCGCGATGAAGTGCTCGAGTTCGGGCTGCGTGACGCCGCGCGCGAACGCGATGCGTTCGATCCCGCCTTTCGTCAGACGGTCGATCAGCTCGCCCATCTGTCCGGCGAGCCGCGGCAGGGGCAGGTCGCCGACGACGACCTGTCCGGCCACGAGACCGATGACGACGGCGGGCGACTGCTGATGCAGGGTCGCGAGCGCGGCGCCGAGCGCGTCCATCTGCCTGGCGACCAGCGGGTGCGCCGGGGCGTAGAGCTGCACCGCGCGCAGGCCGCTCGCGACACGGCGCACCAGCTCCTCTGATGCGGCGAGCCTCTGATCGCTCACGACTGCCTCCGCGCCAGCGCCTGCCGCGCGGCGCGCGCC
>JALYRV010000307.1 GCA_030855205.1 Acidobacteriota bacterium | reverse complement strand
GGTCTGGTCAGCCTCGGCGAGCAGATCCGCGAAGGCGCCCGTGCGCACGAGCAGGGCAGCGGACGCGACGAAGAACGGATCGGGCTTCGTTTTCCTGGCGCGCTCGAGACCGGCTGTCGCGGCCTCGGCGGTCAGGTCGAGCAGCAGCACCGGGATGCCCGCGTTGGCGAGGTGCGCGGCGATCTGCGCACCCATCGTGCCGGCGCCGAGCACGGCGGCCGACCGGATCATTTCGATCCTCGTGCCGGCGCGGCGAGGCCGCCGACAATCAGCTCCACGATCTCATCGGCCTGCTGCGCGAGCGGATACTTCCGCCGGCTGAGAATCCAGTTCGTCGCCATCTCGTCGAGCGCCCCGAAGAACACCTTGGCCGCGGTGCGCGCGTTTATCGTCTTGCGAAAGGCGCCGCGCGCCTGCCCGTCCTCGATCGTCTCCTGGATCAACCCGAGGTAGTCGCGCAGGCCCGTCGCCGAAAACCGCTCCATGAACTTCGTCGTCTGGCGCAGCTCGACCTGGAAGACGATGGCGAGATTGCGGTCGCGGCCCATGCGCGTCAGATGCAGGCCCGCGATGCGGCGCAGCCGCTCGACCGGGTCGCGCTCGCCGGCGATCGCGCTGCGCCCTTCCGCAATCGCCTCGCGCATCGTGCGATCGAAGATGCTCGTGAGAATCTCGTCCTTGCTGCGGAAGTACAGATAGACGGTGCCGGCGGCAATGCCCGCGCTCCGCGCGATGTCGGCGACCTGCGCGCCGAAGAAGCCGCGTTCCGCGAAGATGGCCGTCGCCGCTTCGAGGATGGCGGCACGTTTGTCGGCCGCGGCCGGGCGGGCAGTGGAGAGGGATGGCACTGAATGAATGTTCATTCACCGTGTGCCCCCGCGTCAAGCGATGTTAAACTCCCGCCCATGCGCATCCGTATGCTGACCGTCGCCATCCTCTGTTGTCTCCCGTCTCTGGCTTTCGCGCAGGAAGACGCCGAAGGGGGCAAGGATCACCCGCTTCTCGCGCGCATGGCGGGCTATTACCTCAATGGCGCCGACGCGCAGGAGTTCGCCGCCCACGAGTTCACGCTGCCCGGCGACGAGATGAAGAAAGTCGAGGGGCGCTACTGGCGTCTCGACTACTGGATGAAGGAAGGCGCGAAGAATCCCGGCTCGCTCGCCATCGCGCGCAACTACACGAACGCCCTCGTCGCGAAGAAGGGTCGCAAGGTGTTCGAGTCGGTGGAGCCCGGCGGCGGCACCGCGACCGCCAGCATGCCGCTCGGCGACGGCCGTACGCTGTGGGTGGAGATCAGCCTGTCGAACGGCGGCGAGGCCTACACCCTCACCATCGTCGAGGAGGCTGCGATGGCGCAGGAGATCGAGGTGACCGCCGCGTGGCTGGCCGAGCAGCTGGCGAAGACGGGATCGGTCGCGCTGCAGGGGATCACGTTCGACACGGCGAAGGCGGTGCTCGAGGCCGCGTCGAAGACCGTGCTCGATCAGATTGGCGTGCTGCTGAAGGGAGACGCGGCGCTCGTACTCGAGATTCAGGGCCACACCGACAACACCGGCGCGCCCACGGCGAACCTCACGCTCTCACAGCAGCGGGCGGAAGCGGTGAAGAAGTATCTGGTGACGTCGCACGCGATTGCCGCAGCGCGGCTGACGACGGCGGGATTCGGCGACAGCAGGCCGGTCGCCGACAACGCCACCGAGGGCGGCCGTGCGCGCAACAGGCGCGTCGAACTCCACAGGAAATAGGTGATACTTCGTCGTGCTCGATGAAACGCAGCAGCAGGTCGTCGTTGCCCGGCTCGGCCGCGTCGAGCAGCAGATCCGCGTGATCCGCAAGATGATTCAGGAGCCGCAGCTGTGTCCCGAGATTCTGCAGAATCTCGCGCTCGCGGAAGCCAGTCTGAACCGCGTCAGCACCACCGTGCTGCGCATGCACGTGGAAACCTGCGTGCCGGTGGGCGTGCGCACGAGCGACGAAGAGGGGCGCAACCGCCTGTCGGAGCTGGTCGACATCTTCGATCGGTTCGCCAAGTAAATGGTGGTCACACCCGAGATTCAGCAGCTCATGGTGGCGCGCCTCAACCGCGTCGAGGGACAGCTGCGCGGCATCCGGCGCATGGTCCAGGAGCCGCGCCTCTGCGTCGAGATTCTTCAGCAGCTCTCGGCCGCCGAAGCCGCGCTCAATCGCGTCAGTCTCGAGATCTTCCGGTTCCACGTCGACACGTGCCTGCCGGCCGATCTGAACGAGAGTGAAGCGACGAAGACCCAGCGGCTCACCGAGCTCGTCGAGATCTTCGACCGCTTCACCAAAGGGCGCGCCTAGCTACTTCGCCATTACGACAGCGTCGATTACGTGAATGACGCCGTTCGACTGATACACGTCGGCGATTGAAATGCCGGCCGTCTGGCCCTTGCCGTCACGCACCCACAGCTTGCCGTCCTGCAGCACGACCCACAGCGCGCCGCCCGCGACCGTCTTGAGCTCCACTTTGCCGTTGCCG
This sequence comes from Acidobacteriota bacterium, assembly GCA_030855205.1. Classification (GTDB taxonomy): domain Bacteria; phylum Acidobacteriota; class Vicinamibacteria; order Vicinamibacterales; family SCN-69-37; genus JALYRV01. Next base: position 908 of record JALYRV010000307.1, on the reverse strand, counting down.
CTCCTCGCGCGCGCCATCAGCTCTTTCGAGTCCAGGCGTCCCGCGACGACATGGTAGGTGAGGACCGAGGTCAGCATGGCCTTGTTCTCTGCCTTGAGCAGCGTGTCGACCGTGCCGGCGGGCAGCTTCGCGAACGCCGCGTTGGTCGGTGCAAAGACCGTGAACGGGCCCTTGCCCTTGAGCGTATCGACCAGCCCCGCTGCCTTGACGGCCGCCACGAGCGTCGTGTGATCCTTCGAGTTGACGGCGTTGTCGATGATGTCTTTCGACGGATACATCGCCGCGCCACCAACCGTGACCGTCTGGCGCGCCGAAGCCGCCGCCGTCACCATCAGCGCCGCAACCGCGGCGCACACCAATGCACGAACCTTCATTGTCTGAGTCCTCCAGAGCTGAACCGGCGCCTTGATGACGCCGGACGCTCACATTCATCTACGCCGGGAGGGAGGGGATGGATTGGAGGGAAAGGTCAGAGGGGAAAGGGCAAACCTTTGCCCTGTGCCCTTACGTGGTCAGGCGCCCGTGCCAACCAGTATGGGCGTGGTGGAAGGGGCGCTGAGGCCGCCGGCTGGTTCGATCGTGACGGCGATCGCGTCGACCTGTGTGAGTGACGCGGGGGTCGCCACGACGACGCGCGCCTGGCCGCCGGCGATTTCGAACGTGCCGGCGCTGATGGGCGTGCCCTTGCTGATCACCCACAGCTGATACGTGCGTCCCGACGGCAGCGCGCCGAGTCCTTCGGCGGTGAAGATCATGCCGTGACGATGGCTCCAGAACGCGCGAGCGAGGGCAGGCTGCGCCGGCTCGCCGCGCAGCGTGAACTGGATCAGGTCCGGCGCGCGCAGTACGGCGAGCGATCGCTCCTGCGACGCGAGCTCCGCCTGCTGGGCCTGGATGGCTGTTTGCTG
>JALYRV010000110.1 GCA_030855205.1 Acidobacteriota bacterium | reverse complement strand
CAACGGGCTGAATCAGTACGATGGCTACCGCGTCATGGTGTACCGCCACGAGCCAGGCGTGGCGAACTCGCTTCCCGACAATCAGATCACGGCGCTCGCGGAAACGAACGAGGGCGGGCGCTCCCTGATCTGGATTGGCACTATGCAGGGGCTCGCGTCGTACGATCCCTCGCGGCTGCAGTTCACACGGTATCTGCACAATCCAGGCGACGCCGAGACGCTCAGCAGCAACGAGATTCAGGCGCTGCACGTCGACCGCAGCGGCGCGCTCTGGGTCGGCACGCGGGAGGGGCTCAACCGCTACGACGCCGCGAAAGGGAAGTTCGCGCGGCATCAGCATCGCGCCACGGACTCCCGCACGCTGACCAGCGGCACGGTCACGTCGATCGTCGAGGCGAAGGACGGCGGTCTGTGGGCCGGCACCGATGGCGGGCTCAGCCTGATGGACCCGGCCACTGGGCGTGTCACGCGCTTCACGCATAGTCCGATCGACGCCAGCACGCTCGCCGACAATCGCGTGCGGGCCCTGCAGATCGATCGCAGCGGCCGGCTGTGGATTGGAACCGAACGCGCCGGCCTCGATCGGTACGACGCGGGGCGCTTCATTCACTATCCGCCTGGGTCGGCCGGCATCACGGGCGCGAGCGTCAACGACATCCTCGAAGACGCCGAAGGGCAGTTGTGGATTGGTGTCTCCGGCGGCGGCATCAATCGCCTCGTCGAAGACACCGCGACGGGCCGCACCGATGTGGTCGCGCACCGCCACGACCCGGCCATCGCTTTGTCGATCGGCAATGACGATGTGAATGCCCTGATGCAGGATCGGTCGGGGATCATCTGGGCCGGCACTGAGAGAGCGGGGCTCAGCAGGTTCTCGCCGGGCGGGCGCATTCGCGTCACGCAGTACCGGCACGTGCCCTCGCGCGCGGGCACGCTCAGCGACGACCGCGTATCGGCGATTCATGTCGACCGCATGTCGGCGATGTGGGTGGGGACGCACGACGCGCTGAACGTGCTGCGGTCAGGCGCACAGGCATTCGAGCGCGTGACGCTGCCGGGTGGCGCAGGCAGCTCGCGCGTGAGTGCCATCTCGGAGGCGGCTGACGGCACGATCTGGGTTGGCACTCTCGACTCGGGGATTCACCGCGTGGACCCGCGTACGCTGCGCGCCGAGTATGTCGCGGCCGCGCCGCACGAGGATGACGCGGCGGGCGCGGATCGCGTCACGGCACTGACGGTCGATCGCCGAGGCTGGATCTGGATCGGCACGCTCGAAGCCGGGCTGCGGCGGTTCGAGCCGGCGACAGGCACGGTCACGCTCTATCGCAGCAACATCGTCGATTCCACCACGCTCACGAACAACCGCATCGAGCGCGTCTTCGAAGATCACCGCGGCACGATGTGGATTGCGACCGGCGGCGGTCTGGACGCGATGGACCCGCTGACAGGACGTGTGCAGCGTGTCGGTGCGGCATCCGCGGCGCCAGAACCCCTGCGCGGTCGCGTGACGTCGATCGACGAGTTCCCGAACGGACTGATCTGGGCCGGCACGGCGACCGGCGGCGTCATCCGCTTCGCGACCAGCGAGAGCGGCGCGCCGTCCGATTTCAAATCCTTCTCGCGCGAACAGGGGCTCGCGAGCGAGCTCGTGCATCGCGTCATGCACGACGCTGACGGCATGTTGTGGGTGGCGACTGCCGAAGGGCTGAATCGTTTCGACCCTCGCACGAATGCCATGTTGCGGTTCGACGCGGCAGACGGTCTGCAGTCCGACGAGTTCCGGAGCGGCGGGTTCTACGACGCCTCCGCGCGGCGCGTGCTGCTGGGCGGGCCGAAGGGACTCAGCGTCTTCCGGACGTCTGACGTGCGGCCCGACGGGCAGGCACCGGCAATCGTGCTCACGGGATTCACCATTCTCAACAGGCCTGTGCCGATCGGCGGCGACTCGCCGCTGCAGACGCACATTTCTGATGCGTCCGAAGTGCGCCTCCAGCCTCTCGACACCGTCTTTTCGTTCGAGTTCGCGGCCTTCGATTTCACCGCGCCCGAGCGCGTGCGGTACGCCTATCGCCTGCAGGGGTTCGTAAACGACTGGAGCTACACCGACGCGTCGCGGCGGTCGGCGACCTATACGAATCTCGGCCCTGGCACGTATACGTTCGAGGTGCGCGCGGCCAATCGCGACGGCGTGTGGACGCCGGAGCCGGCGCGCCTGAAGGTCGTCATCCTTCCGCCGTACTGGAAGACGTGGTGGTTCAGGACCGCCATCGTCGCCACGCTGCTGGCCGCCGCGCTGTTCCTCCATCGGCGTCGCCTCAGTGTGGTCGAACGCCAGCGACGCGCGCTCGAGCAGCAGGTGCGCGACCGCACCGCGGAGCTGCGCGATCAAACCAAGAAGGCCACGAAGGCGCAGGCGGCCGCGGAGCGCGCAAACGCCGACAAGTCGATGTTCCTCGCCAACGTCACGCACGAAATCCGCACGCCGCTCAACGCCGTCGTCGGGCTCTCCGACGTGCTGGGCGGCACGCGGCTGAATCCCCAGCAGCGCGAGTACGCGCGCGCGCTGCGGTCGGCAGGCGAGGCGCTGTCGGAGATCATCGCGGACATTCTCGACGTGTCGAAGATCGAGGCGGATCGCTTCGAGCTGGTGCGAGCGGCGTTCGAGCTGCGCCACATCATTGCCGAGTCGCTCGATGTCGTGCGCGTCGCCGCGGGTAACAAGGCGCTCGCGATCGAAGTCGAGGTCGCGCAGGACGTGCCGCACACCGTGCTCGGCGACCATCGCGCGCTGCGCCGCATTCTCCTCAACCTCCTCGGCAACGCCGTCAAGTTCACCGAGAAGGGGGTCGTCTCCCTCCACGTCGCCAGGTCGCCCGAGCCGTCCGCGGTCGTCTTCATCGTGACGGACAGCGGCATTGGTATCGCGAAGGAGGAGCAGGAGCGCGTCTTCGAGAGTTTCGTGCAGGCCGACGCGACGATCTCGAGCAAGTACGGCGGCACGGGCCTCGGGCTGGCCATCTCGAAGAAACTCGTCGCGCTGATGGAGGGCCGCATCTGGGTCGAGAGCGTGCCCGGGCACGGCAGCACGTTCAGCTTCACGGCCGTGTTGCCGATGGTCGCGCCGTCACTGGAGGCCCCGGAGCCCGAGCCCGGCGATGCCGCCCTGCCGCCGCTGCGCGTGATGGTGGTCGACGATGCGGAGCAGAACCGTATGGTGATGCGGGCATATTTTCAGGGCACGCCCCATCGCGTCATGTTCGCCGAGCACGGCGATCAGGCGGTCGAGATCTTCACCGCGGGGGAGTTCGACCTTGTGCTGATGGACGTGCACATGCCCGGCATGGACGGCTACGCCGCGACCAGAACGATGCGCGCCTGGGAACACGCCTGGCAGCGCAAGCGCACACCGATCGTTGCCGTCACCGCGAACGCGTATGCCCAGGACATAGAGGAGAGCCGCCGCGCCGGCTGCGACGGCCATCTGACGAAGCCGATCAGGAAGCCCGTCCTGTTCGACGCCCTGCGCCACTACGCCGGTGTCGCGTTGCCAATAGCAGCACAGCACCCGGCACCCGGCACCGAGCACCAGGCACCAGACACCGAGCACATTCCGCCCCCCTCCGACCGCGCCGACTTCGTGTATACGACCGTGCCGCGCGAGGTAGGGCCGTACATCCCCGGGTATCTCGCGGTCACGCGCGAGCAGTTGTCGGCGGCGTTGACCTCGCTCGAGGGGGGGGATGGCCTGCCGTTGCGCACTTTGGGGCACAATCTGAAGGGCAGTGGCGCGTCGTTCGGCCTCGATGAGGTCAGCCGCCTGGGCTGGCAGCTCGAGCGCGCGACGTCGCGCAACGACATCGTCGCGTCGCGCGAGATCGCGGCATCGCTCACGAATTATCTCGACCGGGTCCAGGTTGTCTCGGCATAACAGGAGTCCACAATGAAGCGTCTTGTCCTCTCGCTCGCCCTCGCTCTCGTCGCCGCATCGAGCACTGTTTCCGCGCAGCAGCCACAGCGCCCGCTGAGCCCTCCCGGCACCGCGACCGCGATGATCGGTGGCGAGTGGGTCAAGGCAGCGAACGGCCGCATGGTCTACGAAGGCGGCAAGTGGATCGAGATTACGTACAACCGCCCGATGCTGCGTCAGCGCGCCAGCATCTTTGGCAGCGGCGCCGAGTACGGCAAGACCGTGCTTGGCGAGGCACCCGTGTGGCGTCTGGGCGCGAATCAGTCGACGCGCATCAGGACGGAAGTGCCGCTCGTGTTCGACGGCAAGACCCTGCCGGCCGGCGAGTACAGCATGTATGTCGACCTCAAGGAGAACGCCTGGACGCTGATCTTCTCCAACTGGCCGGCGCAGAAGACCTACAACCCTGACGACAAGACTGCGCTGTGGGGCGGCTACGGCTACACGGCCGACAAGGATGCCCTGCGTGTGCAGATGGTCGTCGACGCGCGTAACAGCATGAGCATCGACCAGCTCACGATCGTCTTCAGCGACGTCACGAAGGACTCCGGCAAGATCGCGATCATCTGGGACAAGACCGCCGCGATGGCCGCGTTCACGGTCGGGAAGTAGCGGCCGGCATGCTGGCCGCTGCACGCTCGTTCATCGTCATGACGGGGTTGATGACGCTCATCCCCGCGGGAGCGCCGTCCGTGCAACTGCAGCAGCCTGCCGTGATCGATCACTTCATTCTCGCGATCAACGATCTCGCGCGCGGCGTCGCCGAGTTCGAGCGCAGGACCGGCGTGCGTCCCGTGTTCGGCGGTGTGCATCCCGGCCGCGGCACGCAGAACGCACTCGCGTCGCTCGGCGATGGCCGCTACATCGAGATTCTCGCGCCGGATCCGAAGCAGCCAAGTCCCACGCAGCCGATCGAGGGACTCAAGGCGTTGACGATGTTGACGCCGAGCGGGTGGGCGCTGGGCACGACTGATGTGTTCGCGATGCAGGCGCGCCTGACCGCGCGTGAGATTCACACGAGCGTGATCCGTCCGGGCTCGCGCGCGTTGCCTGATGGGTCGATGCTCGAATGGAGCACCTTCGGCGTGACCGAGCCCGCGCACGCGTGGCTCCCGTTTTTCATCCGCTGGAAGGATCCGGCGAAGCAGCCGTCGACGACCGCGCCGGCCGGCTGCCGTCTCGAGTCTGTACGGATTGAGGACCCTCGCCCTGACCCTCTCACGCACGTACTCCTCACCGCCGGCCTGAAGATTCCCGTCAGCAAGGGCGAGGTCTCGCGCATGACCATCGCGCTGCAGTGCCCAAAGGGCGCGGTGACGTTCAGGTAGGCGCGAGTCTTCAGCTCCCCGAGCGCGCCCGATAGGCCGCGTAGGCGACGATGCCGGCTATGACGAGCAGGGCGATGCGCGCCACGCCCATCAGTCGCGTGTTGGCGACGTGCCGCGTGCCTTTCGACTTGATGCCAGTGACAGCCGCAGCGGCGGCGAGGAGTGCGGCGAGCAGGAGCCATGTGAGCCACGTCATGGTGGCGAGCATACTCCTGTACGACTCAGGTCCCTTCCTGATTCCTCAGCTCTGCGGACAGATGCGATCGGTCGCCGAGCATCGCGAGTTGCGCCGCGCCGTTCTGCAGCACGAACATCGTCACCGCGGCTACGGGCTGTGCGATGCGGTCGCGGAAGAGGCGGACGTCGAGGCCCAGCAGCGCGCACGTGATGATACGCAGCGTCGCTTTGTGTGAGACCAGCAGCACGTTTCCGTCCTGGTGGCGCGTGCGGATGGCTTCGACCGAGCGCATGGCGCGCGCCGCCACGTGGAAGGCCGTCTCGCCGCCGGGTGTGCCGCGGCTCGCGACGTTCTCGGCCCAGTAGGCGAATGCGTCGGGCCACTGCGCCTTCACCTCGTCCTGCCGCAGCCCTTCCCATTCGCCGTATGCGATCTCCGACAGCCCCTCGTCGACGGTGGCGGGGATGTGCGTGAGGCGGGTGAGTGGATCGGCGGTCTGCCGCGCGCGGAGCATCGGGCTCGTGTAGATGCCGGCCCAGGCGACCGGCGCGTAGGCCTGCGCGAACGCCTGCGCCATCGCCTCGCCGGATGCGGTGAGGGCCGGATCGAGACTGCCGCAGAATCGATTGTCGCGGCTGTAGGAGGTCTGACCGTGGCGCACGAGGTACAGGTTCACGGTGACATCTTCCCACCTTATTCAACTTACAATGCGCCCGTGCCGTTCAGGAGCCAGGCCCGGCGGAGGACCAGGAAGCGATGAGCGCTCCCGTGATCGCGATCATGATGAAGCGCGCCGAGCGCGCGATCGTCGCCGAGCTCCGCGGCGCCGGCGCCCTCTCGCCAGACCGCGCGATCCCGCTGGACCCCGGCGACTGGATTCGGCGGACGCGCATCAAGGCGATGTCGCATGCCGGTGTGCTGCGCCCCGGGTCACGCGAGGGCCACTATCTGGACGAAGACAACTGGCGCCAGTACGAGGACGCCCGCCGCAAGCGCAGTCTCTTCATCGTCGGACTCTCGCTCTTGCTGTTGCTGCTTGGCTACGTTCTGCTGAGGTCCTGAAGGCGGGGGAAGGCGCCGATCGGCGGCCCCGAAGGAAGAAGTAGTCCGGCTTCTGTCCGCGCGAGCCCGAACCGCACTAGACTGCACAGCAGCTCTCCCCAGCTATGACGATCCCGCGCAAGCCGCCCGCTTCCTCGTCGCCGCGCCCGCCGCGGGCCAGCCGCCTTGCACGAAGGCAGGCGGCCCTGTTGCGCCTGAGCACCGGTATTGTCGCGGCCGAGAACGAGCACGAAGTCTACGGCGCCATGGTCGCCGGCCTGCACGACGAGGCGCTTGGCTACAGCTTTCTCGGTGTCTTCATCATCGATCCCGCGACGGGCGATCGCGTGCTGCAGGCGCATCGCGGGTGGAAGGATGTCGACGCCGTGATGCGCGTGCATGCGGGCGAGGGCATCAGCGCGGGCGCCGTCGCCGATGGCCGGCTTCACTACACCCCTGACGTCACGCAGGTCGCGGCGTATCTGCCGACGATCAACAGCGGCTCGGAAGTGGACGTGCCGCTTCGCGTCGACGGCGAGACGATTGGCGTGCTCGTGGTCGAAAGCGCCGAGCCCGACGCGTTCCATGAGGAAGATTTCGAGATCCTGTCGGCGGCCGCCGATCAGGCCAGCCTCGCCATCGGCCGCGCGCGCCTGCTGTCGGCCGAACGGCGCCGCGCCGAAGAGCACAAGGCGCTGCTCGACACGATGAAGGATCTTGCGGGGGAGCTCGACCTGCCGCGGCTGCTCCAGGCGGTCATCGCGCGCGCGGTCACGCTGATTGGCGTGACCGGCGGGGAAGTCGCGATTTTCGAGGAAGAGACCAACGAGCTCGTCGTGCTCGCGAGCGAGCACATCGGCAAGGAATCCACCGGCACGCGTCTGCGGCTCGGCGAAGGCGCGATGGGCACCGTGGCGCAGACGCTCGAGCCGCTGATCATTCCGTCGTATCAGGAATGGGCAGGGCATTCCGAGAAGTACGCCGATGTGACCGTGCATTCGGTGATGGCGGCGCCGCTGCTGATCGGGCGCCGGCTGGTTGGAGCGATTGCCACGGTGCACTCCGATCCGGCCCGCGTGTTCGGCGATGCGGACCTGCGGCTGCTGAATCTGTTTGCGCCGCAGGCGGCCATCGCCATCGAGAACGCGCGTCTCTTCGACGCCGCCAACCGGCAGCGCGAGTACTTCGAAACACTCGTCTCGAACAGTCCCGTCGCTATCGTTGTGCTCAACCGCGATCAGCAGATCGTGACGTGCAACCCGGCGTTCGAGCGGTTGTTCGGGTACTCGAACGAAGAGGCACTGGGGCAGAATCTCGACACTCTGATCACGACGGAAGTGACGCGGTCGGAAGCGGCGGCCTTCACGGAAGAGGCGCTGAGCGGATCGTTTCACGGCCTGGGCCGGCGGCGGCGCAAGGACGGTACGATCGTCGACGTCGAAGTGCTCGGCGTGCCGGTCGTCGCAGGCGGGGCGCGCATCGGGCTGATGGGGCTCTATCACGACATCAGCGAGCTGCTGCAGGCGAGGCGCGATGCCGAAGCCGCGAGCACGGCAAAGAGCCAGTTTCTCGCGAGCATGAGTCACGAGCTGCGCACGCCGCTCAACGCGATTATCGGCTACTCCGAAATGCTGCTCGAGGAAGTCGCCGACGCGGGCGGCTCGACGCTGGGGGACGACCTGAGGAAGATTCACACCTCGGGCAAGCACCTCCTGTCGCTCATCAACGACGTGCTCGACCTGTCGAAGATCGAGGCGGGCAAGATGGACGTCTATCCCGAGACCTTCGACGTGCGCGACATGATGCAGGACGTCATCGCCACTGTGCGTCCGCTCGCCGCGACCCGGGGCAACACCCTGTCGCTCGAGGCTGGCGAGCAGTTGAAGACGATGCATTCCGATTTGACGAAGGTGAGACAGATGCTGCTCAACCTGCTGTCGAACGCGTGCAAGTTTACCGAGGGAGGGCGCGTGACGCTGGTGGCGCGCCGCGGTGCCGACCCGGCGTCTGGTCAGGATCAGTTCGTGTTCGAGGTGTCGGACACCGGCATCGGCATGACGCCCGACCAGCTCGCGCGCCTGTTCGAGGCGTTCTCGCAGGCCGAGGCGTCGACGTCGCGCCGCTATGGCGGCACGGGGCTCGGCCTCGCCATCACGAAGCGATTCTGCGCGCTCATCGGCGGAGACATCGCGGTCCAGAGCAAGTCGGGCTCCGGCACGACGTTCACCCTGCGGCTTCCCGCATCCATCGGCACCGCGTCCGCTTCATAGGCATGGCGAAAATACTGCTCGTCGAAGACAACGAAATGAACCGCGACATGCTGTCGCGACGGCTCGTGCGCAAGGGGCACGAGGTCAGCATTGCCGTCAACGGCCGCCAGGGGATCGACATGGCGCGCGCGGGGCAGTTCGACCTCGTGCTGATGGACATGAGCCTGCCCGAGATCGACGGCTGGGAGACCACGCGCCTGATGCGTGCCGCCGCCGAGACGCGCACGATTCCCATCATCGCGCTCACGGCGCATGCGATGGCGGGAGACCGCGACCGCGCGCTCGAAGCCGGCTGCAACGATTACGACACCAAGCCAGTGGATCTCGAGCGGCTCCTCGGCAAGATGAACGCGCTGCTCGGCGACCGCGCATGACGCTGACCAATCCCGTTGCGGCGCTTCGTCACGACCTGCGCACGCCCGTGAATCACATCGTCGGCTACGCCGAGATGCTGCTGGAGGATCTCGAGGCGCCCGCGCATGCCGGCACGCGCGCCGCGCTCGAGCAGACGATTGCCGCCGCGCGCGAGGTGTTGTCGGTCATCAGCTCCGTGCTGTCGCCCACGCGCGACAGCGTCGACGAGGCGGAGCTCACGGCGCTGTACGCTCGCGTGGCCGAGCCGCAACGCAGGATCATCGACGCCGTGCGCAGTCTGCTGGCCGCATCCGGCGAGCCTCCGCTGCCCAACTTCGTGGACGATCTCCGCCGCATTCTGGACGCGGCAGGTCACCTCGTCCCGCAGGAGCGCACGGCGCCTGTCGCGCCGTCGCCCGTCGCGGCTGGTGGCAGCGCGCGCATTCTCGTTGTAGACGATGAGGAGGGGAATCGCGACCTGTTGCGCCGGCGTCTCGAACGCGGCGGGTATGGCGTGATCAGCGTCGAGAGCGGCGAAGAGGCGCTCGCCGTCGTCGCGCGCGAGCCGGTCGATCTGATCCTGCTCGACATGCTCATGCCGGGTCTCGACGGCCTGGCCGTGCTCGAGCGCGTGAAGGGTGACGCGCGCACGCGCGATCTGCCCGTGATCATGATCTCGGCGCTCGACAGTCTCGAGGAGATTGCCAAGTGCATCCAGGCAGGGGCGGAAGACTATCTGCCGAAGCCGTTCGATCCCATCATCCTGCGCGCGCGCATTGCGAGCTCGCTCGCGCGCAAGCGCTGGCGCGATCAGGAGCAGGAGGTCGTGCGCGCGATCAGTGTCGTCACCGACGCGGCGACGGCTGTGGAGGCGGGCTCGTATCGTGCGGGCCAGCTCGCCGACATCGCGCAACGGACTGATGCCGTCGGCAGGCTTGCGCGTGTGATGGACAAGATGGCGACCGAAGTGCAGGACCGCGAGGCGCGTCTGCGCGGGCGTCTGCAGGAGTTGCGGTCAGAGATTCACGCGGTGGGCGCGGGCCCGTTGGCGTTGTTGCCGGATGCCGGCGTCACGCTCCAGCCCGGCGCGACGTTTGCCGGCAGGTATCGCATCGACCGTTTGATTGGCCGTGGCGCGATGGGCAGCGTTTACCTCGCGCACGATGTCGAGCTTCGTGACGATGTGGCGGTGAAGATTCTGAAGACGGAGCTCGTTGGTGACGGCGCGTCGCGGGAGCGGTTCAAGGAAGAGATTCGCCTGGCGCGCAGGATTACGCATCAGAATGTCGTGCGCACCCACGACTTCGGTGAGGATGCCGGCGTGTGGTATCTCACGATGGAGTATGTCGAGGGCATGACCGTGCGCAGCCTGCTCGACTCGCGCGGCCGTCTCGGCGTGTCCGCAACGCTTGCGATCGCCGTGCAGCTCGCGCAATCGCTCGATGTCGCGCATGCCGTCGGTGTCATTCACCGCGACATCAAGCCTGAGAACCTGCTGCTCGACGTCACTGGTGCGTTGAAGGTGATGGACTTCGGCGTCGCACGCCTGACCGAGAGTGCCGCGGCGGCGACCGAGACGCGTCTGATCGCGGGCACACCGGCGTACATGCCGCCCGAGCAGTTGACCGGTGACTTCGTGGACGCGCGTGCGGACCTCTATGCCGCGGGCGCCGTCATTTACGAGTGCCTGACCGGCCGCCCGCCGCATCGCGGCGCCGGGATGACGGAGCTGTTTCGTCAGGTGCTGGGTGAGACGCCGGCTCCGCCGATGACCCTTGCGCCTGACGTGCCGCGCGCGCTCAACGATCTCGTCCTGCAGCTTCTCGCCAAGCGCGTCGAGGACCGAGTCGCCTCGGCCGCCATTCTTGTCGAGCGCCTTCAG
>JALYRV010000306.1 GCA_030855205.1 Acidobacteriota bacterium | reverse complement strand
GCAATGCGCTGACGCTTGTGAGACTCGCCGAAGTGATCGACGAGACGACGGCGATCGCCATTCCCCGGTCGGCCATCGAGAGCGGGCTTGCCGACGTGGAATGGCCCGGACGCCTGCAGCTGATCTCGTGGCGAGGCAGCCGGATTCTCGTCGACGCCGCCCACAATCCCGCCGGCGCGCGCGCCCTGGCGGCGTACGTGGTCGAAGTCCACGGCACGCTGCCGTTCGTCTTCACTGCGATGGGAGACAAGGACATTGCGGGCATTCTCGCGCCGCTCGCGCCGGTGATGTCGTCGCTGGTGCTCACGCGCCCCGACACGCCGCGAGCGGCGTCGTTCGACGCGCTCGAGGAGGCGGCGCGCCTCGCGGCGCCGGGTGTGCCGTGCACGCGGATCGAAGGGCCGGCGGCCGCGGTGGTCCGTCTCGCACAGCCGGGCGCGACGGTGGCCGTCGCCGGTTCGCTGTATCTCGCGGGGGCCGTGCTCGACGCTCTATCGTGATATTCTTCAAGCACTTAGCGTGAATTCACATCTGCTCCGCGCCCTCCTGATCGCGCCCGCATTGCTGCTGGCGGACGGCACCGCCACGGCTCAGGACATCCCATCCTCGTGCACGGGCTATGAACGTCTCGCGGTCGAATCGCGCCAGATCGAAAAAGGGCATTTCAAGTTGCTGACGAAGGTGGAGCTGACGTGCGACGGCTTCAAGTTCTTCGCGGACGAAGTCGACGTGTTCACGCAGGAAGACCGCCTGGTCGCGGTGGGCAACGTGCTGTTCACGACGGCCGAGACGCGCATCAGCGCGGCGAAGCTCGAGTTCAATCTGAAGACGAAGACGGGCGTGTTCTACGACGCAACCGGCTCGTCGAAGGTCAAGCCGACCGTCGGCGCCAAGAGCATGTTCGGCACGCAGGAGGCCGACATGCACTTTCACGGCGAGAAGATCGAAAAGCTCGGTCCGAGCAAGTACCGCCTGACGCGGGGCGGGTTCACAACCTGTCTGCAACCGACCGCGCGATGGGAGTTCACGTCCGGCTCGGTCACGATCAACCTCGATCGCTATGCGATCGCAAAGAACACCGTGTTTCGCGTCAAGGGCGTGCCGCTCCTGTACCTGCCGGTGATCTATTATCCGCTCGACGATGACAATCGATCGACGGGCTTCCTGCTGCCGGGGTACGGCAATTCGCTCATTCACGGGCAGACGCTGCGCAACGCCTTCTTCTGGGCGATCAACCGCAGCATGGACGCGACCGTCACGCACAACTGGTTCTCGAAATCGGGCCAGTCGGTGGGCGCCCAATTCCGCTACGTCGCCAGTCCGGCATCGAACGGCATCCTGACGGGATCGTTCGTCAACGAAACGGCGTCGGTGACGACGTTTCCGGACGGGCAGACGTTCAGCCGGGAAGCCGCCAGGAACTATCAGGTTGACGGGCAGTTCATCCAGGCGCTGCCGGGAAATTTCCGCGCGGGCGGCCAGATCAATTACTTCTCGGATCTCAGCGTGGAGCAGCTCTACCAGTACAATCCGTACGACGTCACGAACCGCCAGTCCTACATCGACGCCAACGTCTCTGGCCAGGCCGCGGGGCTGCAGCTCGGAGCCGTCTTCGCGCGCCGCCAGTATTTCTCGTCTGGAACAGCGTCGAGCCTGACGGGCTCGAAACCGCGTGTGACGGTCTCGCGCGCGGAACAGCCAATCGGGCGGCTGCCGGTTTACTGGGGCTTCAACGCCGAGGGCATTCAGATCATTTCGCAGACGATAAACGGCACTCAGATCTCGGATCGCGGCCGCGGCCGCGTCGACTTCGTGCCGACCCTGCGCGCACCTCTGACACGACTCACCTGGCTGAACCTGTCTACGTCGCTGAGTTATCGCGCTACCTGGTGGTCCCGGAGCCTGGACGAGACCACGGGTGCCATCGTCGAGGTTCCGCTGTCGCGGCGCCACTATGAGATGCAGGTCAACGCCACCGGCCCGATCTTCAATCGCGTCTTCCTGTCCCCCGGCAGCCGATTCGCTCAACGCTGGAAGCACGTCATCGAGCCATCGGCGACATTCAGCCGTGCGTCGCCGATCACGATCAGCAAACGGATTCTGACTGATTACGACTCCGTCGACCTGGTGGCCGGAGACATCACGCGCATGGACTATGCCTTCACCAACCGCCTGTACATGAAACAGGGCGAGGGTGCAGCGGGGCGCGTGCGCGAGTTCGCCTCCGTCGTGGTCAACCAGAGCTATTACACGGACAGCAAGGCGGCTGCGGAGGATCAGGTTGCGCGTAATCCTTCAGGGCTTCACTTTCCGCGTTCGAACTTCTCCCCGATCTCGGCGACGGCCTCTCTCACGCCCATTCCCACCGTCACCCTGGGCTTTCGAACCCAGTACGAGAAAATTTCTGGTACGTTCCGGCAGCTGAGCGCGGGTGGAACGCTGAAGGTCAGCCGCTTCGTTGATCTCAATGGCTCGTGGTCCAAGCAGCGGCAGCCGAAGGATTCGCCCTATGCCAGCTCGCCGTACTACAACAGCCACTCGGTCAGCGGCACCTCCACGTTTCAGTCGGAGCGCAACACGTTCGGCGGCTCGTACAACGTGCACTACGACATCCGGAACTCCGGCTTCCTCAACCAGCGACTGACGGCCTATTACAATGCCCAGTGCTGCGGCGTAGGCATCGAGTATCAGAAAATCAACTTGCCCAACTATGACGGCAGACAGGGCGGGGTGCTCGATCGACGGTTCAATTTGTCGTTCACGTTGGCCGGCATCGGCAGCTTTTCGGACTTTTTCGGGGCGTTCGGCGCGGATCCCTACCGCCGGTAAGGGCGGCAACGGGCGCGGACGCAGCTATCACTGAGGTCAGATTCATGGTCAAGGTTCTCGTCACCGGCGGCGCCGGATTCATCGGCAGCAATTTCGTGCGCTGGGCGCTCAACGCGCACGCCGACTGGCACATCACCACGCTCGACAAGCTGACCTACGCCGGGCGGCTCGAGAATCTGAAAGAGCTCACGGGCCATCCGCGCCACACGTTCGTACAGGGAGACATCGCCGACGCGTCCGTCGCGGCGCCGCTCGTGGAACAGTCCGAGCTCGTCGTGCATTTTGCGGCCGAGACGCACGTCGATCGTTCGCTCCAGTCGGCCGGCGAGTTCATCCAGACGGACGTCTTCGGCACCTTCGTGCTGCTCGAAGCGGCGCGCCGCGCACCGAACCTGCGCCGGTTCATCCAGATTTCGACCGACGAGGTGTACGGCAGCGTGCCCGAGGGAGAGAGCGTCGAGACCGACGAACTCCGCCCGCGCAACCCGTACTCCGCCAGCAAGGCCGCGGCCGATCGCCTCGCCTACAGCTACTGGGCGTCGTACCAGGTGCCGGTGGTGGTGACGCGCGCCTCCAACAACTACGGCCCGAATCAG
>JALYRV010000305.1 GCA_030855205.1 Acidobacteriota bacterium | reverse complement strand
CGGGCATGCCGCCCGGCGGCGACCGCGGCCCGGCCGAGGGTTCCGGCGGGGGCAACGACGGCGGCGCCGGCAACGGCGGTGAGGCGCCATCGCAGTGAAAATCGCCGTCGTGGTCCAGCGCTACGGCGCGGAGATCAACGGCGGAGCGGAGCTGCATGCCCGCTACATCGCCGAACATCTCTCGCGCCACGCGACGGTCGAGGTCCTCACGACCTGCGCCCGCGACTACATCACCTGGAAGGACGAATACACTCCGGGTGACGAAACCATCAACGGCGTCCGCGTCGTGCGGTTTCCGGTCGCGCATCCGCGCGATCCGGAGGCGTTCGGGCAACTGTCGGCGCGCGTCTTCGACACGCCGCACTCGATTAACGACGAACTGCAGTGGCTCGAGAGCGAAGGGCCCACGAGCCCCGCGCTCATCCGGCACGTCACCGGGTCGGCCGGGTCGTTCGACTGGTTCCTCTTCTTCAGCTACCGCTATTACCACGCGTTTCACGGCGCGCGCGCCGTGGCATCGAAGGCCATTCTCGTGCCCACCGCCGAACGCGACGCCGCGGCGGGCGTCGAGATCTTCTCGCCGGTGTTCAGGGGCGTGCGCGCGCTGATGTACAACTCGCTCGAAGAGCGGGCGCTCATCAACGCGGTTTCCGGCAACGACGACGTGCCCGGCATCGTCGTCGGCGTGGGCTCCGAGATTCCCGATCACGCGCAGGCCGGGCGGTTCAAGCGGAAGCACAACATCCGGCGGCCGTTCGCGATCTACATCGGACGCATCGACGAGAACAAGGGCTGCCGCGAGCTGTTCTCGCACTTCACGCGCTACGCCGCGGCGCATCCGCGCGGGCTCGATCTCGTGCTGATCGGCAACGCCGTCATGCCGATTCCGCAGCATCCGAGGATCAGGTCCCTGGGCTTCCTGCAGGACCAGGAGAAGTTCGACGCGCTCGCAGCGGCGGACCTGCTGATCATGCCGTCGTTCTACGAGAGCCTGTCGATGGTGGCGCTCGAGGCGTGGGCGCTGGGCAAGCCGGTGCTCGTCAACGGCCGGTGCGATGTGCTGAAGGGCCAGTCGCTGCGCAGCAACGGCGGTCTGTATTACGAGTCGGCCGAAGAGTTCAACGAAGCGCTTTACATGCTGGAGGCGGCCGGGCCGGTCAACGCGATTCTCGGCAGAAACGGCCGCGAGTACTTCAAGCGGAACTATGCGTGGCCGGTGATCGAGCGGAAGTATCTCGACATGTTCGACCGGCTCTCGAAGGAGCCGGCGGCGCGCGCGATGGAAGCGCTGCCGGGATGGTTCGCGCGCCGGCGCGCGTCGCTGCCCCCCGCCGCCGCGCGCATCGCGAAGATCCCCGGAGGGCCGGTGCTCTGATGCGCATCCACCAGGTACTCGCGACGCTCGGTTACGGCGATGCGATCGGGCACGAAGTGCTCGGCATCCAGCGTGTGTTGCGCCAGGCCGGACACGAGTCCGAGATCGTTGTCGAGACCGCCGACCGCCGGCTCGAGGACCTGACGATCGACTACCGCGACGCGGTCGGCTACGTCGGGCCGGACGACGTGCTCATTCACCACTTCTCGCTCGGCTCCCGCGCGTCGCGCACGGCCTTCGCGCTGCCCGCGCGGATGGCGCTGATCTACCACAACATCACGCCTCCGGAGTTCTTCGTCGGCATTCACCCGCAGCTGATGCTGCAGTGCTACCGCGGGCTGCGCGAGCTCAGGGCCTACGTGCCCCGCGTGGATCTCGCGCTCGGCGATTCCGAGTTCAACCGGCAGGATCTCGAGCGGTACGGGTTCGCGCCCACCGCGGTGCTGCCCGTGGTGCCGGACTTCTCTCATCTGGATCTGGAACCCGACACCGCGCTCGCAGGCCAGTTCGACGACGAATGGGTGAATATCCTGTTCGTGGGCCGTTTCGTTCCGAGCAAGAAGCCCGAGGATCTCGTGCGCTTCCTGCACGCCTACCAGCGCCTGCACAACCGCAAGGCGCGGCTGATCCTCGCCGGCTCCTACGCGGGCTTCGAAGGCTATCTGGCGCAGGTCCAGTCCCTGATTGCGCGCCTCGGTACGAGCGACGTGCACATCCTCGGACAAATCTCCGACGAGGAGCTGACCGCGCTGTACGACATCGCCGACATCTTTCTCTGCGCGAGCGAGCACGAAGGCTTCTGCGTGCCGCTCCTCGAGGCGTTCCACAAACAGGTGCCGGTCATCGCCTTCGCGGCGACGGCCGTGCCCGAGACGATGGACGGCGCGGGTGTGCTGTACGCCGAGAAGGACCCGGCGCTCGTCGCGTCGCTGATTGACGCGGTGATCTCGAACGGCGCCCTGCGCGACGCGGTCGTCGATGGGCAGGAGGCGTCGCTCGGCCGCCATCGCACGCGCGAGTTCGACCGCATCCTGCTCGGCCATCTCGATCGCATGCTGAGCCAGCCCCGCAAGCCGCAGCCCGATGTTGCGTGGGACTTCTGGCGCCAGTTCGACGAGGCGGAGCGTCTCGAAGAGCTGCGGCAGTACCGCCCCGCAGCCTACAGGGCGCTGCCTCAGGCCCCTGAAGCCTCGGCGATCGAGCGGGACGAACGGCGGTGAGGCGCGCGTGATCGTCAATCAGTGGGTGCCCGCGGCGCACCGTCATGATGCGGTCGGCGACAGCGCGCGGCGGATGCGCGCGGCGCTGCGGGCGCAGGGCCATACGGCCGACATCTACGCGCTGACGATCGATGAAGACCTGCGGGGCGACGTGCTGCCGTGGACCGAAAACGACACGAAGCGCGCCGACATCACGGTGTATCACTACGCGCTGCCGTCCCCGCTGTCGCCGCCGTTCGCGCGGCTGTCCACGGGACGCGTGCTGCTGTACCACAACATCACGCCCGCGCATTTCTTCGCGCCCTTCGACGCAGGCGTCTTCAAGCTGGCGCGCGCGGGACGCGAAGAGCTCGCGACGCTCGCCGGCGTGCCGGATCTCGCGCTTGGCGTGTCGGAGTTCAACCGCAAGGAGCTCGAGGCGATGGGCTTCGCCGCGACCGGGGTGCTGCCGCTCGCCGTCGATCTCGACCGCCTCACCAGCGCGCCCGACCGGCCCGCCGTTCGCCGCATGCTCACGGACGACTGGGCCAACATCCTCTTCGTCGGACGCATCGTCCCCAACAAGAAGATTGAAGATCACATCTTCCTGGCCGAACACTACAAGCGCTACGTGGATTCGCGGTACCGGTTCATCTTCGCCGGCCGGCACGATCTGATGCCCGCGTACTACTCGATGGTGCGTGCGCTCATGGCGGAGTTCAAGGTGCTGCCCGAGCGGTTTCTCTTCACCGGGCCACTGCCAGACGAGGAGCTTGCGGCTGTGTACCGCTCGTCTCACGCGTACGTGTCGATGAGTGAGCACGAGGGTTTCTGCGCCCCGCTGGTCGAAGC
>JALYRV010000304.1 GCA_030855205.1 Acidobacteriota bacterium | reverse complement strand
CCGCCGCCAGATTCTCGGACTGGTCGCGCGCGAGGGGCTGGCGGTGACGGCGCTGGGCGCCGCGATCGGTCTGGCCGGGGCGATCGCTGCCGCGCGCGCGCTGCGGGGGCTCCTGTACGGCGTCGCCCCGCTCGATCCGGCCACGCTGGTGGCGGTGACGGCACTGGTCTCCGCGCTCGCGGTCGCCGCGTGCGTGAAACCCGCGTGGTCCGCGAGCCGCGTCGATCCGACGCAGGCGCTACGCGCGGACTAGCACTAGCGCGCGATTTGTACGCTGCCGACGAGGTCGGCGCCGTAGTCGTAGACGACGGCCTTGACGTGGCGAGGGTCGGCCGTGAGTGGCATCCGAATGACGAACGACGCGCCGTTGGCAAGGGCCCGCTGCCAGGCCTGCTCGGTAAACGACAGATCCACGCGGCTCAGGGCGCCGCCCGCCTCGGCGTGCTTCGCGGTGCTTGCGTACACCGCCACGTCGAGCGCGGCGATCCTGATCACGCCGGACATCGTCGTGGAAAGGCGGGAGACGTCGACGGAGATCTCGACGTCGAGCGCGCGCGAGCCCCCGGCTGGTGATGAGGTCCTGGTAATCGCGACCTTGATGTGATCGATCGCGCGATCGTACCGCGCCGCGGCGCGAATGCGGCTGAACGTCACGAACTCGCGCCGGTCGAGCGGCACGAGCCGGGGCGACGCGTAGTAGCCATGGCGGTACTGCACGCGCGCGCCAGGGCGGCGCACCCTGACCTCGATCGCGCGGAACTTGCCGTCGGTCGCCGGCTTCCCGGGGGCATACGCGAGGAGATACTGGAACCCCATCCCCTGCGTGAGGCGGGCGAACGCCTCCGGCGCCTTCGTGTAGGCCATCAGCTGGCCGCCGCTGATCTCGGCCACCGTGCGCAGGTCGCGTACCGAAAACCCCTGGTTGAACAAAGCCCCGGCGCTCGGCAGGCTGCTCATCATGAGCGTCGGCCCCTGCGGCCCCAACACGAAGCGCGCCGGCGGGACGCCGGCGACGCCGCCCGTCTGCACGATGTTGATGGCGATGCGCGCGTCGCTGGCGACGGTCGCCAGTTGCGGTTGCCCTCCGTCAGCGGAATGTCGATGCCCTTCTCGGTGAGAAAGAGCAGGTGCTTCTCTCCCTCGAGGTAGCGGAGGTAGTCGACCGCGGCGTACAGGCTGCCGAGATCCTGCAGCGTTTCCGAGGACCGCGCAACGTAGTCCTCGAACGTCATGCCGGACAGCGACGCGAGGATCTCGGCGCGCGAATCGGTGATGAAACCGCTGCCGGGGAACGTCTTCATGATCTCGTCGCGCTGAATCTCTTCAGCGGCGCGGCGGGACATTTCCGAGCGCGCGGCCGCGTCGGAAGACGGCGACGGCGTGAGCGACCTCGGACGCAGGTCGCCCGCATCCTCATAGACCGCGTCGATCTTGCGCTGAATGTGCGCGGGGATGTCAGGCGAACCATAGAGCGCGCGAAGTCCCGTGAACCACTGGAGCAGCTCGTGCTCGATCTGTCCGTGCTGGTCTCGGAAGCGCTCGAGAATACGCCCCGCCTTCGCGTGATCGGACGTGAAATCGGTCGCCCGGTTCCAGGCCATGATCGCGACCTGATCCTGCGGGAGCAGACCCTTCGTGATGAAGGCGTGCAGCGCTTCGACGTACTTCGAGACCGACTGATGCTGGCCGCGTCCGAGCATGATGAGGAACACGCGGCGGTTCGACGCGCGCGCGCCCTCTTCCTGCGGCGTCCGGAACTGAGGCTGCGCGCTGACCGCGTGCGGGTCGGCCGTGAACGCATGTGCCGAGAAATGGCGGATCGCGTGTGGCACACCGTCCTCGAACACCGTGAAATCCGCTTCGGTGAGATCGGTGATCGGGCGGCCGTCGCGGTCCACCACACGGACATCGACCGGCACGAGCGTGATCTGCGATCGAATGACGGTGGGCGCCTGAGGTTTGGGGGCCTGCTGCCCCACGGCCGTCAGCGGCGCGATCAGCGCGAGCGCGGCGCCGACCGGCGCAAGTCGGCGAAGGCGTAGGAGCATGAGATTCATCCGCGGCGAGAGCTGGCGCGGAGAGTCTATCGCAGAAGGGACTCCCAGAGCTCCCGTGTGAGATCGGTGAGCGCGCGCACCTGAATCGTCGCCTCGAGTTTCGTTTTCGGGCTCACACCGATCGACTTCATGCCGGCGCGTGTGGCGGCTTCGATGCCGGCGGCGGCGTCTTCGACCACCACCGCGCGATCGGGCGGCACGCCGAGCCGCTCGGCGGCCAGGAGGAACACCTGTGGATCGGGCTTGCCGAGCGTCACGTCTTCACCGGCGACGATGACCGTGAAGTCGTGGCCGAGATCGATCGCGGCGAGCACAGCGTCGATATTGGCGCGCGGGGCGGATGAGGCGATGGCCTGGCGCCAGCCGGCCGCGTGCAGCCGTTCGATCCACCGGCGGGCGCCGCGCGCCGCCTGCAGACCCTCCGCAGCCACCGCGTCGCGATACGCCCGCTCCTTGTCGTCAGCGATCCGCGTCTTCTGCTCGTCTGTCGCAGCGTCCCCAAGCCACGCGCGAAGAATGGGATCGTTCTTCCAGCCGAGCGTCGCGTCGAACATCTCGCGCGTGATCGTTACGCCTTCGGCGCCCATCGTGTCGCGCCAGGCGCGCCAGTGCAGTTCGCCCGAGTCGACGAGCGTGCCATCCAGATCCCAGAGCACTGCGCGGTCGTTCATGCGTGACCATAGTACGACGGGCGGGTATGACGCCGCTCGGGAACTGCAAGGCGCCAGATGTACCGCGTCAAGCGGGAGGCGCGCTGCCCCCTGACAGAGGCTGACGGACGCGGCGGGCGGGGCGCCGTCAGGCGGCGCGCGTCCTGGTGGCGGCATAGATCGCCGACGCGCCGGCGATGCATGCCGCGATCGCGATCCATTCGCCCCGCGTAAGGCTCGTCAGCATCCAGACGATGACCAGGCCGGCGAGCCACGGGATCACGGCGCCAAACGGCACGCGGAATCCGCCCGATGCGCCAGCCGCCACACCCATGCGCCGCAGCTGCCATGCCGCGGCGGCGCACCCGAGATAGAGCGCCATCGCGGAGACGTTGGCGAGGATCGCGAGCTTCTCGAACGAGCCCGACACGGCGAGCGCGAAGACGATCGAGACGTGCAGCACCGTCGCGGTCACGGGCGCCTGCGTGCGGGGGTGCACGGCACCGAGCGCGCGCGGCAGGAACCCGTCACGCGCGAACGCATAGATCATGCGCGGCATCGCGAGCGTCATGCCGCCGATGTGGCCGAACATGGAGATCGCGGCGCCGGCCAGCAGCAGCGCGCGGGCCCAGCCGCCCATCGACGCGCCCGCCGCGTCGGCCAGCGGCGAGACCGTCGACGCCGGCAGCGCGCTGCCAAGGATGCCCTGCGCCACGACCTGCAGCGA
>JALYRV010000109.1 GCA_030855205.1 Acidobacteriota bacterium | reverse complement strand
GGTCATGCGATCGACCATTCTCAGGCTGATCCGGCGGGCAGGGCTCGTGGCGCTGTTCGTCGCCGTCGCGGTGGCCGGCGCGGCAACCGGCGTGCTCTTCGCCTTCACCGGCGACCTGCCGCAGATTTCCGCGCTGGACGACTACGCCCCGAGCACGATCACGCGCGTCTACGATCGCAACGGCGCCGTCATCGCCGAGTACGCCGTCGAGCGGCGCACCGTCATCACGTATCGCGACATTCCCGAGCATCTTCGCAACGCGATCGTCGCGGCCGAAGACGGCAACTTCTTCCGTCACGTCGGG
This sequence comes from Acidobacteriota bacterium, assembly GCA_030855205.1. Classification (GTDB taxonomy): domain Bacteria; phylum Acidobacteriota; class Vicinamibacteria; order Vicinamibacterales; family SCN-69-37; genus JALYRV01. The sequence goes on along the minus strand of JALYRV010000109.1, from coordinate 10,897 downwards.
CTGAGCATCCCTCGCATGGTGCTCGCGCTCACGCGCGACGTCGTGTCGCGGGGACGCGTCCCGGGCGGCAGCACGCTCACGCAGCAGCTCACCCGCAACCTCTTCGCCAACGACATCGGCTTCACCTCGGGCGATACGTCCTGGGAGCGCAAGGTCAAGGAATCGCTCGTCGCCATCCAGATCGAGAAGCGGTACACGAAGGAAGAGATCTTCACGATGTACTGCAACCAGATCTACTGGGGGCACGGCGCGTACGGCGTGCAGGCGGCCGCGCGGCTCTATTTCGGCAAGCCCGCGAGCGATCTGACGCTCGAGGAATCGGCCATGCTCGCCGGCATCATCCAGGGCAACGTGCGGCAGAGTCCCTACGTCAACATGGAGGCGGCGCTCCGCCGGCGCAACTACGCGCTCACGCGCATGGCCGACGAAGGATTCATCACCGCCGATCAAGCCGAACAATCGAAGCAGACGCCGATCGTCACGCGCGGAGAGCCGAACCAGTCCGCGTCGATGGCGCCGTACTTCGTCGAGGAGGTGCGCCGGCAGCTCGAAGGGAAATACGGCGCCAAGGCGCTCTATGAAAGCGGTCTGCAGGTGCGCACCACACTCGACGCGAGCCTGCAGGAGGCGGCCAACAAGGCGCTCGATGCAGGGCTGCGGCGCATCGACAAGCGCCGCGGCTGGCGCGCTCCGGCGCGCAATGTCGTCGCCGAGGGCCAGCAGATCGACACCTTCAAGCTTGCTCGCTGGGATCGCCGGATCGCCGCCGGCGACCTCATCCCTGTCGTCGTCACCGGCGTGTCGGAGGAAGGGATCGCCGTGCGCGCCGGACGCCTCAGGGGCGCGATCCCCAGGAGCGGCTACGTGTGGACGTCGAAGGCCGCGCGTCAGCTCGTCAAGCCCGGCGATGTGATCGACGCGCGCATCGACGTGCTCGAGGACGCGCAACGCTTCACCGCGAAGCTCGAACAGGCGCCGCTCGTGCAGGGCGCCGTGCTGGCGATCGAGAACCGCACGGGCCGCGTGCTCGCGATGATCGGCGGCGCGAGCTTCGACCGCAGCGAGTTCAATCGCGCAGTGCAGGCACAGCGCCAGGTGGGGTCGGCCTTCAAGCCGTTCGTCTACGCGGCGGCCATCGACCGCGGCTACACCGCCTCGTCGATCATCGTCGACGAGCCGGTCTCCTACCCGGGCGGATCGGCGGGCGCCTATCAGCCGATGAACTACGACCGCGAGTTCCACGGCCCGATGACGCTGCGCCGCGCGCTCGAACAGTCGCGCAACATTCCCGCCGTCAAGGTCATGGCCGAGCTCGGCCCGCGTCAGGTGGCGCAGTACGCCAAGCGGATGGGCGTGACGTCCCCCATTCCTCCCTATCTCCCCGTCGCGCTCGGCGCCGCCGAAGCGTCGCTGATCGAGATGACGTCGGCCTACAGCGTCTTCCCGAATCAAGGCGTGCGCATGACGCCGTTCCTGGTGCAGCAGGTCACCGACCGCGAGGGCAACCTCCTGCAGGAGAACCACCCGGAGCCCCACGAGGGGCTGCGCGCCGACACGGCATACGTCATGACCAACATCCTGCGCGGTGTGGTGCAGCGCGGCACGGCCGCGAGCGCCGCCTCACTGAACTGGCCCATCGGCGGCAAGACGGGCACGACCGACGACTACACCGACGCGTGGTTCATCGGGTTCGATCCCGACATCACGCTCGGCATCTGGATCGGACTCGATCAGAAGAAGTCGATCGGCCACGGCCAGACCGGCACCACGGCGGCGCTGCCGATCTGGATCGAGATCATGAAGCCCTGGATTGCCGCCCGCCGCGCCTCAGGCGCCACACCCGACTTCGCCCGCCCCGGCAACATCGTCCTCGCCAGTGAAGAGGCCTACATCGCGGGGACGCAACCGGGCGGCATTCGCTAACTTGGCGATCTCTTGATTTGGTGGTCTGTTGATTTGGCTTCGCGGAGGTTGCGCCGGGCCGTGCGGTATGACGCCGCCAGGATCGCTCGCAGTTCAACGGCTTCCTTGAGTAGCGGATGCACGGCAACCTGTGGGGCGAGACGGGCGTCTCGGATCGTTTCGAGCCGGACTACAGTCTCATCCGCTTCCTCGAGCGCGACGCCCAGCCGTGCGACAAACTCTTTGCGGCTGCGCGCCCGACAGACGGCGCGGTAGTTCGCATCAGCGCTGGGAGCGCAGCGGTCAATCTGCGGGAACACGGCTGCACCTTCGGGCGGGCCGGATCGTCTTGAGGAAGCCAATCACGGCGACTGACAAGGCGTGGAGGCGAGCCGAGAGATCTTCAGGCCGCATCCGCACGCCCGACGCAAGAGCGAGACCGCCGCGATCACTGCGAAACCCAAATCAACAAATCAATAAATCAACCGATCGACAACTTCCACCTAGGCCGTTTCCTCATCGTCCGCCGCCGACGTCTCGAGCTTGCCCATCGCCTTCTTGAACAAGTAGGCCTTGATGAACTCGTCGACGTCGCCGTCGAGCACGCGGGTGACGTTGCCGGCTTCGTGCTTCGTGCGGTGGTCCTTCACGAGCTGGTACGGATGCAGCACGTAGCTGCGGATCTGGCTTCCGAAGGCGATGTCTTTTTTCTCGCCGCCGATTTGATCGAGCCTGGCCTGCTGCTCTTTCAGCTTCATGTCGTAGAGGCGCGACTTCAGCACTTTCATCGCCGAGGCCTTGTTCTTGTGCTGCGAGCGCTCGTTCTGGCACGAGACGACGAGACCGGTCGGAAGGTGCGTCAGGCGGACGGCCGAGTCGGTGACGTTGACATGCTGGCCGCCGGCGCCACTCGACCGGTAGGTGTCGATGCGCAGATCCTTCTCGTCGATCTCGACCTCGATGTCATCGTCGAGCTCCGGCCAGACATACATCGACGCGAACGATGTGTGCCGCCGCGCGGCCTGATCGAACGGCGAAATGCGCACGAGACGATGGACGCCGGCTTCGGCGGCGAGCAGACCGTAGGCGTGCTCCCCCTGCACGAGGAACGTGATGCTCTTGATGCCGGCCTCGTCGCCGGGCTGCAGATCAAGCACCTCGCGCTTGAAGCTGCGGCGCTCGGTCCATTTGATGTACATGCGCATCAGCATCTCGGCCCAGTCCTGCGACTCGGTACCGCCCGCGCCGGGGTGGATGGTGACGATGGCGTTCTTGCCGTCGAGCGGGCCGGAGAGCAGCGTGCGGATCTCGCCGGCTTCGACATCGCCGGCGAACGCGGCCAGGCCCGCGTCGATCTCCGCCGCGACGGGTTCTCCCTGCTTCGCCCAGTCGGCCAGGACCGCGAGATCCTCGGACCGCTTGCGCAGCGATGTCGCGAGCGCGAGATCCTGCTCGATGCGGCGGCGGCGCTGCAGCACCCTCTGAGCCGCAGCCTGATCCTTCCAGAAGTCGGGCTCCGACACGCCCGCTTCGAGGCGGCCGAGTTCCTCGGTCAGCCGTGCTTCGTCAAAGCCCCCTCCGGAGATCCGCCGCACGCCCCGCGAGTGCATCGAATTCCCTGACTTGATCTTCCAGCGTGCGCACGTGTGGCTCCAGACTCAGTTTTTGCGGGGAGCGAAGGCCGCCGCCAGCATGACGGCGAGCGAGACCCACGCAATCAGATCCCCAATGGTCGCATACACCGTCTTCGCGGTGATCCACCGGACGTCGCCCGTGACCACCGTCGTTTCGAACAGACGGGTCTTCATGATGACGCGCCCATACGGGTCGACGATGCCGCTGATGCCGGTGTTGGCCGCGCGCGCAAGATAACGTCCCTGCTCGATCGCGCGCAGCGACGCCTGCTCCCAGTGTTGATACGCGGCGGAGCTCGTGCCGTACCAGGCGTCGTTGGTGATCGTCGTCAGCAGACCGCTGCCGCTGTTGGCGAACGTGCGCATCAGCCAGGGATAGACGACTTCGTAACAGATGGCGACGCTCAGTTTGTGCTCGCCGATCGGCAGCAGGACGGGTTCGAGTCCGGGCGAGAACTCCGAGACGGCTTCGACCAGTGGCGCGACGAACGGCAGCAGTTGCCGGAGCGGCACGTACTCGCCGAACGGCACGAGGTGCATCTTTCGATACACGGCGCGCGTCTGTCCGTCGGGCGTGACGAGAAACGCGGCGTTGTAGAAGCGGTCCTGCTGCGCGCGCTCGATCTGATCGCTGCCGATGACGAACGGCGTCTTCGACTCCATGGCCAGGCGCCGGATCGGCGCGGCCATGACCGGATTCTCCTCGAGGAAGAACGGCGTGGACGACTCTGGCCAGATGACGACCTGCGCTCCGGCGCTGAGCGCCTGGCGGCTCAAATCGAGGTAGCGGTTGAGGATCGGCAGCGCGAGCGAGGGGTTCCACTTGTCGTCCTGCAGGATGTTGCCCTGCACGAGTCCGACGCGCACCGTGTCCCCCTCGCGCGTGAGCTCGCCGCCGCGCACGCGCAACGCGCCCCACGCGCCTGCGGCGATGACCGCCGCGATCGCCCCCGCCGACAGGATCCACCTCGATCGCGCGCGCGACACGGCCGTCCACGCGCCCGCCGCGCTCACGAGCGCGACGACGAACGAGAGCAGATAGACGCCGCCGACGCTGGCGACCTGTGCGATCGGCAGCACGGTGGCCTGGCTGTAGCCGAGCAGCACCCACGGGAAGCCGCCGCCAACCCACGAGCGGAGGTACTCACAGCCCACCCACAGAAACGGCGCCATCCACACCGCGCCCGGTCCGATGCGATGAAAGGCCCTCGCCAGCAGCCACGCAAACAAGGCGACGTAGAGCGACAGCACGAGCACGAGCGCCGCGCAGGCCAGGACGGCGATCGGGATCGGCAGGCCGCCGAAGGTCCGCATCGTGCCGACCAGCCAGTAGAGGGTGCCGCCGAAATACACGATGCCGGCCGTCAGCCCGACCGACGCAGGCCCCCGCAGGAAGCCGAAGCGTCCCGCGCGCGGAGGCGCCGGCGCGGCGATCGCGAGAATCAGCGGGGACAGCGCGATCCAGCCGAGCGCGGGATGTCCGAACTTCGGAAAGCTCAAGGCCAGCAGCAGGCCCGAGACGATGGCTAGCGCGTAACGAAAGGTTTGAATTGCAGTTCCCGTTGCAGGCGGCCGGCGACGTCTTCAGCTTCGCGGCGCTCGCGGTAAGGACCGACCCGTACGCGGAACGCCGCGGTCGGCGCGCCCGGCGCGGGCGGCAGCACGAAAGCAGGATACTGCTTGCTGGTCAGCGTGCGGACGATGCGGTCGGCCGTCGCGCGATCGTTGTACGCGCCAATCTGCGCGACCCATCCCGACGCGGGCGCGGACGCGGGCGCAGGCGCGGCAGCCGCGGGGTCAGATGCCGCGGGGATCTGAGGAGGCGCGGGCTCCACGGTCTCGGGCTTGGCCGCCGCCTGCTGGAGCCGCTCGTGATAGCTGAACTCGTCGGGCGTTTCCTGCGCCGGCGTCGGCGGCTCGGCAGCCGGCTGCCCTGCTTCGACGGGCGACGACGGTTGCTCCGGAGGAAGACCCTCGATGGTCGTGCCGGTGGCTTCGGCGACCAGGCGCTCAGGACCGACATCGCGCCCCACGACTACGCCGAGCAGGAAAATCGCGACAAGGACGACGGTCGTCGCCATGAACAGGAAGACGAGCTGCTTCCCGCTCAGTTGTACTTCGTGAAAGCCTTCTTCCGACACTGGTGCGCTCATTTTATGCGATCGAGAAGCGCTTTCACGGCCGCGTTGTCGGGATCGAGCTCGAGGGCACGCGCCGCCTCGATCCGCGCTTCCTCACGCTGATCGTTGGCGAGCAGCGCCTCGGCGAGCGCGAGCCGCGCCGCGGCCGTTTCCCGGCTCCAGATCGAAATCCTGAAGGCGTCGATCGCTTCCGAGACGCGTGACGCGCGCCGGTAGATGCGGCCGAGCAGCAGGTGCGCGTCGGGAAGATAGGGCGACAGATAGATGGCGCGGCGCAGCTCAAGCGCGGCCTCGCGATCCTGTTCCTGGTCGAAGAGGCGGCGGCCGCGATCGAGATGGAACGCCGAGAGCTCCTGCTGCTCCCGCTGCGCGGGATTGGTGATGAGCGCCTCGGAAGTACCGAGGCTGCCGGTTACGAGATCGGTGCGCAGGCGCTCGAGCTCGCGCGGTACGCCGGGCGCGCCGGCAGTGGCGCCGAGCAGCCGCGCGAGATCGCGCTCGCGCTGGGCCTCCGCGGTGCGGCCGCTCGCGTCGAGCACCACGGCCATCAGCAGGTGCGCCTCGCCGTCGGCAGGCGCGCGGCGCACGGCCTCGCGGAGCCAATAGAGCGCGCCGGTGTTGTCGCGCTCGAGCGCATACGCGTAGCCCAGATTGAAGAGGAAGTCGGAGTCGTCCGGGTCGCGCTCGGCCGCCTTGTTGAAGAAGTAGACGGGCTTGCCCGCGGCGTGCGCGGCGGCGCGGCGCAACTGAATCACGCCCTGCGCGTTGTCGATGACAGGCGACGCGCCGCTCGCGCGCAACGCGTCGAGCTGCGTGAAAGCTTCGTCGTACCGCTCGAGCGCGATGAGCGACAACGCCGCGGCGAAACGGGCGCTTCGCTCGAGCACGGACGTCGCGGGCACCTTGCGTGCCTCGGCCAGCGCTTCCTCATGGCGATCCTGCTCGTCGAGCAGCTCCCACAACGCGAGGTTGGCGCGCCCGTAGCCGGGCGCGAGCGCAAGCGCGTCGCGCAGGAATTTCTCACGCGCCGGCGGCGTCGCCGCGACCAGCCCCTTCACGTAGCTCTCGAACGCCGGCAGAGGGGGTGCCGGCGGCGGGGGCACCGTCGCGCCCCTGGGCGCCCGGAGCGTCTGCTCGACGAGACGATCGGCCACGCGTCCGGAGATCACCATGAGGTCGCGCAGCGCGCCGCGCTCGGCCACGTCGGCCTGCGCGCGTCCCGCCTCGACGCGCACGCTGCGCACGCGCATGGCCGCGCTGTCCCCCTCGAGCGTGAGCGTGCCGACAATCACGTCCGACGCCCCCATCAGCTGCGCGATTTTCAGAATCGTGGCGCGCGAGAGAGGTGTCGATGCGGGCAGTTCGAGTTCTTCGAAGGCCGCGGCGCGCTCGGCCCGCGTGAACACGCCGTAGCCTCGCGCCTGAAGCGCGTCCGCCACGAGGAGCGCGCCGGCTTCGCCCGCCCAGTACGTCGCCCCGTGCGCGGCCTGCGGCGTCACATCGAACGGCATCACCAGCACGCGCGCCGTCTGGGCGTCCGCATTCGCGACCGCAAGACAGCACACAGCCAGACAGGCGAGGATTCTCGAACGCATGATGGATTAGACGCGCAATCAGTCCGCGCGGGCCGGGTCCGGAGCGGACTTCCGCTGGAGGGTGAGGTGGATTTCACAGCCGGGCTCGCCCGTGGCCCGGCATTTCACGGGCACGGCCACGGCCGGCACCTGGAAGAGCTTGAGCACGCGCTCGATGACCGACCCGTAGAACCCGCAGAGGGGCCCCTCGGCTGTCGTGCGGACCGTGCAGAAGAGCGAGCCGCGCAGATCCACGGTGACGACGCCTTTGCGCACCCGCGTGGTGGCCCTCGATCCGGAGTACGAGTCGCGGATGACCGCGCGCGCGACCGACAGCGCGGCCCTCGTACGAAGCCACTGCGGCAGTGCGAGGAACAGCCGGTGCGTGAACGGCGACATCGCCTGCACCGACCAGTCGGCGGCGTACTCGCCCGCGCGGGCGACGAGCGGCTCGTACGCGCGTCCCTCCGTCCGCAGGAAACTGATGACCGCCATTAACGGCGCGAGCCCCATCGCGCCTTCGCGCAGGCCGTGCGAGTTGATCCAGTTTTCGTAGAACTCGACGCGCTGCGGCAGCACGTCGGCAATCGCCTGATGCAGGCTGGCAACGATGACGCGACCGATTCGGGCTTCCGCCATTTCTGTTATGGTGCCGCCGTGACAGCCGCGGCGATTCTTACGGGCGGAGAGGCCCGCCGATTCCAGGGCCGCGACAAGAGCCGGTTGCTCGTGGGCGGCGTATCGATTCTCGACCGGCAGCTCGAGCTGGCGGCAGGCGTCGCGTCCGAAGTCTTCATCGTCACCAGCGAGGCGCGCGAGGCGGACTTTCCGCCGTCAGCGGCCGCGCGCATCGTCATCGATCGCTATCCCGGAACCGGCCCGCTGGGCGCCATCGTGACCGCGCTCGAGGCGACTGACGCCAGCGTCCTGATCGTGCTCGGCGGCGACATGCCGGCGCTCACGGCGCCGCTGCTGGCGGCGATTCTCCGGAGAGCGCAGCAGCCGCCGGAGCCGGACGTCTGCCTTGCCGATGCGGGCAATGGCATCGAGCCGCTGGCAGCCGCGTACCGCCAGTCGGCACGTGACACGCTCGCGCGCGCACTGGATGCCGGTCAGCTGTCGCTGCGGGACGCGCTCGCGACGCTGCGCCTCCGCGTGCTCGACCCCGCCGCCGTCTCCGCGTTCGGAGATCCCGGAGCGATCTTCCGCAACATCAACTCGCCCGGCGACCTTTAGCGCGTCAACAAACGCCGATGGTATCACGCGGTAGAATTGCTGACCGCCGATGATTCTGCCCGTACACGACCGTGTCCGCACGCGCCTCGCCGAGACCATCACCGCACAGTTCGGTCTCGATCCGTCAGAGGTGCCATCTATCGCGATCGAGATGCCACCGAGCCGCGCGCTTGGCGACCTCGCCGTCCCCGTCGCCTTCGAGCTCGCCCGGCGGCTGCGCAAGGCGCCGCGCGCAATCGCCCAGGATCTCGCCGCCGCGATGGCGCCGATCGATGGCGTGATCCGCGTCGACGCGGCGCCCAACGGCTACCTGAACTTCTATCTGGATCGCCCCGCCTTCATCCGGGAGCGGCTCGGCGGTACCCCGGCCGTGGCGGCGCCCGCCGCGACCGGCAAGGTGATCGTCGAGCACACGGCCATCAACCCGAACAAGGCGGCGCACATCGGCCACCTCCGCAACGCGGCGCTTGGCGACACGCTCGTGCGCGTGCTGCGCTTCCGGGGGCGTCCCGTCGAAGTGCAGAACTACATCGACGACACCGGCGTCCAGGTCGCCGACGTCGTCGTCGGCTTCATGGAGATCGAGGGCCAGACGCTCGAAGGCGTGAAGCAGATCGCCGACCAGACGCGGTTCGATTATTACTGCTGGGATCTCTATGCGCGCGTGACCGACTGGTACGGCAGCGACAAGACGAGGCTCGAACTCCGCTCGAGGACACTCCACGCGCTCGAGGCCGGCGGCAACGAGACGGCCGCGATCGGCGCGTTCGTCGCCGACCGCATCGTGCGGTGTCATCTGGCGACCATGGCGCGGCTCGATATCGGCTACGACCTTCTGAGCTGGGAGGGAGACATCCTGCGCCTCCAGTTCTGGGCGACCGCGTTCGAGCAGCTCAAGGCGCGCGGATCGGTCTTCATGCAGAGCGAGGGCAAGCTCGCGGGCTGCTGGGTCATGAAGATCGACGAAGACCCGGAGCCGTCGGGCGTGGCGGAGGAAGAGGCGGGGGATCCCGCGCGCGAGAAAGTCATCGTGCGCTCGGACGGCACGGTGACGTACGTCGGCAAGGACATGGCGTACCAGTTCTGGAAGTTCGGCCTGCTCGGGCGCGACTTCCACTATCGCGAGTTCGCCAGGCGCGAAGACGGCACGCCTGTCTGGGCGACGACCTCCATCGCGCCGGCCGGTGGGACTGCGCCTGCGCCTGGCTTCGGCCGCGCGAGCGCGGTGTTCAACGTCATCGACACGCGCCAGGCGTACCTGCAGAAGCTCGTGAAGCAGGCGCTGGCCGCCATGGGCTTCCACGACGAGGCTGCACAGTCCACGCATTTCTCCTACGAGATGGTGGCGCTGTCGCATGCGACGGCCCGCGAGCTCGGGTACGACCCGGCTGACAGCGAAGGCAAACCGTTCGTCGAAGTGTCGGGCCGCAAAGGCCTCGGCGTGAAGGCCGACGATCTGCTCGACCGGCTCGCCGAAAAGGCGCAGCAGGAAGTGTCGCGGCGCAACGAAGCGCTGAGCGCCGACGAATGCCGCCGCACCGGCGTGGACATCGCGACCGCCGCGGTGCGGTACTTCATGGTGAAGTACTCGCGCGCGAAGCTGATCGCCTTCGACATCGAGGAAGCCCTGAGTTTCGAGGGGGAAAGCGGTCCGTACCTGCAGTACGCCGCGGTGCGGGCGGGCAACATCCTTCAAAAGCTCGAGGAGCGGCACGGCATCGCGGCTTCGCAGATCAAGGACGCGCTCGACGGCGTCCCCGCCGATGCGCTCACGACGGGCGACGAGGGGGACGAGCTGTGGGACCTGATGCTGCAGGCGTCACGCCTCGACGAGATCGCGGAGAGCGCGCTGCGTTCGCTCGAGCTCTCAACGCTCGCGAAATTCACCTTCACCATGGCGCAGGGTTTCAACGCGTTCTACCACCGCCAGCAGATCCTACGTGAGGAGCGGGCGGATGCCCGGCTCTGGCGCGCGGCGGCTGTCGCCTACGTTCGACAGCAGATAACGACCGCGCTCGACCTGATGGGGTGCGCCGTGCCTACGCGGATGTAGGGTTCGCCCTCGATTCTGGAATTGCCATGACTCGTCCCGTAATTCTCGTCCCGTTCCCGAAGCCCGACTACGTCGAGGCCCTGACGAAAGCCGGCGCCGACATCCGCGCAATCGACAGCGTCGACGCGCTGGAGCAGGCGCTCGAAGCGGCCGACGGCGTGCTGCTGACGGGTGGGCAGGACGTCGACCCGGCCATCTATCACGCCGAGAAGCACCCGGCGACCGAGGGAGCCGAGCCCGGCCGGGACGAGCTCGAGCTCGCCCTTGCGCGGCACGCGCTGGCCCGCGACCTGCCGCTGCTGGCGATCTGCCGGGGCCTTCAGGTCCTCAACGTCGCCGCCGGCGGCACCCTCGTGC
>JALYRV010000108.1 GCA_030855205.1 Acidobacteriota bacterium | reverse complement strand
GGCCCTCCAGCCGTCACCCGGTTCTCTCTAGCGGCCAAGCCGCTTGTAGAAATTGACGCCGACGTACGGGCCCGTGCGATCGTCTTCCACATCGAAGGTCGACTTCTTGTAGCCCCCCCGCACCATCAGCGCCGTCGATGAGGGCGCATGCACGAACTCGAAGAGGCCGCCGAGCATCATCGTGCGGATGTCGTCGTTGCCCTGAAGGATGCCTTCGGCGCCTATGAAGTGCGCAAAGGTCTCCTGCCAGTTGTAGTTGGAGATCTGGTGCTTGTAACCCAGGCGGCTCCACATGTACTTGTCTTCGGTGTTGTAGTTCACCAGCGCGTGCACGTTGTCGCGGCGGGTCGGATTCAGCGAGGCGTCGGCGCCGACCGAGATGCCCACTTCCATGTCGCCGTCGAACTCGGTCTCGGTGCCGTTGGCCGCCGTGAATTTTTCATTGCGCCACTTGAAGCTCGGGCCCGCGCCGATCTTGAACGTGTGGCGGTCGCCGAACTTCAGGCCCACCTGGGTGCTGATGCCGGGGCCGCTGACCTCGGTCACGCCGCCGTTCTCCTCGAACTCGTACTTGAGGAAGTTGCCGCGCGCCGTCAGCTGCAGCCGCGTGGTGTCGTTGAGCGGCCGCGTCCAGGAAGGGCCGAAGAACGCGTACATCATGCCGTCGGTGTCCCCTTCGACGCCGCCAATGAGCTCCCAGTAAGGAGCCATCGAGGCCGGCGTGGTCTGCGCCGTCTGCGAGGCGCCGGACGATTGCGCTACGGCCGGCGCGAACGTGACCTTCGGCGCGGCCTGAGCCTGCGCCATCTGGGGAAGAGCCACGATCGCCAGGGCTGCGGCGGCCGCGAGCGTGACAGGGCGATACGAATTGAACAATCTCATCAGCAGCACGTTCTATATCTCCTTCGCGTCAATGCGCGGGTCGAGCGATAGCAGATTTGGTACCACTTCACCGCGCTCGAGCGGACTTCCATGCGTCCAGCAGCGATTTCGCCACGGCCGCATTCGGGTGCGGCTCGGTGCGGGAGACCACGATGACGAGAGGCCGCGGCAGCGACGCGGCCTTACGCACCAGATCGGCGGCTCGCGCTCCGTCGCCGGCCTGGAGCGTCTCGAGCGAGTACGGCACGTCGAACTCTCCGAAGCGTGACCGCGCCTCGGCGATCCACTCGCGCTCCTCGGCATTCGCGTCATCGAGAACGAGCAGCACGTGCGCGACCTGACCCGACAGCATGTTGCCGAACATCTCGTGCTTGTTGGGGAACGGCACGAGGAAGACATCCTCGTCGAGCGGCGCGATGAGGCCGCGCTCCATGGGCTTGTTGCCTTCGGCGAACCGCAGGCCGAACGTGCGCGCAGCCTTGAAGCCTTCCCCCTGCGCGACGTCGACGCCCTCGCGCTCGAGCATGCGCTTGACGACATTCGCCCGGTCACGGCCCAGACCGCAGTGGACGTAGTAACGCCCCTTCCCTTCCTTCGCAATCCCGCGGATCTTCTCGAGCGACGCGTCGTTGGCGCTGATCCACGGCAGCATCGGCGCATGGATGAACGTCAGTCCGATCTCTCCCGTCGCGCGTGTCTCTTCGGCGATGCCGGGCGGCTCGAACGGAAGCACGGCGGGATGCTGCAGCGACACCACGGCGGTGAAGCCATCGTCTTTCAGCTTCTGCAGGCGCGGGCGATCGGGATACGGCCCGAAGACGAACTCTGCGCCTCCGCCCACTGTCACGGTGCCGCCGACGCCTCCGGCGGCGCTCGCCATGATGGCGGGATTCGTCCAGCCATACAGACTGAAGGCCGCCGCGATGGTGAGCACGGCGGGAAACGCGAGGCGCGCGCGGCGCGTGCCCATGCGGCGCATCTGCCGTACGACCATCCACGCCAACAGGGCCGACACCGCCACGAAGAGCAGGATGACGCCCATCATCACGGCGTTCTCGGTCGACTGCGAGAAGTTGCCGTCGCGGAGGTAGCTCGTAATCCAGCGCACCGGGCCCACCAGGAGGATCGTGCCCGTGGCGAAGCCCAGCATCAGCCAGATGTACGCAAAGGTGCCGGCGTGATGGACGCGCGAACGATTCAGCAGTGCCATGGCCGCGATGGGCAAAGCAAGCGAAAGGCCAGTAGCTCGGCTAGCCGAGCCACTGCGCGGCCGCGGACGCGGCAACCTGGACCGTCAGATTGTCGAGGCCGTGGGTGCTGACCGCCTCGATGAGCGCGCCGGCCAGGCCTGCGCCAACGGCAATCAGTGCGATGTGAGCCGGCGGCGCCCCCTTGAGGGCCATGGCCGCGGCCGTCGCGAGCGTGCCGGCCACGAACACCGCGAGACTGCCCTCGATGCTGCGCGTCGACGGCACGCCGCCCATCGACGGCACGCGGTAGCGGTGTCGGCCCCATCGCGTCCCGACCGGCTCGCCGACGGCATCTCCCCACCCGCACACGAGGTATCCGACAAACGCCCAGGCCGGGAACAGCACGTTTGCGATGACGCCGCCGAGCGCCGTCGTGATGAGCGGGATGATGATGAACAGCGTGCGCCTCGGCGCGTCCGTGGGGCGCGCCATCGCTTCGTAGAGCGGATACCCGTCGCCGCGCCACACGGCATGCAGCACGATCAGGCTCGTCACGCTGCCGAAGATGACGACGCCCGGAAGGCCCCAGAACATCTGGATGAGTCCGGCCGCCGTGAAAATCGTGAAGTGAAAGATCTTGCGCGTATACGGCGTGCGCACGCCGCGCCTGACGCGCAGGTATCCGGCCAGCAGTGCCGCGAGACCCGCGTAGACCACCGCCGACGGCAGCAGCCAGGCAATCAGCTGCGGACTGGGGATGAACGGCTGGATCAGCGTCATAGCTCGATCACGAACCGCAGCTCCTCGCGGAGGCTGCGCAGCGACTCACGGCACACGAATGCCCTGGAACCATTCGGGCACGCGGCCTGCGCAGGCGCTTTTCCGGCGCGCTGCCAGTCCTGCATCGTGCGGTTGCCGCCGAGGAAGCGGCGCTCGGCCAGCGTCCAGAGTGAGTCGTAGTCGTTCCACCCGCGATTGCGCCACAGCTCGTAGCCGGCCACCGCGATCCCCGCGTGGCTGACGCCGTCGAGATCGTGCACGTACACCGCCCCCGCACCAGCCACGCGTTCGCGCATCAGCGAGATCAGGATGCCGGCGGCGTGCAGGCCCCCCCGGTCGTCCTTCGCATAGGCGCCGGCCTGGTCGATCCTCACCCACGTCGTGCCGATGGCGAAGCCCGTCTTCTCCGACCAGAACTTCAGGTAACCGTCTTCGGCGTAATACGCCGCCTCATCGTCCATGAGGGCGACCACGTGCCGGACGTTGCGCGAGCGCAGGAACTCGAACGCCGTTTGATCGGCGTACTCCTTCTCGCCGGAGTTCGAGGGAAACGACGTCGGGAAGCCGCTGCCGCGGTACAGCACGCCCTTCTCCACGGTACGCACGTTCGCGATGATAGGGCGCCCCCTGCGATCGCGCACGACGGTCTCCCCGTCGATCCCGGGATCGTCGAGCAGCAGCGGCGTTGCCTGCCGCGGCGCCGGGCGCGTGACGGCGAAGCAGGCGCCACCGACGAAGACGATCACGATGGCCGCGATGACGGCCGTGCGCTGCAGTGTGGAATCCATCAGGCCACCCGGTGATACAGCCACATCACAAACTGCATGACGTGCTGGAAATGCATTGCGAACTCGAGGCCGACCAGGCCGAGCAGCGAGTAGAGCCCGATGGCGTGCGGCAACCGCTCGAACCCGGCCGCGACGGCCACGGTCAGAGCATGCACCCGCCTGCTGCGGTCGTGTACGGCCATGGCCACGGCGCCGAACGTCATCCCCAATAGCGCTCCTGCCAGCATGTCTGACGGGTAGTGGAAGCCTACCCCCACGCGCACGACGATCAGCAGCGCCGCGGCAGCGGTCCATGCGAGGCCCAGCCGGCGATCCCACTTGAAGAATGCGATCGGGAGCGCCGCCAGCAGCGCGGCGTGATCGCTCGGGAAGGATCCGAACGTGCGCAACCCGTCGAACGATCCCGGAAGGCCGCGCACGGGAAGGAATGTCACGAACGGCCGGTCGGCGTCGACCGCGATCGCGATGATGCGCGCGACGATGTAGGCGCCCATTGCCGCGACACCGAAGCTGATCAGGCGGGCGCGGCTCTCGCGCCGCGTCAGGGGGCGCACGACGCCTCCCGCGCGGGCCATCACCGTGCTGTCGATCGGCCACAGCCACAGCCACGCCGCCGTGAGCACGAGCAGGATATCCGCCGCGTCATCGGTCAGGAACAGACACAGCTTGTACAGCCACGGCTTGGCCGCGACGATGTGATTGATCCAGAGCAGCAGCCTGGCGTCGATGACCGGGAATGTGCCGTCCATCACGCGGCCTTCGTCGCCGCCGCCGCAAAGAGGGGCTGCGCCGCGGGAATCTCGACGCGGCGGTTGAAGTGCACGAACAGCGTCGAGAGCAGCACCGCGTGGTACGTCGCCCAGAAGGTGTTGACGCCGTACGCCATCTCGAGGCCGTACCGCAGCATCCAGAAGAACCCGAACGCTGCGGTCGCCACGTTGGCGAGCAGCAGGAGCAGTTCCGGCCAGAGCTTCCACAGGGGAATCGCGCCCCCCACTCCCTTCGGCGTCACGCCGAACGCGCGCTTGAGACCGAACAGCGCCACGAGCCCCGCTGCAATGTAAGTGCGGAACGTCGCGAAGCTCAGCGCGCTGGCCAGCCAGACCCCCTTCAGCGAGTAATTGCGCAGCGCCATCCCGAAGAAGAACAGGTTCATCGTGAAGAAGATGTACGGGATGAAGAACCACAGATACAGCCCATCGTCATTCCGCATCGGGCGCACGTCGAAGCCGACGAAGAGCACGGGCGCAATCATGAAGATCAGGTTGGCGAACCCGACGAAGTAGTAGGAGCCCGACAGGAGGTACTCCCACCACTGGCCCAACGTGAGCATGCGCGGATTCCGGAACAACTGCCTCAGCACGCGCAACCCCACGCCCAGCGTGCCCATCGCCCACCGCATCTGCTGCGTGAAATACGCCGACAGTGTCTCTGGGCCCATGCCGACGACGTAGCGGCGGTTGACGTAGCTGGTGCGCCAGCCCGCGGCGTGCATGCGAACCGTCGTCGCGAAGTCCTCGGTCACCGACGTTTCGTCGAAGAAGTGCCGCCGGCCCTCGACGAGCGTCTCGACATCCATCAACGCCTCGCGGCGGATGACCACATTGGAGCCGCAGCAGAACATCGCGTTCGAGTCCGACTTCCCTTCGCAGATGTATTCGAAGAAGACAGCCTGCTGAAACGCGGCCGCGCGCGCGACGGGAAGCGCGTGGGTGTTGACGTAGATCTGCGGCACCTGCACGAAGGCCAGCTTCGGGTTTTCGTCGAGCAGCGGAACGATGTCGCGCAGCCACGTCGTGAGCGGACGTTGATCGGCGTCGAGCACCGCGACATAGGGCTCGGTGAGCGAGGGCAGCAGGTCGTTGATGGCGCCGGCCTTGTAGCCGGCGCGGTTCGTGCGGCGCACCAGCGTGATGCCGAAGGCCTTGCACAGACGATCGGCGCCGGCGCAGCTCTCGGCTTTCGTCGAATCGTCGAGCAGATAGACGTTCAGATACGGGTAATCCATCGCCAGGACCGACGCGATGGTTTCTTCGAGCACGTCTTCCGACTCGTTGAACGCCGCGATCAGCAGAGCGACAGGTGCGTCCGCGCGGCGCGCGAAGAGCCACGGCGTGGCGCGCCGTTCACGCCGCGCGGCTTTCAGGACGCTCGTGAAGTAGCCGACGCCGTGCAGGCAGAGGAAGAGCTCTGCCCACACGAGACAGACGGCCAGGAGGCGATCGGCCGGCGTGAATGCATTGTCGAGGGGCACCGTCGTGAGCCGCACGGCAATGTAGCTCGCCATGAGCACGAGTGCCGTGATGGTCATGGCGCCGAGCACGGTGTAGAGGCCGCCCCTCGTGAAGCGGTGACGGCGGCGCAGCGTCGTTGCCAAGGCGGCACCGCCCTACGCAAACCGAATGCCTGAGCCCTAAAGGACGGCTTTGGAGCTCTGCCTTAGCACCTGAACCGGTGGGGTACGCAGCTTGCTAAGGCCCGACGAGGTCCGAGGAGGAATCAGTGAAGGCACAGTTCAGACACGGGATGCGCGCCCTGCTCCCCACACTTGCTCTGATGGCAGCGGCGGCATGCGGCGGCGGCTCGGCGGAGAAGTACCTGACCAATGGCGCGACGCCCGAGCAGGCGCTGGTGGCGGCGGCGTCTCAGGGAGACGAGGGGGCCGTCAAGGAATTGCTGTCGGACGGCGTGGCGATCAACGCGCAGAAGACGGACGGCACGACCCCGCTCATGGCGGCAGCCGAGCAGGGGCACAAGGGCACCGTGAACCTGCTCATGGAGCGCGGCGCCGACATCAACGCGATCAAGCCTGACGGCTGGATGGCGGTGATTGCCGCGGCGCAAAGCGGCAACGTGGACGTCACGAAGGCGCTTCTCGAGAAGGGCGCGAACCCGAATTCCGCGACGAAGGAAGGCTTCACGGCGCTCATGGCGGCGTCGCAGCGCGGAGCCGAAGACGTCGTCGCCCTGCTCCTCGAAAAGGGAGCCATCGTCGACACGAAGAACCGCGACGGGTGGACGGCGCTGATGGCCGCCATCGAGCCGGGGGACGCCGAGATCGTGCGGCTGCTGCTCGACAAGGGGGCCAACCCGAACCAGGCCAACATCGATGGATGGACGGTGCTGATGGCTGCGTCGCAGGCCGGGCAGGCCGACGTCGTCAAGGTACTGCTCGAGAAAGGCGCGAAGCCGGAGCAGCCCAATAAGGATGGCTGGACGGCGCTGATGGCGTCGGCTGAAAAGGGAGACGAGAACGTCGTCAAGGCGCTGCTCGGCGCGGGCGCGAACGCGAACACGCGCACGAAGGACGGCTGGACGGCGCTCATGAGTGCGGCCGAGAAGGGGCAGCAGAAGATGGCGGAGCTCCTCGTCGCGGGCGGCGCCAATACGCAGTTCAAGAGCGGCGAGAACCGCACGGCGCTCGAGTACGCGCAGCGCGGCGGACACCAGCCTGTCGTCGACGTTCTGTCGAAGGGTTCGGCCGCGACCGCCACGGCGCCCCGGAGATAGCATGCGCCGGAGTGTTCGGGTGATCCTCGGCGCCGCCGTTGTCGTGGCGGCCAGCGGCGCCGGCGCCGCCTGCGACGGGCAGACGCGCGCGCGCCGCGATCTGGCGCGGCTCGGCGTCGACTATTCACAGGAGGCACTGACGCGCCGCGCTGCCGAGGGGGATCATCGCGCGGTGCGGCTGATGCTCGACTCGGGCATGAATCCGAACACGGATGCCGCGAAGGGTCCGACACCGCTGATGCAGGCGGCGGCGGGCGGCCACGAGGAAGTCGTGGCCGTGCTGCTCGACAAAGGGGCGGATCCCAACGCCAAGCGCCCGGATGGATCGACCGCGTTGCACGATGCGGCGACCGGAGGCCACACCGGCGCCGGACGCGCGCTCCTCGACAAGGGTGCCGACCCGAACGTCGTGGACTCGGCCGGCCGCACGCCGCTCATCAACGCGATTCTCGCGCGAAAGGAAGATCTGACCGGGTCGCTGCTCGACAAGGGCGCGCATGCGTTCATCCAGGACGACAAGTGGTCCGCGCTCATGCTTGCGTCGTTTCTCGGCCAGCAGCGTAGCGCCGAGAAGCTGATCGAGAAGGGGGCGAAGATCGACGTCGCCAATGAACTGGGGCGCACGGCGCTGATGTATGCGGCCAGCCGCGGCAGCGATGACGTCGTGAAACTGCTCATTGCGAAAGGCGCGCCCGTCGATGCGCGCGATGCCGGCGGCCACACGGCGCTGATGTATGCGGCGGCCAATGGCAATGCTGCCGCGGTGCGGTCGCTGCTCGGGGCCGGCGCCAATGCGTCGATCGCGAATGCGACGGGCCAGACGGCCGCGTCCCTCGCCCGCTCGAACGGTCAGGACGAGGTGCTCACCGCGCTCGGCCCGCCGGGGAGTACGGGATAGCCATGCGCGCCCGCGCTCCCCGCGCCGCCGTCATGTTTCTCGCGCTCGCCGCGGCTTCGGCCGAAGGGCAGCAGCCCGTGCAGCCCGCCGCCCCGATGCCGGTCGAGCGGCTCGAGGAGCACCGCCGCACGGCATCGGCCGATCTCGCGCTTGCCGAGCGGCGCTACCTGCATTTCGCCGACGACCAGCAGAAGCTCGACGAAGCGGCGGAGATCGCGTGGCGGTACGTCAAGGCGAACTACATCCCGTCGACGGGGCTCGTCGCCGCCGTTCCGAACTACGACTACGCCACCATCTGGGATCTTGCCAGCAGCCTTGCCGCGATCTACTGCGCCGGCGAGATGAACATGATCGATCGCAAGGAAGCCGACGCCCGGCTGATCCTCGCGATGCAGACGCTCGCCGGCTACGAGCTGTATCAGGACGTCGCGTTCAACAAGGTCTACTCGGTGACCTCGGGCGCCATGGTCGATCGGGCCGAGCGCCGCTCCCAGCGCGGGTACGGATGGTCGACCACCGATCTCGGACGCCTCCTCGTGTGGCTTCGTATTCTCGGTACGTCGCGCGAGTCGCTGTCGAAGCCGGCCGAGGCCGTGGTCCAGCGGCTCAAGTTCGATCGGCTCGTGCAGCACGGCTATCTCTGGGGCGAGGACCTCGATCCGAAAGGCGCGAAGCGGCGGTACCAGGAAGGCCAGATGGGCTACGAGCAGTACGCGGCGCGGGGTTTCGCCCTCTGGGGCCATCCCGCGGCGCACGCGCTCGACTTCGACAAGAACGCCCTGCCGTTCACCATCATGGGGCAGCCGCTGGTCGCCGATCTGCGTCAGCGCGACCGGCTCACGAGCGATCCGTTCGTGCTGAGCGGGCTCGAGCTCGGATGGGAGATGCGCGAAGCGCCGCTCGCGCGCGCGGTGCTCGCCGCGCAGGAGGAGCGTTTCAAACGCACAGGCATCGTCACGATCGTCGGGGAAGACGCGATGACGGAGGCGCCGCATTTCTTCTATTACTACGGCGTGTTCACGAACAACCGCGCGTTCGGCCTCGATGTGCAGACGCCAGGCGTCGTCGTCGACGGACCGCGATGGGTGAGCACGAAGGCGGCATTCGGGTGGCATGCGCTGGCGCCGAGCGCCTATACGCTGCGCGCGGTGGAAACGGTGCGGCCCGCGGCCGGCTCGAACGGATGGGCGTCCGGTGTGTACGAACGGGGCGGCTCGACCAACGTCCCGAACATCAATACCGCCGCGGTCGTGCTCGAAGCGGCGCTCTTCGAGCGCCTCGGACGGCCGCTGTTGCGGGAAGGAAGATGACAATGCAGAACATGTGGAACGCGGAGATCAAGTTGGACCGAGTCGATCATGACGCCGTGACGGTCGTGCGCCCGGACGGCGATCGGCTCGACATCGCCGTCGCGTCCGACTTCAGGAACGCGCTGCTCGAGCTGATTGGGAATGGGCGCCGCAATCTCGTCGTGGACCTCGAGGGCGTGTCGTTCATCGACAGCTCCGGCCTCGGCGCGCTGGTGTCGGCCCTCAAGACGCTGAAGGCCGACGGCGGTCTCGGCGACGTGCGGCTGGCGCAGGTGCAGGAGCCGGTCGTGGCGCTCCTCGAGATCATTCGCCTCAATCGTGTCTTCTCGACCTATCCCTCGGTCGAGGGCGCGGTCCAGAGCTTCCAGTAGGCGGGTGTCGGCGTGAAAGCGATGATCCTGGCGGCCGGGAGGGGCACGCGTGTGCGGCCCATCACCGACACCGTCCCGAAACCGATGATTCCCATCATCAACCGGCCGGTGATGGAGTTTCTGGTCGACCTGCTGCGCACCCACGACTTCACCGACATCGTCGTGTCAACGTCGTACCTGTCGCACGAGATCGAGAACTATTTCCGCGAAGGCTCGCGCTTCGGCGTCCGCATTGCCTACAGCTTCGAGGGCTATCACTGCGCCGGCGAGGTCGTGGCCGACGGGCTGGGCTCGGCCGGCGGCCTCAAGAAGCTGCAGGACTTCTCGGATTTCTGGGACGGCACCTTCGCGGTGCTCTGCGGCGACGCGCTGATCGATCTCGATCTCTCCGCGGTGGTCGCAGCGCACAAGAAGGCCGGCGCACTCGCCACCATCGTGCTGACGGAGGTGCCGAAAGACGACGTGAGCCGCTACGGGATCGTGGAGATCAACGAAGAGGGACGCATCCTCCGGTTCCAGGAGAAGCCGCATCCCGATGAGGCCGTGAGCCGGCTCGCGAACACGGGCATCTACATCTTCGAGCCCGAGGTCATGGACCTCGTGCCCGCCGGCGTGCCGTTCGATATCGGCGGGCAGCTCTTTCCGATCCTCGCGAGCCAGGGACTTCCGTTCTATGGCGTGACGATGCCGTTCACGTGGATCGACATCGGCACGACGCCTGACTACTGGCAGGCGACGCAGACGATCCTCGAGGGGGGCTTGCGCGGGTTCGACATGCCCGGCACCGAGATTCGGCCAGGCGTCTGGACCGGCATCAACGTGTCGATCGACTGGTCCGGCACGTCGATCACCGGACCTGTCTACATCGGATCGAGCACGCGCATCGATCCCGGCGTCACGATCCAGGGGCCGACCGTGATCGGCCGCAACAGCGTCGTGGAGCGAGGCGCGCGCATCAACGCGTCGGTCATCGGCGACTACACCCGCATCTCCGGCCTCGCCGATCTCCATGAGAAGATCATCAGCGGCCGCTTCTGCGTCGACCGCCAGGGACGCAACGTCGAGCTGGCCGCCCGCGGCATGGCGTTCGTCGTAGATGATGCGAGGGAGAGACGCGAGTGGAACGAGGATCAGGAAGTGCTGATGGAGTTCCTGCGATCCCAGCCGCAGGGGGCGCAATGACCGTCGCGTCGCTGACGGTGCCCGCGACGCCTGACTTCGTGCGCGTGGCCTCCCGGTTCATCGTGCAGACCGCTCGGCATCTCGGCACGCCAGCGGTCTCGTCCCCGCTGTTCGAAGTCGCCATTGCCGAAGCGCTGGCCAACGCGGTCAAGCACGGATCGCGCGGCCGCACCGGCTCGATGGTGACCTGCCAGATTGAGCGCAAGCCGTCAGGCGTCAGCATTCGTATCTACGACGATGGAGAAGGCTTCACGCCTCCGCCCCCAAAGGATCTCTCGACCATCGCGGCGACCGGCGAGGTCGCGTCACTGCCCGAGTCGGGCTA
>JALYRV010000303.1 GCA_030855205.1 Acidobacteriota bacterium | reverse complement strand
GCCGCCGCCCCCGGGACCGCCGCCGTCAGCCGCGTTGCCGCCGTTGGCGTTGGCGCCCGCGTTCTGGTTGCGCGTGAAGCGGATGTCGGCATACGAACAGCCCGCGCGCTTCGCGTCGTTCAGCGCGATGTCCGACAGGCCCTTGAACCGCGACGACATCGGGTCGCCCGCGGGCGACTGCGCGAGAATGTCGGCAATCAGGTTGCCCGAGGCGAGGACGACGCCGCCGGCTCCGATGGTCTTGATGAAGTCTCTGCGTGATGCGCTCATGTTGAACCTCAGACGGCCGGAGAAACCGACGTCATATAGAAATCTTCCATGCGCACCGGCGGAATCAGCGCGGTGCCCTGGCCGTCGTACGATTCGCCCATGTGCATCGGCACCGGGCGGCCGACCGCCGTGAGGTTGTTGTAGCCGACGAGCGGCGACATGTTCCACCGGAAGTTCTGCACAGGCCGCGTGATCTCGCCGTTCTCGATGAGGAATAGGCCGTCGCGCGTCATGCCGGTGTTGAGCAGCGTGTCCTGATCGACGCCGCGGATGTACCAGAAGAACGTCACGAGGAGCCCGCGCCGCGTCGACTTGATCATGTCCTCGACGCTCTGGCTTGTGCCTTCCATGACGAGGCTCATGTTCAGGTTGGCCGGCGTCGGCGCGACATTCTTCTGCCGCGCGTAGGCCTCGTCGTAAATCAGGTTCTTGACGACGCCCTTCTCGACCCAGGTGACCGGCGCGGCCGGCTTGTTGTCGCTGAGCATCGGCGTCTGACGCAGCGTCGTGTTGCCGATGTCGCTCCGGAGCGTCAGCAGATCGCTGAACGCTTTCTCGCCGAGTTTGGTGGCGCCCCCCGGCTTGCTGAGGAAGCTGCGCCCCGACTCCGCCGCGCGCGCGTTGAAGATGCCCGTCATCAGCGAGAGGAAGCGCGCGTTGGCGCGCGGCTCGAGGATGACGGTGTAGCGGCCCGGCTCGAGCGCGACCGCCTTGCGGCTGCGCAGCGCCTTGTCGGCGGCGATCGTCGTCAGGCCGGCGGCGTCGATCGTGGTCGGGTCCTTGATGCCGGTCGTGCCCGCCCAGCCCGAGCCGGTGCCGTCGGGCGTGCGGCATGTGAGGATGAAGCTCGCCTCAGCAGCGCGGTAATAGGCGAAGAGCCCCTTGTTGTTGGCGGTGCAGGTCGCCTGATCGATCTTCGGGATGTAGCCCGCGCCGAGCACGCCCTTCGTTTCGGCAACGTCGAGGCTCGCTTTCACCATGCGCGCGCGCTCGAGCGGACCGAAGTTGACGCCGCCAGGCACCGCGGCGTCGACCGGCAGATAGGTCTGCGGCCCGAGCAGCACCGGCGGATTCGGCATCTCGCGCGCGGAGGCCGCGCGCTTGACCGCTTCGTCGACGGCGTTCTTCAGCCCTGCGTCGCTGAAGTCCCGCGTCGACGCGGAGCCGGCCCGCTGACCCTGATACAAGGTGATGGTGACCTGCTGATCGTACTGGACGAGATTGGTCGTGATCGTCGAGTTCGCGAAGCGGGTGCCGGAGCGTTCGCTTCCGCTGAAATCGACCTCGGCGTCCGTCTTCGCCATGTCGAGCAACTTGTCAGTGATGGCCTTGACCTGGTCGCGTGTATACATCGCGGGAGAGCTTACCTCAGCCCGCGCCGGCGTCTCCACATCCATTCCGAGCCGAGCAGCACGGCGAACGGCACGATCCACCAGGGGGAACGCATGGGGCGCGTCTCGACAGGGATCGCATGCGCCGGAAACGCGTCGCGCAGCGCGTCGCGCGTGGCGTCGAGGCTGCCGCCCGCGATGAACGTGCCACCATGTGTCGACGCCAGCGCGGCAAGTGACGCCTGCGCCGCGTCGACGGAAATACCAGAGCCGTTTCGGTCGACCAGGAACGGCGCCGAGGCGTGCAGCGAACCCGACCCGTCCTCGACGCGAGACGTCGCGTCCACGCGCACCGCGCCGCCGCGAGAGGGGGCGGCGACCCGCCCATGAAACACGCCTGGCGCGGGGGAAGGCCACAGGCGGATCGGCTGCGGCGCCCCCTCGCCGGCAAGCGTCGCCCGCACCTCGATGCTCCTCGCTTGCAGATCGCGCACGGCGGCTTCGATGAGGACCTCTTCGCCCGGAGCCGCAAGCGGAGGCGTGACGCGCACCTCGAGCGGACGGACTGCGCGCTGCGCCGCGTCGCCGATCACGCCGCGCCAGAACGCCGCGAACGCGCGCTGGTCTCGCGCGCGGTGCCTCCACGCGTCGAGTGCGCCGCTGACGATCACGCGCCCGAGGCCGAGCGGGAGCTCCTGCACGACCTGGGTGCCGTCCGGAAGCGCCGCGACAGACGAAGAGGGAAGCGAACGGTCCGGTGTGACGAGCGCATCGGAGAGCCACAGGGTGCCGTGCGCACCTGACGCATGCACGGGCGTGTCGAAACGGCGCCTCGTCCAGCCGCTCAGACCCGTCAGACGCTGAATCCCAGCGAAGCCCTCATCGTCACCGATGACCACGAGCGAGCCGCCGGTCCGCACGAATCGCGCAAGCTTGTCTATCGCCGCGGGCGGCGCGGCGGAGAGGCCGCCCGCGACGATCACATCTGCGCCCGCCCGGGCATCGTCCTGTGCGGCGGCGCCCGATTCCGCCGACACGCCGCGCGACGTGGATGACACAGACGTGACCTGGAACGCCGCGTCCTGCTCGATGGCGCGACGGACGAATGTCGAAGCCCACGACGGGCGCGCGTCTTCGAAGTGCGCGCGGAGTCTGCGGTCTTCGACGACGAGGGCCGACCGGGCGCGCGCGGTGAGACGGCCTGACACAGCCTCGATCCGAAGCGCGGCGAGCCCTGCGGCGTCTGGCACGAAGGACAGGCGCACGCGCGCGCGGCCTGTCCCGGTGTCAAGCGATCGCTCGTCGCGCGCGGCAAGCCGATCGCCCGCGAAGAGTGAGGTGACGACGGGACCGCTCAGTCCCGCCGCGTCGAGATCTGCCGTCAGGATCACGGTGCGGCCCGCAATCGCTGTCGAGGGCGTCTCTACTCCGGTGATGCGCACGCGTGTGGCGCGCAGGGGCTCGGTGATGACGAAGGCCCTCGATGCCGCCGGCACGGCGGGTGCCGGCTCCCCGGGGGCAACGGCGACGAGGAGCGCCTGCGTCGCGGTGGAGGCGCCGTCGACGAACGTGAACTCGCCGTCGAGGGCGGAGCGAAGCCGCGCGGCAAGCGGAGCAGCGGAGCGCGATGAGACAAGGCCGAGCGTGACTGGCGCGGGTCTGGTCAACGTGAGCGCCGGGTCGAATGCGGCGGCGGCGGCGATGAGGATCGCGGCGGCGCGCGCGAGTGCGGGCCATCTCATCGGGCACGCTCGCGCCGGAGGCGGTCGGCGAGTGCGCTGCGCAGGCGGTGAGCGGAGGGCGTGTCCGCAGCGGCGGAGGCTGCGCGCAGCTCCGCTTCGAGCGCGCCGTCGATCGAGAGCGCGGCCTCGTCGACGAGCACCGCCGTGT
>JALYRV010000007.1 GCA_030855205.1 Acidobacteriota bacterium | reverse complement strand
CGAGCTGATCCATCTGGTCGAGGGCGTCGATCTGCATCAGCCATCGCTGCGCCGTCTGGCGCAGCCACGGCTGCTCGGCATCGGCAAGAATGCGGCGCAGCATCTCGCGCGACGCCTGACGGTCGCCGCCGCGCGCGAGCGTGCCTGCCGCGAGCGGCCCGAGCCACTCCGGCGCGCCGGGGAGCGACGCCGCGCGCTGGAACCATGTGGCCGCGGCCTGGTGATCCTGTTCCTGCCAGTAATAGATGAAGCCCAGGTCGTGAGGGTACTGCCATCGCCCGGGGCTGGCCGCCATCCCCTTCTTCAGCAGCTGCTCGGCGAGATCGACACGGCCCGGACCGCCGGGAGGCGGCTCCGCGAGAAACACGGCGCCGAACCGGTACGCGATCTGGAACAGCGGATCGAGCGTCGTCGTCAGGTCGAGGAGCGGATACAGGAGCTCGTAACGGCCCGCCTGCGGCGCAGACAGGCGATCCCCGCCGTAGTGGAGGACGGATCGGATCCAGTAGATGTCGGCGGCCAGCGCGTCGTACTCGAGCGCGACGCGCTGCACGACCGGGCCCGACTGCAGGTACAGGAGGCGCGAATCCTCCGACACGGTGCGGTACCGGCGATCGCGCTGGGCCTGCAGGGCGACGCTGCCCGCGGCCAGTGAGAGCAGCACGCCGATGGCCATCGCACGCGAGGTCATTTGAAATCGCGGCGCGAGAAGATGAGCGCCGACGCGATCAGGAGGATACCGATGTAGGTCGCGGCGTACGCGACGTTCATCGCGATCAGCCCGGCGGGCACATGCTGGCCGTGCACCACGAGCGCCTTCACATCGAGCGCCGAGAAATTGGGCAGCACGTAGTAGAGCGCGGTGCCGAGCGCGGACGCGGCAGGGGCCGTCACGACCTGATCGAAGGACCGGAGATCGGCGTTGAAGTGCCCGGCGACCCAGAGGCCGAGGGTGAAGGCCGCGGCCAGCAGCGGAGACGTGAAGGTCGAGAAGAAGAGCGCGATGGCGTTGACGATCAGCAGCTGCAGGTAGATGAGCGCGATGGGCTTGAGCAGCATCGGATCGAGGGCCGGCGCCTCCCAGGATCGGCGAAGGCCCTCGGAGGCCGTCCAGCCGTAATAGGTCAGCAGCGCGAAATACACCACCGCCATCATGGCGATGTTGACCGCGAGCGTCAGCGCGAGCCCGGCAAACTTGCCGGCGATCAGTTCCTGCCGCCGCACGGGCTTGGCGAGGAGCGCGTAGATGCTGCGCTTCTCCACTTCCTTCGACACCAGCCCGATGCCGATGAAGATGGCGATGAACAGGCCGAAGACCGAGATCGCCGCCAGGCCGAGATCCTTGATGATCTTCACGTCCTGGCCGGCCGTCAGCTGGCCGATCAGGAAGGACGTGGCCATCAGCAGCGCGGCGAACAGTACGAGGTTGTAGAGCACCTTGTCGCGCACGGATTCCTTGAACACGTGCACGGCGACCTGGTGAATCGCGGCGGGCCGCATCAGCGCGCCCCCTCGCCGACGGCGCCGATGTGGCGCACGAACGCATCTTCGAGCGTCTCGAGGCGCGGCGTCGCCGACACGAGCGACGCGCCGAGCGCGGCAAGCTCCGCGATCAGGGGCTCGGGCCTGGCCGACGCCGGGAGCGCCAGCAGCGCCGTGCCGTCGGCGAGCGGCTCGATCGCCACACCGCGCGCCGCGAGGGCCGCGCGCGCGCCGTCGGGCACGTGCGCGACGATCTCCCATCCGCGCACCGCGTCAGAGAGCAGCTCGCGCATCGGGCCGGCGGCCGCGAGCCGCCCTTTCGCGAGAATCGCCACGCGCGAGCAGAGCGCCTCGGCGTCCGAAAGAATGTGCGACGAGAACAGAATCGTGCGCCCTTCGGCGTGCAGCTGCATGATCAGCGCGCGCACGTCGCGGCGGCCGACCGGGTCGAGGCCCGACATCGGCTCGTCGAGAATCAGCAGCTCCGGCTCATTGACCATCGCCTGCGCGAGTCCGACACGCTGCAGCATCCCCTTCGAGAACTTGCGCAGCGGCAGCCGGCGCTCGGCGCCGATGCCGACGGCGTCGAGCAGCGCCGCCGCGCGCGCGCGGCGGGCGCCCGGATCGATTCCGAAGAGGCGCCCGAAATACTCGAGCAGCTCTTCGGCCGTCAGATAGTCGTAGAAGTACGGATTCTCGGGAAGGTAGCCGAGCCTGCGGCGCGCGTCGATGTCCCCCGCCGGCCTGCCGAGCAGCTCCGCGCGGCCCGACGTCGGGAACAGCAGCTGCAGCAGCAGCTTCAGCGTGGTCGTCTTGCCGGCGCCGTTCGGCCCGAGCAGCCCGAAGATTTCACCGGGCCGCACCTGGAGATCTAGCGCGTCGAGGGCGCGATAGGGGCGCGCCTTCCAGACGCCGGCGCGGAACTCCTTGGTGAGCGCTTCGGTGCGTATGACCAAGCGTCAGTTCTTCTGCAGTTCCAGTTCTATCGCCCTCTGGAACATCTCGGGCGGAAGCAGTTGTCCGGCGATGCGCACGCCGTTGATGAAGTACGTCGGCGTCGAGCCGATCCGCAGCTTGCCGGCGAGCGCGATGTCGCGCTGCACCTCGCGCGTGGTGGCGGCGTAGCGCGCGTCGAAGTCCGTGATACCCGTGATGCGCTGCAGCGCCGCGCGTACGGTCTGCGGCGTCATGCTGCCCTGATTGCTGTAGAGGAATGTCTCCATCTCCTCCGACTTGCCGAGCGGCCGCGCCATGCGCACGGAAGCCGCCGCTTCGCACGCGGCAGGATGAATCTGGTTGCCGACGTTGGCGTTGCACTCGGGCTCGAGCGGATAGTCCATCGTGACCATGCGGATCTTCTCGGGATGCTTCTGCTGCAGGTCCTTGATGATCTTGCTGTACCACTCGTGAGCGCGCGCGCAGGCCGGGCACTGGTAGTCGTTGAACTTGACAATCAGCACTTTCGCGCCTTCGGCCGGCACGCCGATGTCTTCTCGCGGCGCATTCTTCCACTGCCCCTCGAACGCCGCGCTGGCCTGCGCGGACGTGGGCGTGGTCGCGCCAGGCGCGGCGGCGGCGGCGGCCGCGGGCTGCCCCTCACGCGGGAAGAACGCGACGAGCGAGCCGGCCCCCGCGACGAAGATCAGGGCAATGGCGATCGCGAACGGAGTCGAGGCCAGCGTGCGCAGATCGCGCGCGAGGCGGGATGGCAGACGTGTCATGGGCACCGTACTGGCGGCGCCGGACACGATGAAGAGTCCGATGACCGCGAGATAGGTCGCCATGCAGAGCAGGCACAGCGCCTTGAGGATGAAGAAGGAAGCGTACCCGAGGTAGAGCACGACGGCGAGCCCCACGGTCGAGAGCGCGAACACATACGCGCCGACATTCTCGCGGAACGCCGGCGTGCCCGACGGTGCGGCCACGAGCAGCACCAGCACGAGCCCGAACCAGATCGCCCCGAACAGCGCCACCGGCACGCCCATCAGGCTGCCGTACTGACTCAGATAGGCCTGCGTGCAACTGACGGTCGCGCTGACGTCGCACGGGCTCACGTAGCCAGGTTCGGTGAGGAGCCGGTGGTGCACCCAGGCCGAGGCTGACGCCGCGGCGAGTCCGGCCACGGCGAGGACGATCATGATCATGCGGGAACGGGCGTTCATGGTGTGCTGAATTATGCCCCACAAAAAGAACGGGCGAAGTCCCAGACCAGGAACTCCGCCCGTTGACGATCGGGGGAATCGACCGGCGTCGATTCCCCGTCACTCCCTGCCTACTGAATCGGCGTCGCCGGAGCCGCGAAGGGCTCGGCCGGCGCGGCCAGCGTGTTGTTCTGCCAGATGGTGCCCGCGGTGTTGGTCGCGAACGAGCGGTTGCCCGTCGTGCCGAACGTCGTCGGAATGGCCGTCGAGTAGAACGTCGACTGGGTCGGAATCGTGTTGCAGTCAGCCGGGCCGGCCTGCGCGTTCGCGCCGGCCGCGAGCGTGTAGTTGTAGCCGCTCTTGCTGGGCGTGTCCGACGCCGCGAGGTCGGGCGAGAGGAACGCCTGCGACCCGCCGGGAGGCGGAACGCCGAGGCGGATGAACGAAATCGCATAGCCGTTGTTACCGCACGACGACGAATAGGCGATCTCGCCGCTGACGACCGCGCGGAGCGAGCCGATGGCGGACGATTCGTTGCCCGACATGCGCGCGCGCAGCAGCCCGGGTACCGCGATAGCGGCGATGATGCCGATGATGGCCACGACGATCAGCAGTTCGATCAGCGTGAAGCCCTTTTCATTCTGGTTCTTCATTGTTGGCTCCTGAAAATGTTGATTGCGGAGCCCCGCAGCACGCTGGCAGGCAGGGGCACCCGGCCTAGAGCAACCGGCGTACCGCTGAAAATCGCAACGTCTATTACGCCCCTATCTATAATGATTTCAGTAGTTTAAGAGGAACAATCGCGCCGCAGTCCAGCACTTGGACAGGCCGAAAGCGACACTTTTTGTCAGCCCAGGCTGACAAAAACCGGCGGCCTTTGCGAGAGATCGGAGGCGCGTCAGAGGTTGTACTTCTTCACGTAATACCGGAAGGATCGAAAGCTCATGCCGAGCAGCTCCGCGGCCTTCACCTTCACGCCGTCGGCACGCCTGAGCGCTTCGGCGATGTACTCGCGCTCGATCTCCTGCACGTGCTGCTCGAGATCGAAGCCCTCGCGGAACTTCGGCATCGGCGCGCTCTGGCCCGGGCGGCGCGCATCCCCCCGCTGCACCGCGGCCGGGAGGCTGCCGGCCTCGATGACGTCGGATCGCTCGAGCGCCACGGCCCGCTCCATCGCGTTTTCGAGCTCACGGATGTTGCCCGGCCATGGATACGCCTCGAGCCGCTCGCGCGCCTCGTCCGAGATCGCGCGCACGGTCTTGCCCATCGCCTGACTGAAGCGCGCAGCGAAGTGCTCGGCGAGCAGCGTGATGTCCCCCTCGCGCTCGCGCAGCGGCGGGAGGTGCACGGGGATGACGTTGATCCGGTAGAACAGGTCCTCGCGGAAGCGCCCCTCGTCGACCATCACGCCGAGATCGCGATTGGTCGCCGTGATGACGCGGATGTCGACGTCGATCTCCTCACCGCCGCCCACGCGCCTGAACTTGCGCTCCTGGAGCACGCGCAGCAGCTTGACCTGCATCATCGGGCTCATCTCGCCAATCTCGTCGAGGAAGATGGTGCCCTTCTCCGCCGTCTCGACGAGGCCCTTCCGGTTGCTGTCGGCCCCTGTGAACGATCCCTTCATGTGCCCGAACAGCTCCGACTCGAGCAGCGTCTCGGGGAGCGCGCCGCAGTTGAGCGCGACGAAGGGTCGATCTTTCCTCGGCGAGTTGAAATGAATCGCGCGCGCCACGAGCTCCTTGCCCGTGCCCGACTCCCCCGTCAGCAATACGGTGCTCGTCGTCGGCGCGATCGTCTCGATCAGCTGAAAGACCGCTTCCATCGCGCGGCTCCGCCCGATGATGTTCGAGAACCGGTGTGCCGTCTGAAGCGCGCGGCGCAGCAGGTCATTCTCCTGCTGCAGCTGCTTGCGTTCGAGCGCCTTGCGGATGCGCAGCTTCAGCTCGTCGACGTTGAACGGCTTGCTGACGTAGTCGGAGGCGCCGAGGTGCATCGCCTCGACCGCGTTCTCGACCGACGCATAGGCGGTGATCATGATCGCCACGATCTCGGCGTCGAGCTCCCGCGCCGCCTTGAGCACGTCGACGCCGCTCATGTCGGGCATCTTGATGTCGGAGATCAGCAGGTCGATCGGCTCGCGCTCGAGAATGTCGATGGCCTGGCGCCCGTTCGACGCCTTGAACACCTCGTGCCCCTCGCGCCGCAACACGATCTCGAGCAGCTCGCGCATCGACGGCTCGTCGTCCACGACGAGAATGCGGGAGCGCGTGCTGGTGGCTGGTGGCTCGTGACTGGTTGAGTCACTCCGCGACGGCGCCTTCATGACCGGCCCGCCGGGGCGCGTTGCCATGTTTCGAGCGGCGTGTAGTCCGTCACAGCCATTCTGCCCTCCGCGATGTCATCGCTCCCGAACCCGCCAGCAACCGGCAACCCATAACCTACCGGGCCGGACCCGGCAGATGGACGGTCACGGTCGTGCCCTCGCCTCGCTCGGAGGTGACCTGAATCTCCCCACCGTAGTCGCTCACGATCCGGTGCACGATCGACAGGCCGAGGCCGGTGCCGCGCGTAAACGCGCTGCGGAACGGCTGGAAGATCCCGTCCAGATCGTCAGCGGCGATGCCCACCCCTTCGTCCTGCACGGCTAGCACGGCGCCGTCGCCGCTTGCCTGCGCCGTCATCCGCAGCCGGCCGCCGTCGGGCATGGCGCGCAGGCCGTTGGTGGCCAGGTTCCATACGATCTGCTTCACCTGCGCCTCGTCCGCTTCATACACAACCGGGGTCTCCGGCACATCGACCACGAGACGATGCGCGTCCTTGAACTCACTGCTGTTGCGGAGCAGCGCCGCGGTGTCGCGCAGGGCATGGCGCAGATCCAGCTGCTGCACCGCTGCCCGGTGCGGGCGCGCGTAGGCGAGGAAGCTCTTGATTGTTTCGTTGAGACGATCCGATTCGCGCAGCACGATGTCCATCAGCTGCGCCTGCTCGGCGTTGAGCGGCAGCTCCTGCCGCAGCACCTGCATCGAGCCAGACATCGACGCGAGCGGATTGCGAATCTCGTGCGCGATGCCCGCCGCCATCTCACCGACGGCCGCGAGCCGCCCCTGGATGCGCGCCTCGCGGTCACGGCGGCGCGCCTCCGTTACGTCCTGGAACGTGAGCAGCCGTCCGGCCGCCCCCTGCGGCGTCACGAGCGGCGCGGTGCTCAGGCCGATCTCGATCTGACGGCGATCGTCGCGCATGAACGGGAACTCGAGACGCCGCGACACGGTGTCGGATGCTTCGAAGGAGTCCGCGAACGCGTCCGGCAGCTGCAGCACCTCGCGCGCCGTCCGGCCGAGCGCCCGTTGCGCGGCGACGCCGGTGATCTGCTCGGCGGCGGGGTTGAACGAGATCAGCACGCCGTGCTGATCGGCGGTGGCGAGGCCGCTCGTCAGGCTGTCGATGACGTAGGCGTTGAACGCCTGAAGCTCCGCGAGCTCGCTCGACGTGCGCGCCAGCTCGTGCCCCGCCACGCGCAGCCGCTCGGCCAGCTCTCCCGACAGCCACGCCACGCTCGCGAAGCCGAACAGATTCAGGCTCACCGTGAACACCACCTGCGGCAGGCGGAGCGTCGCGTCGGGCCCGGGAATCACTGACGGCGCCGCGCCCGCGTACTGCAGCGCGATCATCAGCACGTAGAGCGCCGCGCTGAGCACCGCCGTGAGGATGCCGCCGCGGCGGAACCGCACGGTGCTCGCCGCAATGATCGGCAGCGCGTAGAGCGACGAGAAGTAGCTCTGGATGCCGCCCGTGGAGAGCACGATCCCGGAGACGATGAGCGCGTCGGCCGCGAACTGCACGTCGAGCAGCCACGGCTCGCGCTCGGCGCGCCGCAGCGTCAGCACGTAGACGATCGTCAGCGCGTACGTCAGCCCGATGAGCAGGAAGAACGCATCGCGCGCCGGCGCGCTGATCTCCGCGAAGATGCCCGCGCCGAGCAGCAGCGTGACCGCCGCGGCGCGGATCGTGACCAGCCACAGCAGCTTCCGTCTCAGCGTGGGCGTCGCCATCCCCCGGCTTCCGTCCTATCCGGCCAGCTTGCTGATCAGGTCGAACATCGGCATGTACATCGCGATGACGATGCCCCCGACGACGACGCCGAGAAACGCGATCATGACCGGCTCGAGCAGGGTCAGCAGCCCGGCGACCGCGGTGTCCACTTCCTCTTCATAGAAGTCGGCGATCTTGCTCAGCATCGCGTCGAGCGCGCCGGTCGTCTCGCCGACGTTGATCATCTGCGTGACCATCGGCGGAAAGACCCCGCTCTCCTTGAGCGGCTGCGACACCGTTTCGCCGCGCTCGATGCGCGTGCGCGTCACCTGCACGGCGTCCTCGACGATGGCGTTGCCGGCCGTCTTCGCCGTGATGTCGAGACCGTCGAGAATCGGCACGCCGGAGCTCATGAGCGTCGAGAGCGTGCGGCAGAAACGCGCGACCGCCACCTTGCGCATGATCATGCCGATGATCGGCATCTTGAGCATGAGCCCGTCGATCACCCGGCGGCCCCCGTACGTCGCGTAATACCTCTTGAAGAGAAACGCGAAGATGATCAGCCCGACGATCAGGAACGGCATGAACGCCACGAGCTGGTCGCTCATCCAGATGACGACGCGGGTCGGCATCGGCAGCTCGGCGCCCAGTCCCGAGAACATCTCGGCGAACGCAGGGATGACCTTCCACAGGATGGCGGCCACGACGACCGTCGCGATGACGATGACGGCGATGGGATAGATCATCGCCGACTTGACCTGTCCCTTGAGCTTGACGTTCTTCTCGATGTACGTCGCCAGCCGCTTCAGGATCGTGTCGAGGATGCCGCCCGCCTCGCCGGCGGCAATCATGTTCGAGTAGAGCGGGTCGAACGTCTTCGGATACTTCTTCATCGCGTCGGCGAGCGACGCGCCCGATTCGACGTCTTCACGCGTCGCCAGGATGACTTTGGCGAAGTGCTTGTCCTCTTCCTGCTTGCCCAGGATCTCCAGGCACTGCACGAGCGGCAGGCCGGCATCGATCATGACCGAGAACTGGCGCGTGAAGATCGCCAGGTTGCGCGCGGGCACGGTCTTGCCCTTCGACGCCTTGTCGGCCTTCGCCTTCACCGGCTCGATCCGCGTGACGTTGATCTGCTCGCGACGCAGCAGCGCCGTCAGCGCGTCCATCGACTCTGCCACGCGCTCCCCGCGCACCGTCTGACCCGTGCGGCTGCGTCCCGAGTAGGCAAATGTAGGCATAGCAGTTCCAATCGAAACGTAAAACCTGACGTTTTACCCTTTACGTTTCTGTTAACGCCTGTTGAGGCCCGCGCCCGGCACCACGCCGGTGCCGCGCACCATCATCTCCGTCAGCTCGTCGCGCAGCGACGACGCATTGAG
Organism: Acidobacteriota bacterium; assembly: GCA_030855205.1. Classification (GTDB taxonomy): domain Bacteria; phylum Acidobacteriota; class Vicinamibacteria; order Vicinamibacterales; family SCN-69-37; genus JALYRV01. Next base: position 24,683 of record JALYRV010000007.1, on the reverse strand, counting down.
CGCCTCGTCGCGCGTGATCATCCTTCGCTGCACCAGCGTCGCCAGTGACTGGTTCATCGTCTGCATCCCGAGCTTTTCCTGACCGGCCTGCATCGACGAGTAGATCTGGTGCACCTTGTCGTCGCGAATGAGATTCCTGATCGCGGGCGTCGGCACGAGGATCTCCATCGCGACCACGCGCCCGCTGCCGGTGGCCTTCGGCAGCAGCGTCTGCGACACGACGCCCTCGAGCACCAGCGAGAGCTGCGTGCGGACCTGCCCCTGCTGGTGCGCCGGGAAGACATCGATGATGCGGTTGATCGTCTGCGCCGCCGAGTTGGTGTGCAGCGTGGCGAACGTCAGGTGGCCCGTTTCGGCGATGCGCAGCGCCGACTCGATTGTTTCCAGATCGCGCAACTCGCCGATGAGCACGATATCGGGATCCTCGCGCAGCGCGGCGCGGAGCGCGCCGCTGAAACTCTGCGTGTCGCTGTGCAGCTCGCGCTGGTTCACCAGGCACTTCTTGTGCTGGTGGATGTACTCGATCGGATCCTCCACCGTGAGGATGTGCGCGTGCCGCTCGCTGTTGATCTTGTCGAGCATCGCCGCGAGCGTCGTCGACTTGCCGCTGCCGGTCGGGCCCGTGACGAGCACCAGCCCGCGCGGCCGTTCGGAGAGCTTGGCGAGAATCGGCGGCAGGTTCAGCTCGTCGAAGCCCCGGATGGTCTCCGGGATCAGACGAAAGACGGCGGCCACGGCGCCGCGCTGGTTGAAGACATTGCAGCGAAACCGCGCGAGGCCGCGAATGCCGAACGCCAGGTCGAGCTCCTGAGTCTCCTCGAAGCGCTTCTTCTGCGAGTCGGTCAGCACGCTGTAGGCGAGCTGCTTCGTCTCGGCCGCGCCGAGCGGCTCGAGGCCGTCGATCGGCTTGAGCGTGCCGTCGACCCGCACCTGCGGGGCGGAGTTCGTCGTCAGGTGCAGGTCGGACCCGCCGAGGTCCACCGTCGTCTTCAGCAGTTCAGGCAGTGTCATTTGACCGTCTCCCTCACGACTTCCTCGATCGTCGTAAGCCCTTCCTTGACCTTGCGGAGCCCGCTCATGCGGAGCGTGAGCATGCCGTCGTCGACGGCTTTGCGGCGCAGTTCGAGGGCGGAGGCGCCGACGAGAATCAGCTCGCGCAGCTGCTCGTTGACCTCCATCACTTCGTAGAGGCCGACGCGCCCCTTGTAGCCGGTGCGATTGCACTTGTCGCAGCCTTCGCCCCGCTGTGGCACCACGGTCTCGGCGTCTTCGGCGGAGAAGCCGGCGTCGAGGAGCCCCTGCGGCGGCAGCGGCTGATCGATCTTGCAGTTGGCGCAGACGCGGCGGACGAGACGCTGCGCGCAGATCAGATTGACGGCCGTGGCGACGAGGAACGGCTCGATCCCCATGTTCATCAGGCGGTTGATCGTGCTCGGCGCGTCGTTGGTGTGCAGCGTCGAGAGCACCAGGTGGCCGGTCAGCGCCGCCTTGACGGCGATCTCCGCGGTTTCGAAGTCGCGGATCTCGCCGACGAGGATGATGTTCGGATCCTGGCGCAGGAACGAGCGCAGCGCGGCGGCGAAGTTCAGGCCGATGTTCTCGCGCACCTGCACCTGGTTGATGCCGGGCAGGTTGAACTCGACCGGATCCTCGGCCGTCATGATGTTCGTTTCCGAGGTGTTGATTTTCGCGATCGACGAATAGAGCGTGTTCGTCTTGCCGCTGCCGGTCGGGCCCGTCACGAGCACCATGCCCCACGGCTTCATGATGGCCGACTCGTACCGCGTGAGCGACTCCTGCTCGAAGCCGAGGCGCGTCATGTCGAGCATCAGCTTGTCCTTGTCGAGCAGACGCATGACGATCTTCTCGCCGAAGAGGGTCGGCAGACAGGACACGCGGAAGTCGATCTCGCGGGAGTTGCCGTTGTCGTTGAACCGGATTTTGATGCGGCCGTCCTGCGGCAGCCGCTTCTCGGCGATGTCGAGCTTCGCCATGATCTTCACGCGCGAGGCAATCGCGTCGCGGAACTTCATCGGCGGCGACATGATGTTGTAGAGGATGCCGTCGATGCGGTACCGGATCCGGTATTCCTTCTCGTACGGCTCGATGTGGATGTCGCTCGCGCCCTTCGAGATGGCCGACATCAGCACCACGTTGACGAGACGGATGACGGGCGCTTCCCCGCCCTGCCGCTCGAGCGACGCCACGTCGATCTCGTCCAGGTCCTGCAGGACTTCGACATCATCGTCGGTGATCTGCGGGAGGTCCTCGAGCGCGCGCGTGGCGAGCTCGAGCGAGTTGACGTTCGCGAGACCGCCGGTGACGCTGGAGCTCTTGGTGGCCGAGCCGGCGTAGTAGCGCTCGATCGCGTCGAGCACCGCGGTTTCCGAGGCGACGACCGGCTCGACGTTGTACCCCGTCATGAACTTGATGTCGTCCATGGCGAAGACGTTGGTCGGGTCCGTCATCGCGATCGTCAGCGTCGCGCCGGCGCGGCTGAGAGGCACGACCTGATACTTGATGGCCGTGTCGGCCGGCACCAGCTTGATGACCGCGAGATCGAGCTCGAACTGCGCGAGGTTGATCGAGGGCACGCCGTACTGCTTGCTGAGGAGGGCCGTGATGTCCTCATCACGCACGAATCCCAGCTTGACGAGGCTCGCCCCCAGTTTGCCGCCGTTGGCCTTCTGATAGTTCAGGGCCTCCTGCAGCTGTTGTGGCGTAATGCGCTTCTCCTTGAGAAGAAGCTCGCCGATTCTCACCGCCATGGATTAGGACTCGGTCCGGGTGTAGCTGGGGGAGAGGATCATTGCTGGACTGACGTTTTTTGTCAATCCCGGAGGGTGCGCGCGCCTCAGTACACGATGCGCCCGGCCAGTCCCCATCCGCGCTCGGCGCCCCGCGCGCCGGCTCCCGCCCATACATCTACCCACATTCCATTTCGGACGGCGTAGCTTGCGCCGACAGTCCCAAGGGGGTTGACGTCGCCCACTGTATCGAATCGGGCACCTGCCCTTACGGCGGAGCGGGTGAATCGATATTCCGTCCCGAACGACAGGGATCGCCGCTGCTGCACCGCGCGGAGATCGACGTCGATGGCGATGGTCATGGCCGGGGACGCCAGGTACGACACGCCGGCCCGGGCCATCCACGGAAGCTCGAGGCGCGTGCCGTCCGGGGCGCCGAACTCCGGGCTGAAGAGGTTCTTGACCGTGAGGCCGGCCTTGAGGTCTCCGGCCACGGCCATGACGCCGAGGTCCGCATCGAAGGCGTGCGAACCCCGGCCCGAGAGCCGCCCGGCCGCCTCGTCCAGCCCCTCGCCGATCTCCATCGCCCCGGCCGCGGCGGACCCCCGGACATACTTGAGCGTTGCGGCCACGACGATGGTATCGGTGAGCGACTGCAGGACCGTGGCGCCCGCCTGATGGGTCACCAGCTGACGCGCCTCCGGCCCGTCGGCCGGGCCGAGCGTCTGGGACGTCTCACGCGTACGGACATAGGAAAGACCGATGGGGAGCGAGCCCGCCCCGATGAAGAACGCGGAGCGCTCGACCGGCAACCCCGCTCCGAACAGCCCGGGGCCCCGGCGATCGAACTGCGAGCGCTCGACGGCCGCGGTAAACAGCGCCCCGCTGGCCAGCCCCGCCGGGTTCCACCAGATCGCGGCGGCGTCGTCCGCCACGGCGACGTGGGCGCCGGCCATGCCGAGCGCGCGGACGCCGATCGATTCGAAGTTCTGAGCAGAGGCGGGCGCGGCGGCGAGCGCGGCCAGGAACAGGACGAGCGGAAAACGGCGCATTCAGGCAGAATACTCCAGCCACTCCCCCGAGAAACCGGCTGGCCCCGTTAGACGGCGGAGCCCGTCACAGCGTTGCCCGTTTTCGAAACAAACGGACGGTTTTTGACGTATGAGGGAGGTGGGACGGCGAGCGTCTGGTCCGTCCTTCCAATTTTCTCCAACCGAGGTTTTTGAGATGTCAGAGCCTGTCATCGAGCGACCGCCTGCGCCCAGTCTGATCTCGCGCGCGATCGGCATCATCACGGCGCCGCGCGCGACGTTCGAGAAGATCGTGGCCGCGCCGCGCGTGGGCGGGGCGCTCGCGCTGGTCGCGCTCATCGGCGCGATTGCCATCGGCGGCTTCCTCTCGACCGAGGTCGGGCAGCAGGCGTGGATCGATCAGAGCGTCGAGCAGCAGGAGGCCTTCAGCGGGCAGCCGGTCAACGATGCCGGGTATCAGCAGCTCGTGACGATGGCTCCCTACGCCGGCTACATGGGCGCGGCGCAGATGATCATCTCGGTGCCGATCATGGCGCTGCTGATGGGCGGCATCCTCTACGCCATCTTCAACGCGCTGATGGGCGGCACGGCGACCTTCAAGCAGGTCATGTCGGTGGTCGCGCACTCGCAGATCATCTCGGCGCTCGCGTTCCTCGTGAGCATGCCGATCAACTTCGCGAAGGGCTCGATGTCGGGCGCGACGAATCTCGGTGTGCTCTTCCCGATGCTCGACGAGTCGTCGTTCGCGGCGCGGCTGCTGGGCATGGTCGACCTGTTCGCCATGTGGTGGCTCGTCGTCCTCTCCATCGGGCTGGCTGTTCTCTATCGTCGCAAGACGGGTTCGGTGGCCATGGTGCTCTTCGGCATCTACGCGGTCATCGCGCTCGGCTTCGCTGCGTATCTTTCGTCACGGGGTGGTGCATGAGTACGAAGAAGAAGATTCTGATCGCCGGCGGTATCGTGGTGCTGCTGGGCGCGATCGTCTTCGCGAACCTCAACTTCAAGCGTGAAGGCGGGGTCGAGGTCAACGTCGAGAAGATCCAGAAGCGCGATCTCGAGGCCGTCGTCTCGGCGAGCGGCACGTTGCAGCCGAAGCGGTCGGTCAACATCTCGGCTGACACGATGGGCCGTGTGACCAGCCTCGCCGTCAACGAAGGGGATCGCGTGCAGGCGGGCCAGCTGCTGCTGCAGATCGACCCGCGCAATCTGACGAGCGCCGTGCAGCGCAGCGAAGCGGGCCTCGAAGGGGCGCGCTCGAACGTCGCGCAGTCACGCACCTCCGTCGAGAGCACGCGGCTCGGGCTCAAACAGGCCCAGGAGAACTTCGCGCGCCAGCAGGAGCTCGCCAAGCAGGGGCTGATCACGCGCGAGTCGCTCGAGCGCGCGGAGAACGACGTCAAGCTGCGTGAGGCGGATCTCCGCGCGCAGCTGCAGGCCGTCACCGCATCGGAAAGCCGCCTGCGCCAGGAACAGGCGAGCCTCTCGGGCGCGCGGCTCGACCTGAGCAAGGTGCGCATCGATTCTCCGATCGCCGGCCTGGTCACCCGCCGCAATATCGAAGAGGGTGAAATGGTCGTGATCGGCACGATGAACAACGCCGGCACGGTGCTGCTCACGATCGCCGACATGTCGGTCATCGAGGCGGAGGTCGAAGTCGACGAGACCGACATCCCGTTCGTGAAGATCGGCCAGACCGCGAACGTCAAGATCGACGCCTTCCCCGATCGCACCTATACGGGCCGCGTCACGGAAGTCGGCAACAGCCCGATCTCCGCGGCCGGGGCCGCCGCCGGCGCGCGCCAGGCCACCAATTTCAAGGTCGTCGTACAGCTCGAAGGCGAAGTGCCGGACATCCGCCCGGGTTTCACCTGCACGGCCGACATCACGACCGCCACGCGCGCGACGACCGTGGCCGTGCCGATTCAGGCCACCACCGTTCGCGAGATGGTCGTCGACCAGAAGGGGGACCTCGTCCGCGCGCCGCAGCCGGCCCCAGGGGAGCGCGCCCCGCGCCGCCCCGTCGTCGCGTCCACGCCGGAACTGCCCGCGGGGCAGACCCGCAAGGAAATCGAAGGCGTCTTCCTCGTGCAGAACGGCCGCGCGGTGTTCACGCCCATCAAGACAGGCATCGCCGGCGAGCGCTTCTTCGAAGTGCTCTCGGGCCTGAAGGACGGCGATGAGGTCATCGTCGGCCCCTTCAGCTCGGTCAGAGCCTTGAAAGACGGCGACATCGTGAAGGTCACGGCCGCCATCGGGACGAACAAGTAGGGACAGGCTTCAGCCTGTCCTGACACACGTCATGTTCTTCGAATCAGCCGTCCTCGCGCTGCAGGCCATCTGGGCCAACAAGCTGCGGTCGTTTCTCACCGTGCTGGGAAACATCGTCGCGGTGACGTCGATCATCGCGGTCGTGTCGCTGATTCAGGGACTGAACGCGAGTGTCGAAGACGCGATCATCTCGGAGGTGGGCGCCGACGCGTTCACCGTCGACCGCTACCCCATCACGCAGAGCCAGGAAGAACAGGACGAAGTCCGCAACAACCCGCGCGTGACGATGGCGGATGCCGACGCGATCCGTCGATACGCCACGAACGTCGACGCGGTCATGGCGCAGGCGCGCAGCAGCGCCGACATGCGCTATCGCAGCGAGCAGCTCGACAGCGTGCAGATCCAGGGCGTCACGCGCGAGTACGCGTCACTGCCCACCACCAACGTCGAGCAGGGGCGCGTGATCACGCCCGGCGAGTTCGATGCAGGGCGGCCGGTGGCCATCCTCGGCTACGACACCGCCGACCGGCTCTTCGGCGCGCGCGATCCGCTCGACAACAAAGTGTCGATCGCCGGCGTGCCGTTCATGGTCGTCGGCGTCGCCGAGAAGAAGGGATCGATTTTCGGGCAGTCGCAGGATGAGTACGCGATCATCCCGCTCCCCGCCTTCCAGCGCGTCTTCGGCTCGCGCCGCTCGCTCAACCTCGTCGTGCGCCCGAAGGACCCGTCGCTCACACGCGCCGCCATGGACGAGACCACGGTGGCGCTGCGCATCGAGCGCCGCCTCAAGCCGGCCGAGAAAGACAACTTCGGCATCTACTCGTCCGATACGTTCCTCAAGATTTACGAGCAGGCCACCGCCGGCATCTTCGCCGTACTGGTCGGCGTGGTCGGCCTCTCGCTCGTCGTCGGCGGCATCGTGATCATGAACATCATGCTGATGGTCGTCACCGAGCGCACGCGCGAGATCGGCCTGCGCAAGGCGCTCGGCGCGCGCCGCCGCGACATCGTCTGGCAGATCCTCACGGAATCGATCACCCTGTCGACCTTCGGCGGCGTCGTCGGCACGGCTGTCGGCTTCCTCATTGCCATGGTGATCGCAGCCGTGAGCCCGCTGCCTGCCGCCGTGGAGCTCTGGTCCATCGTGCTCGGCATCGGCATCACCGCCGTCGTCGGGCTGTTCTTCGGGATGTATCCGGCCATGCAGGCCGCCGCGCTCGATCCCATCGAAGCGCTGCGCCGCGAGTAGCCATGGCCATCAGAACCGGGCTCCTCGACGAAATCATCCGGATGGCGTTCGACACCATCCGCAACAACAAGCTCCGATCCGGTCTCACGGTGCTCGGCGTGGTCATCGGGATCACGTCGATCGTCGGCATGACCGCGCTCATCCGCGGGTTCGACCAGTCGCTGCGCGATTCGATTGCCGCCGTCGGGCCGGACACGATCTTCGTCGCGAAGTTCAGCGGCGTGAGCATGGCGTCGGGCGCCGACTTCCAGGAGCTGCTGCAGCGGCCCAACATGATGCCGCAGGACGCCGAAGCCATCGAGCGCGGCGCGCCGTCCATCCAGATGGTCGACATCATCCTCGGCGACGGCGGGCCGCCGACGATGGAACGGCTGTACTACGCCGGCGAGAAGACCAAGAGCCTCCAGATCCAGGGCAGCACCGAGGCGTACGCCGAGGTGATGAAGCTCGACATGGAGTCGGGACGCTTCTACACGGCCAACGAAGTGCAGCGCCGGACGCAGGTGGCCGTGCTCGGCCAGACGGCCTACAAGGCGCTGTTTCCGAACGTCGACCCGATCGGCAAGACCATCCGCATCGGGCTCAAGGAATACACCGTCATCGGCATCGCCGGGCCTCGGCCGACCCCCGGCGGCTTCAACATCGGCGTCGACGACTTCGTGCTGATCCCGCACACCGCGTATCAGAAGCAGTTCGGCATCCGCGCGTTCCGCCAGGGCAAGGGGGAGATGCGCTCGGTCCTGCTCGCGGCCGTGCCGCGCGAGGGCGTCGACCGCGCCGTCGCGATGCGCGAAGTCGAGGAGGTCATGCGCATCAGGCACAACCTGCGCCTCGACCAGGCCAACGACTTCGACCTGCTCACGCAGGATTCGATCCTCAAGCTGTGGGATCAAATCAGCCAGGCCACGTTCTTCGCGCTCGTCATCATCTCGTCGATCGCGCTGATGGTCGGCGGTATCGGCGTCATGGCGATCATGACCATCAGCGTGACCGAACGGACGCGCGAGATCGGCGTGCGCAAGGCGCTCGGCGCGCGGCGGGTCGAGATTCTGTGGCAGTTCCTCTTCGAAGCCGTGTTCGTCACGTCGACCGGCGGCGTCATCGGGATCATCATCGGCAGCGGCATCGGCGTACTCGTGCACCTGGTGTCGGGCTTCCCTGTCTCGCTGCCCTGGTGGTCGTTCGCCCTCGGCATGGGCTTCTCGGCCGGTGTCGGCGTGCTCTTCGGCATGATTCCCGCCGTGCGCGCCTCGCGCATGGATCCCATCGAAGCCCTTCGCTACGAATAGATCGACCCACACATGGCGATGCGGACGGGGCTGTTCAACGAGATCGTCCGGATGGCCGTCGACACCATCCTCACCAACAAGATGCGCGCGGGCCTGACGGTCCTCGGCGTGGTCATCGGCATCACCTCGATCGTCGGCATGACGGCGCTGATCCGCGGGTTCGACGAGTCGCTGCGCGACACGATCCGCACCATCGGGCCCGACACGATCTACGTGGCGAAGTTCAGCGGCATCAGCGCGTCATCCGGCGCGAAATTCGAGGATCTGCTCAAGCGTCCGAACATGACGCCCGCCGACGCCGAGGCGATCGAGCGCAACGCGCCCTCCGTCGCGGTCGTCGACGTGGTCTTCGGCCGCGGCGGCGGGTCCTCGACGCAGCGCATGTTCTACAAGTCGCAGCGCAGCAAGCCGATCTCCATACGCGGCACCACCGAGGTGCACCCGCAGGTGTCGACGATGGCGCTGACCGCGGGGCGATACTTCACGCGCAGCGAGGTCGATCGGCGCCGCAATGTGGTTGTCATCGGCAACACGGTGAACCAGGCGCTCTTCGCGGGGGCCGACGCCGTCGGCAAGACGCTGCGCATCGGACTGCACCAGTACGATGTCATCGGCGTGCTGGGCAAGCTGCCGAGCCCGGGCGGCTTCGACACCAGCGTGGACGATGTCGCCTACATCCCGCACACGGCATTCCAGAAGCAGTTCGGCATTCGCGCGGGAGACCTCGGGCGCGGGCAGATTCGCAGCATCATGATTGCGGCCGTCCCGCGCGAGGGCGTCGACCGCGCCGTAGCCATGAAGGAGATCGAGGAAGTCATGCGCGTGCGGCATGGCCTGCGCCTCGATCAGCCCAACGACTTCGACCTCGTCACGCAGGACGCCATCCTCGAGTTGTGGGACTCGATCAGCCAGGCCACCTTCTTCGCGCTCGTCATCATCTCGTCGATCGCGCTGATGGTGGGCGGCATCGGGGTCATGGCGATCATGACGATCAGCGTCACCGAACGCACGCGCGAGATCGGCGTGCGCAAGGCGCTCGGCGCCAGACGCGTCGAGATCCTGTGGCAGTTCCTCTTCGAGGCCGTACTGGTCACCTCGACCGGCGGCGTCATCGGCATCCTCATCGGCAGCGGGATCGGCATGCTGATCCACATGGTGTCGGGCTTCCCCATCTCGATGCCCTGGTGGTCGTTTGCCCTCGGGATGACGTTCTCGGCCGGTGTCGGCGTCCTGTTCGGGATGATTCCCGCCGTCCGCGCCTCTCGCATGGACCCCATCGAAGCCTTGCGCTACGAGTAAGAATATAATCCGCCTCAGGGAGGGCACTGCCCCATGAAGGTCTACGACGCGGCAGCCATTCGCAACGTGGCTCTGGTCGGCCACAGCGGCTCGGGCAAGACCCAGCTCACCTCCGCACTCCTCTTCGACTCAGGCGCAGTCAACCGGTTCGGCAAGGTCGACGACGGCACGACCGTGACCGACAGCGACGACGAAGAAATCGCCCGCAAGCACACATTGTCGGCGGGTCTCGCGGCCACTGAGTGGAACAAGCACAAGATCAACATCATCGACACGCCGGGCATGGGGAATTTCCTCAGCGATGCACGCGCCTCTCTCCGCGTGGTCGAGGCCGCCATCATCGTCGTCGACGCCGTCTCGGGCGTTGAGGTGTCGACCGAGAAGCTCTGGGCCGCGGCCGAAGAGCTCGAGGTGCCGCGCATCATCGTGCTCAACCGCCTCGACAGGGATCGCGCAAGCGTGGAGCGGGCGCTTGAATCGGTGCGCGAGCGGCTCGGGCGAGGCGCCGTGGCCGTGCAGATGCCGATCGGAGAGGAAAAGCATTTTCACGGGGTCGTGGACCTCATCTCGATGAAGTCGTACTCGTTCGAGGCCGGCGGCAGCGGACGCATGACCGAAGGGGGCATGCCGGGTGCGCTGGTGGACGCGGCCAGGGTGGCGCGCGAGTCACTGATCGAGATGATCGCGGAGGCGGACGATGCGCTGATGGAGAAGTTCTTCGAGGCCGGCACGCTCACCCAGGAGGAGCTGCTCGAGGGGCTGCACCGTGGCGTGCGCGCCGGGAAGGTCTATCCGGTGCTGTGCACGTCGGGTCTGCACAACATCGGCGTGCAGCCGCTGCTCGACGCGATCGTGCATTTCGTGCCGGCGCCAACCGAGCATCTCATGCGCGGCATGCGGCCGGGCAGCGAAGAATCGATCGAGAAGGAGGCGGACCCGTCGGGGCCGGCCGTCGCGTACGTGTGGAAGACGATCGCGGACCAGTTCGCCGGCCGCATCACGCTGTTTCGCGTGGTGACCGGCACGATCAAGTCGGACTCGGCCGTCCACAATGTCACGCGCGACGTGCAGGAGCGACTTGGGCACGTGTTGCTGGTGCAGGGCAAGACGCACACGCACGTCGCGGAGATTCGCGCCGGAGACCTCGGGGCGGTCGCGAAGCTGAAGGACACGCAGACGGGCGATACGATCGGCGACGCGAAGGGGGGAATCGTGATGCGCCCGATGACGTTCGCCGAGCCCGTCATTTCCTACGCGATGGAGCCGAAGACGCGCGGCGACGAAGACAAGATCAGCACCGCGATGCACCGGCTGCAGGAAGAGGACCCGTCGATCGGCTACTCGCGCGATCCGCAGACGCACGAATTGCTGCTGTCGGGACAGGGACAGTTGCACATCGAGGTGACCGTCGCGAAACTGAAGCGGCGGTTCGGCGTCGAGGTGAACCTCAAGCTGCCTCGCATCCCCTACCGCGAGACCATTACTGCCTCCACGGAGGCGCACGGCCGGCACAAGAAGCAGACGGGAGGGCACGGCCAGTTCGGCGACTGCAGGATTCGCGTGGCGCCGCTGCCGCGCGGCGCGGACTTCGAGTTCGAGGACGACATCTTCGGCGGGTCGATCCCTCGACAGTTCGTGCCGGCGATCGAGAAGGGGATCCAGGACACGCGCATGCGCGGTTTCCTGGCGGGCTACCCGATGGTCGACTTCAAGGTCACCGTGTACGACGGCTCGTACCACGACGTCGACTCCAACGAGATGTCGTTCAGGATGGCGGGCCGTCTCGCGTTCCGCGACGCGATGACGCGCTGCCGCCCCACGATTCTCGAGCCGGTGATGCGGGTCGAGGTCGTGTCGCCCAGCGAGTTCGCCGGCGATCTGATGGGCGATCTCAACGGCCGGCGCGGCCGCATCTCGGGCATGGACACGCGCGGCTCATCGACCATCATCAAGGCGCAGGTGCCGATGGCCGAGATGCTGACCTACGAGCAGCAACTGACGTCGATGACCGGCGGCCGCGGCGGGTATCACATGGAGTTCTCCCACTACGACGAAGTGCCGCAGCACCAGCAGACGACAATCATCGAGAAGTCGAAAGCCGAGCGCGCGGGGATCGTGGAGGAAGAACCGTAAGGACAGGCTTCAGTCTGTCCGAACGCTCTGTCCGAACACGCTCAGTTCCAGCGCAGGCCTCGGAGCTGCTCGAGGTTCACGTTGCCGCCGCTCAGCACGCACGCCACGCGGGAACCCTTCGGCGCCTTGATCAGTCCGTGCAGCAGCGCCGCGATCGGTGACGCGGCGGCCCCTTCCGGTACCAGCTTCGCGTAGTGCATGGTCCAGACGACAGCGTCGAAGATCTGCTCGTCTGGAAGCGCGACAATCTCTTCGACATGCTCGCGCACGATCGCGAAGTTCGTCTCGCCGACGCGCTTCACGCGCAGGCCGTCGATGATGCAGTCGACACGATCGAGCGTGACGAGCTGCCCCTCTTCGAGGCTGCGTTTCATGCCGGGCGCGCCGGATGACTCGACGCCGATGATGCGAATCTTCGGGTTGTAGCTCTTGAGCGCGAGTGCGACGCCGGAGATGAGACCGCCGCCGCCGATCGGTACGACCGCGACGTCGATCTCGGGCCAGTCCTGATGCATCTCGAGGCCGACCGTCCCCTGCCCCTGAATGAGCTGGATGTCGTCGAAGGGATGCACGTATGTGTAGCCCTTCTCGGCCACGAGCGCCTTCGCCTTCTCGTTGGCCTCGTCCCAGATCGTGCCGTGCAGCACGACCTCGGCGCCATAGGCCCGGGTGGCCTCGATCTTCGACGGCGTCGCGTTCTCGGCCATGCAGACGACGGCCTTGATGCCATGACTGCGCGCAGCCAGGGCGACACCCTGCGCGTGATTGCCGGCCGACGAGCAGATCACCCCGCGCGCCTTCTGCTCGGGCGTGAGCAGCGCGAACTTGTTGAGCGGCCCGCGAATCTTGTACGACCCCGTGCGTTGCAGCAACTCCGCCTTCAGCCGCACGTCGAAACCGGTCTTCTCACTGAGCGTGCGTGAGGCCAGCAGCGGGGTGTGATGCACGTGCGCACCCATGCGGGCGCGCGCGATCTCGAAATCTTTCGTCGTGAGCATTGGATGGGTCCCGTGGGCAGTCAGACGTGGCGCGTGGCCAGCCGCAGCATCAGTTTCATGGCGGCGGCCGAGAGGCCGGCGAGGAGCGCGAAGACAGCCATGGCGGCAAGGCCCAGCATCCACAGGCCGTGATCTTCCAAGACGAGGATCATCCCGAACCACACGAGCGGGAGGGCCAGCGACGCGAGGGCCACGGCGCGCGCGGACACCGTGCGATCGATGAGCACGGCGATGACGCCGGCGGTGATCCAGGCGGCGATTGCGAGACTTTGCGCGACGGGAGACTCCTCACCGGCGGCGCGCGCGACGCCTGCCAGCCAATGGCCGCTCATCATGCCGGCCGCGGCTATCACGCTGGCCGCGATGCAGGCGAGGCGGCGGCGAAAGGGCATGCGCAGATTATATAAGCGGCCGTACAAAGCAAAAGCCCCGCGAACTTACGTCCGCGAGGCCTTCGCCAGGCACGTGCCGGGAGGCACAGCGCTATGGGTCGATCTTCACTCTACAACGCGCGGTCTAGGTCGTCCCGCGCTTGCTGGGCCCCGTGCGGCGCGGCTTGGCCGGCTCGCTCTCGGGCTTGTCGCTCTTGCCGCGCATGCGCCCGGCCGCCGCGCGCAGCCGCCCGCCGACGCCGGCCTTCTTGGCCTTCGCGCCGGACTCGTCAGCGTCCTTCTTCGCCTTGCCCTTCTTCGACTTCGGCTCGGCGTTCGGATCGTATTCGCTGCCCACGAGCTCGATCAGCGCGACGTCGGCGCTGTCGCCGCGACGGTGGCCGAGGCGCAGCAGGCGCGTGTAGCCGCCCGGACGCGCTACGAAGCGCGGCGCGATCTCGTCGAACAGCTTCGTCACGAGTGCGCGGTCAGCGATGTCACGCGAGACCAGGCGCCGGGCGTTCATGCCGCGGACCGGATCCGACGTGTCGCTCAGGCTGCGCTTCGCGATGGTGATGATGCGCTCGACGAACGGCTTCAGCTCTTTCGCCTTCGGCACGGTCGTCTCGATCCGCTCGTGGAGCAGAAGCGCAGAGGCCTGGTTGCGCAGCATCGCGATGCGATGCTCCGTCACGCGGCCCAGTTTTCGATGTCCTACTCGATGACGCATAACTATTCTCTATACGGAGGCGAGGACAGGTCTCCTTCGGACACCCGTCCCCGCATCATTATTCGGTTGCCGCCTGCGAATCGACACGCATGCCGAGGCTGAGCCCCATGCCCGTGAGGATTTCCTTGATCTCGTTGAGGGACTTGCGGCCGAAGTTCTTCGTCTTCAGCATCTCCCCTTCGGTCTTCTGCACGAGCTCGCGGATGGTGCGGATGTTCGCGTTCTTCAGGCAGTTGTACGACCGCACCGACAGCTCGAGTTCCTCGACGCTCTTGTCGAGATTCTCGTTCGACGCCGCGCCGCCGGGCTCACCCGAGGCCTCGAGCGACGACTCGCCGATGTCCTCGAGGTTGATGAAGATCGACGTGTGGTCGCGCAGCAGCTTCGACGCGAGCGACACCGCGTCGCGCGCCGTGACCGCGCCGTTGGTCCACACTTCGAGCGTCAGCTTGTCGTAGTCGGTGTTCTGGCCGACGCGCGCCGCCTCGACGAGGTAGTGCACCTTCTTGACCGGCGAATGGACCGAGTCGACCGGGATCCAGCCGATGCCGAGATCCTCGTCGAAGTTCTTGTCGGCCGACACGTAGCCGCGGCCGCGCTTGACGCGCAGCTCCATGGTCAGCGAGCCGCTACCCGAGACGGTGGCGATGTGGGCATCCGGCTCGAGGATCTCGACGTCCGCGTCGGCCTGAATGTCGCTCGCGCGCACTTCGCCCGCCTTCGTGACCTTCAGGTACAGGGTCTTGACCTGATCGGTGTGGACCTTGAGCGGAATCTGCTTCAGGTTGAGGATGATGTCGGTTGCGTCTTCCACGACGCCCGGGATGGGCGAGAACTCGTGGAGCACGCCGTCGATCTTCACCGCCGTCACCGCCGCGCCTTCGATCGACGACAGCAGCACGCGCCTGAGCGAATTGCCGAGCGTCGTGCCGAAGCCGCGCTCGAAGGGCTGCGCGTAGAACCGGCCGAAGCGGTCGGTCAGGGTCTCACGTTCGAAGTCCAGGCGCTTGGGGCGCTGGAAACCTTTCCACATCATCATGACTGTCTGTCCTTTCGTATGACCCGCGGCGGCTACTGGCGTCACAGCCGGACCAGCTGTCACACCCACGCCCCCGGAGGTCTTACCGCGCTTACCTGCGCTTACCCGAACTTACCCGCGCTTACTTCGAATACAACTCGACGATGAGCTGTTCCTGCACGGGCAGATTGATCTGCTCGCGCGTCGGGATCGACGAGATCGTGCCCGACAGCTTCGTCGAGTCGATCGAAATCCAGTCCGGCACGCCGCGGCCCTTCACTTCGTCCATCGCATGCGCGATGGCCGCGTTCTCGAGGCTCGTCTGGCGGACCGACACGACGTCTCCCTGGCGCACCGAGTACGACGGCACGTCGACCTTGCGGCCGTTGACCTGGAAGTGGCCGTGACGCACCAGCTGCCGCGCCTGCGCGCGCGACGTCGAGAAGCCGGCGCGATAGATGACGTTGTCGAGGCGTCGCTCGAGCAGCTGCAGGAGCGTCTCGCCCGTGATGCCGCGCGTGCGCTCGGCCGTCTCGAAGTACCGGCGGAACTGGTTTTCGAGGACGCCGTAGATGCGCTTGACCTTCTGTTTCTCGCGCAGCTGCACGCCGTAGCCGACGATCTTCGCCTTGCGGGCGCGGCCGTGCTGTCCGGGGGGCGTGTTGCGCTTCTCAATCGCGCACTTCTCGGTGTAGCAGCGCTCTCCCTTGAGGAAGAGCTTCATGCCCTCGCGACGGCAGAGCCGGCACACGGGACCAATGTATCGAGCCATGTATGTATCGTCCTCTTCTTACACTCTGCGGCGCTTCGCCGGGCGGCAGCCGTTGTGCGGGATGGGCGTCACGTCCCGGATCGACTTGACGTCGAGCCCGACCGTCTGCAGCGCGCGGATCGCCGATTCGCGGCCCGCGCCCGGTCCCTTGATCTTCACTTCGAGCGAGCGCATACCGAACGTCTTCGCGGCGTTGCCGGCGTTGAGCGCGGCCTGCGTCGCGGCGAACGGCGTGCCCTTGCGCGATCCCTTGAAGCCGATCGCGCCGGCGCTCGACCAGGCGACCACGTGCCCGTCGGCATCGGTGATCGTCACGATCGTGTTGTTGAACGACGCCTGAATGTGCGCGAAGCCGTGGTGGATGACGCGCTTCTCGCCGCGCTTCTTGAACGCCTTCTTCTTGACGGGCTTGCCTGCCGCCTTCTTGCCGCCCGATTCGGGGGCCGCGCCGTCGACCGTGTCCTGTTTAGCCATTTACTCGATCCTCAGACTGTCTTCTTCTTGCCGGCGACCGCGCCCTTGCGCGGCCCCTTCCGGGTGCGCGCGTTGGTCTTGGAGCGCTGGCCGCGCACCGGGAGGCCCTTGCGATGGCGCAGGCCGCGATAGCTGCCGATTTCCATCAGGCGCTTGATGTTGAGCGAGATCTCCTTGCGGAGGTCCCCTTCGACCCGCCCCTGCTCTTCGAGCACGCGGCTGATCTTCCGGACGTCGTCTTCCGACAGGTCCTTCACGCGGATGTCGGTGCTCACACCGGCCTCGGTCAGGATGTCGGTCGAGCGCTTGCGGCCGATGCCGAAGATATAGGTAAGGCCAATCTCGATGCGCTTGGTGCGCGGAAGATCGACGCCTGCGATACGTGCCATTCTCTAGTCCTCTTATCCCTGACGCTGCTTGTGCTTCTGATTGGTGCAGATCACGCGGACCACGCCGCGGCGGCGAACGACCTTGCACTTGTCGCAAATCCTCTTGACCGACGCTCTGACCTTCATCGTTCTTTCCTCACAACTCGCGCCCTCGTCGGGTCGCCCGGCATCAGCGTCACGGCGACCGTGTCGCCAATCAGCAGCCGGATGAAATTCCTGCGCGCGCCCGATGCCGGATGCGCCGTCACCATGCGACCGTCCTCGAGCTCGACGCGATAGAGCGCCGATGGCAGCTGCTCGCGAACCGTGCCCGTGACTTCTTCCATCACGCCGCGGCCCGCACGCCGCCCGTCCTCAACTCGCCCGGCGCTCGCTCGCCGCGCCCACGGCACCCGCGCGCCGCGTCAACACGAGCGGCCCGTCGGCCGACACCGCAACCGTGTGCTCGAAGTGCGCCGAGAGGCTGCCGTCGCGCGTGACCGCCGTCCATCCGTCCGACAGCACCCGCACGTCCGCCTTGCCCATCGCCACCATCGGCTCGATCGCCAGAACCATGCCCTCGGCGAGCCGCGGGCCGCGGCCCGGCTGGCCGTAGTTCGGCACTTGCGGGTCCTCGTGCAGCTCTTCGCCGATGCCGTGCCCGACGAACTCGCGCACGACCGAAAACCCGTGCGCCTCGACGTGCGCCTGCACCGCGTGCCCGATATCCGAGAGGCGGCGGCCCACCTGGACCTGTTCGATCGCCTTCTCGAGCGACTCGCGCGTCACCGTCAGTAGCTGCGACGTGCGCTCGTCAACCTTCCCCACCGCGACCGTGACGGCCGAATCGCCGAAATAGCCGTTGAGCTTCACGCCGATGTCGAGCGAAACGATGTCGCCGTCACCGAGCGGCCGCTTCGACGGGATGCCGTGCACCACCTGGTCGTTGACCGAGGCGCAGAGCGTCGCCGGATAGCCGCGATAGCCCTTGAACGCCGGCACAGCGCCGCCGTCGCGCACCAGCTTCTCCGCCAGCGCGTCGAGATCCGCCGTGGTCACGCCCGGCGCGACCGCCGCCTCGAGCGCCGCGAGCACCGAGGCGACGAGCTGGTTCGCCTGCCGCATCGTCTCGATCTCGGCCCGCGAGCGGTACACGATCACGCCATCCCTCCGGCCACGCTCGTCACGGCGTCACAGATCGCCTCCTGCACGTGCTCGGGCGACTTCGTCCCGTCGATCGCGCGGAAGTTCGCGCGGCCGCGGTAGAACTGGACGATCGGCGCCGTCTGGTCCGCGTAAATCCGCAGACGCTCGATCACGATCCCCGCGCCGTCATCAATCCGCACCACGAGCTCGCCGCCGCACTTGGGGCAGCCCTGCTCTTCCGGCAGCGCGCTGTGCCCGCACGCGACGCACATGCGGCGCGACGCGAGCCGGCGCACCAGCGTCTCTTCCGGCACCACGATGTCGACCACGACCAGCGGCTGCGTGCCGAGCATGCGGTCGAGCGCCACCGCCTGCGGCACCGTGCGCGGAAACCCGTCGAGCACGAACCCGGCCTTCGCATCCGCGCGCGTCAGCCGCTCGCCGACGATCCCAACCATGATGTCGTCGCCGACCAGGCGTCCCGCGTGCATGACGGCTTTCGCGGCGCGCCCGAACTCCGTGCCGCTGGCGACTGCCTCGCGAAGGATGTCGCCCGTCGAAATCTTCGGCACCCTGTGCTTCTGCGCGAAGCGCTCGGCCTGCGTGCCCTTGCCCGCGCCGGGCGGGCCGAGCATCACGAGGTTGAGCGCCACCGTCGGATCCCCGATCACCCGCGGCGTCCCCGAATGCGCGTCTTTTTCATGAAGCCGTCGTAGTGCCGCATGATCAGCTGCGATTCGATCTGCTGCACCGTGTCCATCGCCACGCCGACGATGATCAGCAGCGACGTGCCGCCGAAGTAGAACTGCACCCCGAGACCGTCGGTGACGAACCGCGGCACGACCGCGTCGAGGTTGTCGCCGACCCACGGCAGCTGGTTGATCTTGAAGCCGTTGATCAGGAACTCCGGCAACAGCGCGACCGCCGCAAGGTACACCGCGCCGACGATCGTGATGCGCGCCAGAATCGTGTCGATGTGCTCCGCCGTCCGCTTGCCCGGCCGGATGCCCGGCACGAACCCGCCGTACTTGCGCATGTTCTCTGCGACGTCATCCGGATTGAAGATGATCGCCGTGTAGAAATACGCGAAGAAGATGATCATCGTCACGTAGAGCAGCACGTAGAGGGGATAGCCCATCTGGAGCTGGTCGACGATCGCGCGTACCCAGCCGCCGTCCCCCTGCGTGGTCAGCATCTGCCCGATCGTCGCCGGGAAGGCGAGAATCGACGAGGCGAAGATGACCGGCATGACGCCGCCGGTGTTGACCTTCAGCGGAATGTGCGTGCTCGAGCCGCCGTACATCCGGCGCCCCACGAGGCGCTTGGCGTATTGCACCGTCACGCGCCTGTGGCCGCGTTCGATGAAGACGATGGCCGCGATGACCAGCGCCATGAACACCACGAGCAGCACCACCTGAATCGGGCCGATCTGGCCCGTACGCAGCTGGTCGAGCGTCTGCAGCACCGCGCGCGGCAGGTTGACGATGATGCCGGCGAAGATCAGCAGCGACATGCCGTTGCCGATGCCGCGCTCCGTGATCTGCTCGCCGAGCCACATCACGAGCATCGAGCCGCCCGTGAGCGTGATCACCGTCATGATCTTGAAGGCCCAGCCCGGGTCGTACACGAGCTGCATGCCGCCAGGCATGTTGGTCCCGCGCTCGAGCCACACGGCGATGCCGAATGCCTGCACGACGCTGAGCAGCACCGTGCCGTAGCGTGTGTACTGCGTGATCTTGCGGCGGCCGAGCTCCCCCTCTTTCGAGAGACGCTCGAGATACGGCCAGACCACCGTCAGCAGCTGCAGGATGATCGAGGCGCTGATGTACGGCATCACGCCCAACGCGAAGATCGTCATCTGCGACAGGTTGTTCCCCGAGAACATGTCGTAGAGGCCGAACATCGTGTTGGCCGCGCCCTGTGCGAGTTCCGTCAGGGCCGCCGTATTCACACCAGGCGTCGGGATGTGCCCGCCGATCCGGTAGACCGCCAGCAGCCCGAAGGTGAAGAGGATGCGTCTCCTCAGCTCCGGGACTGCGAACAGGTTCTTAATCGCGCTTTCCATTTAGGTGAGCACTTCCGCCGTGCCGCCGGCGGCCGTGATCTTCTCCTGCGCCTTTTCGCTGAACTTGTGCGCGCGCACCGTCAGCTTCTTGCTGATGTCGCCGCGCGCGAGGATCTTCACGCGCTCGCGCGGGCCGGCAATCAGCCCGCGCTCGACGAGCAGCTCCGGCGTGACTTCCGATCCGGCGTCGAACACCCCGGCAATCGTGTCGAGGTTGATCACCGAATACTCGACGCGGAACGGGTTGTGGAACCCGCGCTTCGGCATGCGGCGGTGCAGCGGCATCTGGCCGCCTTCGAACCCGCGTTTGTGCGTGAAGCCCGAGCGCGACTTGGCGCCCTTGTGCCCGCGGCCGGCCGTCTTGCCGTTGCCCGAGCCCTGGCCGCGTCCGACGCGCTTCTTGGAATGCTTTGCGCCCTTGGGCGGCTTGAGACCAGTCAGTGACATCGATCTATCCCACCTTCACCAGGTGCCGCACCTTGTGCACCATGCCGCGCGTCTCGGGGGTGTCGATCACCTCGACCGAGTGACGCATGCGGCGCAGCCCGAGCCCCTGCACCGTGGCGGCCTGCGTTTTGTTGAAGCCGATCGGGCTCACCACCAGCGTGAGCTTCATCCTGGCGTCGGCCTTCTTCTCCGCCTTCTTTGCTTTCGCCGCCACTACGCCCCCACCATCTCTTCGAGATCCTTGCCGCGCATGCGCGCGATGAACGCCGGATCCTTCAGGCCCATGAGCGCCGCGAACGTCGCGCGCACCACGTTGTGATGGTTGGCCGACCCGAGCGACTTGGTCATCACGTTGGTGATGCCCGCCGACTCGACGACCGCGCGCACGCCGCCGCCGGCGATGATGCCCGTGCCTTCCGGCGCGGGCTTGAGCAGCACGCTGCCGGCGCCGAAGTTGCCGACGACCGGATGCGGCACCGTCGTGCCCTTCATCGGCACGCGGATCAGATTCTTCTTCGCCGCCTCGATCGCCTTGCGGATCGCCGACGGGACTTCCTTCGCCTTGCCGACGCCGAAACCGACCACGCCGGCGCCGTCGCCGACGATCACCAGGGCGCTGAAGCTGAGGTTCTTGCCGCCCTTGACGACCTTCGTCACGCGGTTGATCGACACGACGGTGTCCTTCAGGTCGAGCTGCGCGGCGTCAATCTTCTCGCGACTGCCAATCTTCTTCATGCCCATTTAGAACTCCAGCCCCGCTTCGCGTGCCGCTTCGGCCACCGCGCGGACGCGCCCGTGGTACAGGTTGCCGCCGCGGTCGAACACCACGCGCGTGATGCCCTTCTCCTTCGCGCGCTCCGCGATGGCCTTGCCGATCGCTGTCGCGCCCGCCGTATTGCCGCCCTTCGCCTCGGCGCCGAACGCGCCCTTGATGTCCGGCTCGGTTGACGACGCCGACGCGAGCGTCGCGCCCGACATGTCGTCGATCACCTGGGCATACGTGTGCGCGAGGCTGCGATAGACCGCCAGCCGCGGCCGTTCGGCCGTGCCGCTCATCCGCTTGCGCTGGCGCAGGTGAATGCGGACGCGCTTGTCTTTCTTCGTCTTGATTCGCATAGCTTAGGCTCCGGTCTTTCCGGCCTTCTTCTTCAGCACTTCTCCGGTGTACCGCACGCCCTTCTGCTTGTAGGGATCGGGCTTGCGGAGCGAGCGGATGTTCGCGGCGGCCTGGCCCACCTTCTGGCGGTCGACGCCCGTGACCGTCACATGCGTGAGCTTCTCGACGATCACGTCGACGCCCACCGGCATGTCGAACACCACGGGGTGCGAGTAGCCGAGCGCGAAGTGCACCTGGCGGCCCTTGACTTCCGCGCGGTAGCCGACGCCCACGATGTCGAGCTCCTTCTTGAAGCCCTCGGTCACGCCGAGCACGGCGTTGGCCACGAGGCTGCGCGCCAGCCCGTGGAACTTGCCGAGCTCCTTGTCCTGCCGCATGAGCGACGCGGTGAGCTGGTCTCCGTCCTGCTCGAACTTCACGCCGGGCGGAATGGCCTGCCTGACGGCGCCCTTCGGGCCCTTGACTTCGATCGCGCCGTCCTTGACGGCCACGGTCACGCCCTTGGGCACCGGAATCGGTTTCTTGCCAATACGAGACATTGTGAGTTCCTAACCGGTCAGTTCCTTACCACACGTTACAGAGCACTTCGCCGCCGACGCCCTGCCGGACCGCGTCCTTGCCGGTCATCACGCCTCGCGACGTCGTCAGGATGCTCGTGCCGAGGCCCGCGAGGACCGGCGGCACGTCGTGACGGCCGAAGTAGACGCGGCGTCCGGGACGGCTCACGCGCTCGATGCCCGAGATCACGCGTTCGCCGCGCGGCCCGTACTTGAGCGAGATGCGGATCACGGCAAACGGCGTCTGCTCGTCGCCGGGGCCGCCCACCACCTTGAAGCCCCCGATATAGCCTTCGAGCTCGAGGATCTTGGCGATCTCCACTTTCAACGTCGAGGCCGGAATGTCCACGCGCGTGTGCTTCGCCTGCGTGGCGTTCCGGATGCGGGTCAGCATGTCTGCGATCGGGTCTGTCATCTTCTCTTCCCTTACCAGCTGCTCTTAATCACGCCTGCGACTTCGCCCTCGAGCGCCAGCTTGCGGAAGCAGAGGCGGCACAGAGCGAACTTGCGCATATAGGCGCGCGGCCGGCCGCACAGCTTGCAGCGATTGCGGCGGCGGACGGCGTACTTCGTCACCGTCGCGTCTTTCACCATCTTCGCGGTGGTTGCCATATCTCGAGTCCTTACTGCGCTCTGAACGGCATGCCCATCAACTGGAGCAGCCGCCGCGCTTCCTCGTCCGTCTTCGCAGTCGTGACGACGGAGACGTTCATGCCCCGGTTCTTGTCGACCTTCATGTAGTCGATTTCGGGGAAGATGATCTGGTCCTTGAGGCCCAGCGTGTAGTTGCCGCGCCCGTCGAAGCCCTTGCCCGACACGCCGCGGAAGTCGCGCACGCGCGGCAGCGCGATCGAGATGAGGCGGTCCAGGAACTCCCACATGCGCGCGCCGCGCAGCGTGACCATGGTGCCGATCGGCATCCCCTGGCGGACCTTGAACTGCGCGATCGACTTCTTCGCGCGCGTGACGACCGCCTTCTGCCCGGTGATGCGCGTCAGCTCGTCGGCGCCGGCGTCGACGATCTTCGCGTTGCCCGTGGCCTCGCCGAGGCCCATGTTGACGACGACCTTCTCTATGCGCGGGACGGCCAGAAGGTTCGTATAACCGAACTCCTTCTTGAGCGTCGTCACGACGTCGTTCCGGTACCGTTCTTTCAAGCGGCTCATTTGTCGACCACTCCCTCGCACTTGCGGCAGACACGCACCTTGCGGCCGTCCTCGAGCACCTTGTGCCCGATGCGCGTCGGAGCGCTGCACTCGGGACAGACCAGCTGCACGTTCGACGCATGGAGAGGCGCTTCCTTCTCGAGAATGCCTCCCTTGACGCCGCGGCCCGGATTCGGGCGCGTGTGCCGCTTGACGAAATTCACTCCCTCGACAACGAGGCGGTTCTTGCCGGCGATGATGCGAAGGACGCGGCCCTTCTTGCCGCGGTCCTTGCCGGCGATCACCTGCACGTTGTCGTTGCGCCGAATCGGCGTCTGCAACCGTGACATCACTGACTCCTAAAGCACTTCCGGCGCAAGCGAGACAATCTTCATGAACCGGCGCTCGCGCAGCTCGCGCGCCACCGGCCCGAACACGCGCGTGCCGATCGGCTCGTTCTGATCGTTGACGAGCACGGCCGCGTTCCGGTCGAACCGGATATAGCTGCCGTCCTTGCGGCGCGACTCCTTGTGCGTCCGCACGATGACCGCCTTGACGACCTGGCCCTTCTTGACCGTGCCGTCCGGCGTCGCTTCCTTCACCGACGCAGTGACGAGATCGCCGAGCCGCGCGTAGCGCCCCGTCGAACCGCCAATCGGATTGATGACCGCGATCTTGCGCGCGCCCGAGTTATCCGCCACGTCGAGAATCGATCCCATCTGAATCATGGCTTCACCTAGATCCCCGTGGCCTTGGTGACCACGCGCGTCACGGTCCACCGCTTGCGCGCGCTGAGCGGCCTGGCCTCGACGATCGCGACGCGATCGCCGACCTTGGCTTCATTGGCTTCGTCGTGCGCCATGAACTTCGACGTCCGGCGCAGCGCCTTGCCGTAGAGCTCATGCCGCGTCTGGCGCTCGACGGCCACGACGACGGACTTGTCCATCTTGTCGCTGACGACGAGACCGAAAACTTCCTTCTTGGCTGCCATCCCTTACTCGCCCTTCTCTTTCAGCAGCGTCCGGATGCGCGCCAGATCCTTGCGCATCGGCCGCAGCTTGGCCGCCGACTCGAGCTGGCCCATCGACTTCTGCATCCGCAGCCGGAACAGCTGCTCGTCGATCTCGCCGGCCTTCGCCTCGAGCTCGGCCACACTCAACTCGCGCAGTTCCGCCGCCTTCATGACGCCTTCTCCTGGGCAAACCGGGTCGCGAACTTCGTCAGGATCGGCAGCTTCGCCGCGGCCAGCTTCATTGCGGCGCGCGCCTCGAGCTCGGCGACCCCTTCCATCTCGAACAGGATCTTGCCGGGCCGCACGACGCACACCCACTCTTCGGGCGCGCCCTTGCCCTTGCCCATGCGCGTTTCCTGCGGCTTCTTGGTGATCGGCTTGTCGGGGAACACGCGCACCCAGACTTTGCCGCCACGCTTGACGAAGCGCGTCATCGCGACACGCGCC
>JALYRV010000302.1 GCA_030855205.1 Acidobacteriota bacterium | reverse complement strand
TCCGTATGGAGGCGGCCGTTAACGGCGCCGGCTGGGCCGACGCGGCCGGCCGCCTCGCGCTCCACGGCCCGGACGGCGACGCCGGCACGCTCGGCGTGCTCACCAAGCGCGCGCGCCGGCTCGCAGGCATCAAGCGCGGCGAGGTCGTTGTCTTCGAAATCAATCTCGACGCGATCGCGCCGCTGCCATCTCGCGACAACCGGTTCGATGCCATCGCCAATTATCCGCAGGCCGACTTCGACGTCTCGATGCTGTTCGATCAGTCCACGCCCTGGCAGGCCATCGCCAGTGTCGCGGCGGCCGCGGGTGACGTCGTGCGCGAGGTCGTCTTCGTCGACGACTATCGCGGCAAGGGCGTACCCGAGGGACGGAAGTCGATCACGCTCCGTGTCAGGGTCGGTATGCGAGGCAAGACACTGCGGTCGGACGAGATCGGCGCAGTCGGCGACGCCGTGCGTGCCGCACTGCGCCGCGACCTGTCCGCCGAAGAGCGAACGGCCTGAGCCCACGAAGGCAGGGCGCACCGCGTCCGCGCCTCTTGCCAGCGCGGGATCTTCGTGGCACTATCGCGGCGAAGTACACAGGGAGAATCAATGGCGAGACCCGCTGCCACCGTCGATCTGCTGCCGATCGACCGCCTCGAAGAAAAAGTCAAACAGCTCGTGGGCCTCGTCGATCGCCTGCGTGCGGAAAACACGCGCGTCTCCGACGACAACGTGCGCCTGATGCGCGAGCTCGAGGCCGCCAAGGCGAAACTCACCGACGCCGACTCCGCAGGCGCCGAGCTGACGACGCTGCGCGAAGAGCGCGACGCCGTGCGTACCCGCGTCAGCGAGATGCTCGAGCAGATCGACCGCCTGGCGCTCTGATGGCTGCGAGCCGCGTCGTCACCGTCGACATCCAGGGCCAGCGCTACCCGGTCCGCAGCGATCTCGACGCCACGTACGTGTCCGAGCTGGCTGATTTCGTCGACAGCAAGATGCGCCTGGCCTCGCGCGATTCCAGCGTGGCCGACTCGATGCGCATCGCCATCATCGCCGCCCTCAACATCGCCGACGAGCTGTTCCGCGCGCGCGAGGACGCCGCCGGCGGGCACGGCGTCCTCATCAACCGCGCCGCCGAGCTCGAGCGCATCGTTGACGCGGCCCTCGCGAGCGTCGACGAAACCGCTGAAGCACGCCGCTCGCGGGTGGTATGATTTTCATGCTGCTTTGCGCGTGATGGCTCGGATGGTCGTTTGAGCCAATGTTTTACCCCAAGTGAATCGCGACGCCGCGCGGTGTGCATGCCTCCGCGGAGAGGAAGCCTGAAGCGCGGCTTGACCTAGCGGTTCCACCTGCTCACGCAGGTTCATACGACCTCCCCACACGGCAAAGCGGCACTTTTTCCTTGGCCTCCACCCAGACCATCGCGGACCTCGACGAGCGCGCGCTCATTGCGCGCATCCACGCCCGCGTTCCGCACACGCATCCAGACCTGATCGCCGGCATCGGTGACGACGCGGCGATCATCCGCCCGGCGCGCAACCGGGCGGAGGTGATTACGACCGACGCGCTCGTCGAAGACATCCACTTCCGCCGCGCGTGGTCCTCGCCGCGCGACATCGGCGCGAAAGCAATGGCGGTCAATCTCAGCGACCTGGGCGCGATGGGGGCCGAGGCGCGCTTCGCGACGATCTCGCTCGCGCTGCCCGCCGGCCTGCTCTTAGATGATTTCGACGAGTTGATCGAGGGAATCGCCGGCGCCGCTCGTGCGTCGGACGTCGTCATCGCCGGAGGCAACCTCACCCGCTCTCCCGGCCCGCTCGTCATCGACATCACCGCGATGGGCGCCGTCCACGCGCGCAAGGCGCTCCGCCGCGCGGCGGCGCGCGTGAACGACGAGGTCTATGTGACCGGCACGATCGGCGCGGGGGCCGCCGGCCTCGCGTGGCTCGAACGGCACGGCGTGCCGGAAGAGCACCATGCCGCGTGGCCCGCGGTGCGGCGGGCGTGCCGGCCGTCGCCGCCTCTGAGAGCGGGTTTGGCGCTCTCGAGGAGCCGCGCCTCACGCGCGGCCATCGACCTCAGCGACGGGCTCTCGGACGGGCTGCTGCGCCTGTCGGAGGCCAGCGAGTGCGCCATCGCCGTCGACGCGGCAGCGCTGCCCGTCGACCCGTCGGCGCGCGCGATCGCCGCGGAGTTGGGCCTCGATCCGATGCGGCTCGCGATCGACGGCGGAGACGACTACGAGTTGTTGTTCACCGTCTCGCCCCGACACCGCGGCCGCCTTCGCGGCGTTGCCGCGCTGCTCCGCGCGCCAATCACGAGGATTGGCGTGGTCCGCTCGGGAGCAGGGGTGTCGATCGACGGCTCCGGACCGCCGGGCACGGGCTTCGATCACTTCCGGCGGGCATGAGGGCACTGCTCCAGCGCCTCGGTCACACGCTGGTCCACACAGGCGACTCCCCCGAGCGCACGGCTGCCGCCTTCGCAATCGGGGTGGCCCTGGGTTTCTCCCCGCCGCTCGGCCTGCACACTTTGCTGGCGCTCCTCGTCGCGTTTGTCTTCGGGTTCAACCGTCTCGCGATTCTCGCCGGTGTGTATTCGAACCTGCCCTGGTTCGTGGCGCCCTACTACGCGCTTGCCACCGCGGCGGGCGCGCTGCTGGTCGGTGCCGATCTGCCCCCCGATATAGGTGCGCGGGTCGATGCGGCGATGGCCCTCCCGGGCTGGGGAGGACAGCTGGCGGCTCTCACCACGCTCTTTCGCCCCTTCCTCTGGGCCTATCTCGTCGGCACCTCACTCGGCTGCCTGCTCCTGGGCGCGATTGCCTACTGGCCTGCGCTGGTCTTCATCCGCCGCCGGCGCGCCGAACCATAGGTTCGCCAGACTTTCGCTGTCAAGGTTGACCTCCGGCCGACCGGGACGTACCCTTGCAGAGGTTCCGCGCGAACCCCTCATGTTGCTGTCACGTTCCATCCGCCGGAAGCTCATTGCGACATCGGCCGTCGCCCTGGGACTCGTGTTTTTCTACGAGACGACGGCCTTCGACTCGCAGTACTCGGCGCGCCTGTTTCGCGGGGATCCGGATCTGGTGAAGGTGGTCGCGCCGGCCGAGTCGAGGGACCCGCTGCGCTTCACGGCGACGGCCTACTGCAAGGGGCACACGACCGCCTCGGGCGTGGCGGTGCGCACGGGCATCGCCGCCGCGGACCCGGACCTCTTGCCCGTGGGTTCGGTCATTCAGATCGACAACACACTCGAGCAGTACACGGGCATCTGGACGATTATGGACACCGGCCCCAAGGTCCATGGCCGGCACGTGGACCTGTATGTCTGGAGCTGCAACGAGGCTCTCTCATTCGGCCGCCGCCCGATCCAGGTGTCGGTGCTGCGCCTCGGCTGGAGCCCCCGCAACAGCACGCCGAGCCTGATCAAGCGCCTGTTCCGTCAGAACGAAGCGCAGCTGCCTCCTCCCCCGGTATGGCCGCCCGTGCCGCCTGCCGCCGCGAAGGCCTCGGGCCCGGGC
>JALYRV010000301.1 GCA_030855205.1 Acidobacteriota bacterium | reverse complement strand
CCGCAGCGCCTGCGCGCGCAGGTCGGGAGACGTGTCGACGAGCAGGTTGAAGCCGTCGAGGTCGATCAGAATCGACGGCCGCGACCGCGTGTCGCGCGGATCGGCGGAGCGGCAGACGTCGCAGCCGCAGCCGATCATCGGCACCCCGTGCGACGTGCCGGTGCCGAGGAACGTGACCCTCACTTCGCGCCTTTGGCGACCTCGAGGTAGCGCAGGCGGAGCTCGTGGAGCACTTGCGCCAGCAGCGCCTGCTCCTCGGCCTCGAGGTTCCCTTTCGTCTTCTTCTCGAGGATCCCGAGCAGCTCGATCGTGTGCACCGCGGCCTGCAGGTTCACAGGCTGCTTCTGGCCCGTCACCGCATCACCCAGGTCCCCGAAATGCACGGCGGTCGACGACGCGAGAGAAATGACGAGGGCGCTGAACGAAACTTCGAGAGGCATCTGGAGGATATTAACAGCGATGCCAGCGAAAAAGTCGAAAGCCCTGACGGCGAAGGCCGCGGGCCGGCGGTTCCAGACCCTCGTCGAGATCATGCAGGCGCTGCGCGCGCCTGGAGGATGCCCCTGGGACCGCGAGCAGACCTATGAGTCGCTGCGGCCGTTCGTGCTCGAAGAAACCTATGAGGTGCTCGACGCCATCGACCGCGGCGACGTCGACGCGCTCTGCGGCGAGCTCGGCGACTTCGTTTTCGAAGCGGTGTTCCTCGCCCAGATCGCCGACGACGACCGGCACTTCACGATCGCCGACGCGCTCGACGCCATCAACGCCAAGCTCGTGCGCCGCCATCCGCATGTCTTCGGCGACAAGGCAGCCGGCAACGTGCCCGAACAGTGGGAACAGATCAAAGCCCGCGAGCAGCAGCAGGCCGGCGAGACGCGCTCACTGCTGCGCGGCGTGCCGAAGACGCTGCCCGCGCTGCTGCGGGCGCACGAGATCGGCACGCGCGTCGCCACCGTCGGCTTCGAGTGGCCCACGCCTGCCGACGTCGTGCTGAAGGTCGAAGAGGAAGTCCGCGAGCTGCGCGAGGCGATCGACAGCGGCGACCGGCGTCACGCGGAAGAAGAGATGGGCGATCTGCTGTTCTCCATCGCCAACCTCTCGCGCAAACTGGGCATCGAACCGGAGTCGGCGCTCCGCGCGGCCAACGAGAAGTTCACGCACCGCTTCCAGCTCCTCGAGGCACAGTTCGACGCCGCAGAGCGGCCGCTGTCGCAAGCGACACTGGAGGAGATGGAAGAGGTCTGGGCCATCGTCAAGACTCGAGGCCGAGGACTCAAGACAAAGACGACGCCTACCGCCTAGATGCGCCGCACACCGCAATTGCGGGCCTCTCGCACGCGAGCCTGGAACGGCCACGTCTACCTCTCCAGCGCCGTGACAGAGGTCCGGTTGCGCAGCGCGCGGCGCTGAGCGTGCGCTGCGGTCACACGCGTCCGGCGCGCACCGACATCGGCCAGACGCCAGGCTTCGCGGAGACGGGATCTCCCCACACCGCGGCGATCCGCTCCATGAGCTCGGGCACCGGATCGTGCCCTCGCGCTTCACGATAGCGCGCGGTCGCCGACCACGTGCTGATGTATCCGGCCAGCGCCGCCAGCGTCATCGGCGCCTCGATCGTCAACTCCGGAGACACGACGGGCGCGAATGGCATCGGCACATCCGTGTAGCCGCGATCGATGATGGCTCGCTCGGGCGGCCAGTACGGCCCGACGACATCCTCGTAGAAAGGCACGAACAGCGACTCGACCTCCGCGGGCATGCGCAGATTGCCGTACGTCCACACCGCTACGAGGCCGCCGCGCTTCGCCACACGGCCCGCCTCGCGGAAGAACGCCGGCATGTCGAACCAGTGGACCGCCTGCGCGGCGACCACCGCGTCGGCCACGCCCGAGGCGAGGGCCGAGGCTTCCGCGGTGCAGCGGAAATAGGCTACGCGCGGGTGCGGCGCGGCCGAGGCGAGTTGCGCGGCGCTCGCATCGCTCGCCGCGACGATCGCGAAATATCCGGCGAGATCGATCGCGGCCTGGCCCGTGCCGGTCGCGCAGTCCCAGACGCAGTCGCGCGCCGGAGACTCCGACGCAAGCCACTCGAACAGCCTCTTCGGATACCGCGGCCTGAACTGCGCATAGGCTCCGGACGATGACGAGAAGTGATCGCGAAATGAGAGGGGCATCGCTCTATGCTCCAGCTTCGGATGGTTGGCACGATCGGGCCATGCCGCCCGTTGCGTATGGTACACTTCGCCTCTCCCCACCTCACAGCTCCCCCCAAGGAGCATGATGCTGCCTGACAAGGACCTGTGGCGGCGCAAGCCGGCGGCCGACCGGCACCAGCCAGACGCCATGACCACACGCCGCACGATTCGCGTGCTCGTCATCGACGACGATCGCGACGCGCTTGCGTTGCTGAAGTCCCGCCTCGAGCAGACAGGACGATTCACGGTCACGGTCGCTGACGGCGGCGAAGCCGGTCTGGAGCTCGCGCGCGACCTCGAGCCCGACATCATCGTCTGCGACATCTACATGCCCGGCATGAGCGGCGCCGACGTCGCGGCGGCGCTGGCCCTCGATGAGGAGCTTCAGGATGTTCCGCTGTTGTTTCTCTCCGCGCTCGTAAAGCCCGACGACGTGCGCTCGCACGGCGGACGTATCGGCGGCTGGCCGATGGCCTCGAAGGAAGAGTCGATCGATTCCATCCTGCGGCGCATCGACCATCTGCTCGAGCGCAGCCGCAGGTAGCGTCACCGCGCGGCCACCGCCCAGCGGCGGCCCGACCACGTGCGAATCTCCGTCACCTTTCCGTCGGTCACGATGTCGATCTGCCCATCGCGATCAGTGCGAAACACCTCCACGCGCGCGCGGCCGAGACGCCGCAGCACCTCTGGCGCGGGATGCCCATAGAAGTTGCCGCGTCCGGCGCTGATCACCGCGGCGGACGCGCCCACGGCCTCGAGGAACCGCTCGGAGGTCGACGTGCGGCTCCCGTGATGGCCTACCTTGAGAATTCTGAGCCGCGCGGGCGCGAGCTGCGCGGCGATCCCGGCCTCGACTGGCTCACCGGCGTCCCCCGTCAGCACCAGCGACACCGACCCGAATACGACCTCGATCACGACGGAGT
The DNA here is from genome assembly GCA_030855205.1 of Acidobacteriota bacterium. GTDB lineage: Bacteria > Acidobacteriota > Vicinamibacteria > Vicinamibacterales > SCN-69-37 > JALYRV01. The sequence continues at coordinate 393 of JALYRV010000301.1, read as the reverse complement.
CGTCGTTGCGCGTCTTCTGCCGCTCCCAGTCCGGCGGCGACGGATGCAGCACGCGCAGCAGGACGCCGTCGATCAGCAGATCGCTGCCCCGCCGCACCGATTCGACGGCAATGCCGCGCGCAAGCGCACGCGACACCAGCGCGTGCCGCTCGGCATGCGCGGCGGGTGCGACGCCCTCGATCACGCGCCGGGGATGCAGGTCGTCGATCACACGCGCGGCGCCCCCGATGTGATCGGCGTCGGGATGTGTCAGCACGACGGTGTCGAGCGCCAGCGCGCCTCGCGCGAGCAGTGCGGGCACCAGGATGCGGTCCCCGATGTCGAAGCGGCCGGGTGCGCCGGCAGCGTCGATGAGCAGGCTGCGCCCCGAGGGCAGGCGAAGCAGCATCGCCT
>JALYRV010000107.1:8226-11408 GCA_030855205.1 Acidobacteriota bacterium | reverse complement strand
GCCGTTGCCCTGCGCGGTAGCGCCCGCGAGGGCGTCGGGCGCCGGGTCGCCGGGCTCGTGCGATTCGTTGGCGTCGTGCGCGTCGTGCGCCTCGTCGGCGGCGTGTGCCGCATGCGCGGCCTGCGCCGCGTCGTCGCCACCCGCCGGTCCGTCTACGTCATCGTCGGTCTCGAAGCGCTCGACGGCTTCGTCCGGGCTGATGACGTCGGTGACGTAGAGAAAGGCGTCGCGCTCGAGACCGATGTCAACGAACGCCGACTGCATGCCGGGCAGGACTTTCGAGACCCGGCCCTTGTAGATATTGCCGACCACGCCGCGCTGATGTTCGCGCTCGACGAAGATCTCGGCCACCAGGTCGTCCTCGAGAATCGCCACGCGCGTTTCGTGGGGATTCGAGGAGACGATCATCTCCTTGTTCATGCGGGAAGCTCCGGCGGAGCGGCCGAGCCACGGCTCGCGCCGGGCGCACGACACCCGGAAGGGCGGCGAGCGCGGCCAGCAGCGCGAGGATGAGGCTGAGCGTCATGTGTGCTCCGAAACCTAGTTAGTAAACCTCCTCATCCGGACGTTCAGGATGAGGCCGAATGCGGCGAGCGTCGCGATCAGCGACGACCCTCCGTAGCTCATGAGCGGTAGCGTGAGGCCCTTGACGGGCGCCAGCCCCGCCGACATGGTGATGTTGTACATCACCTGGAAGGAAAACCCCGACACGATTCCGACCACCAGGTAGGTGCCTACCTTGTCTTTGGCCAGACGGGCTGCGTCGAGACTGCGCAGGATCACGAAGAGGTAGAGGCCGAGGGCCGTCAGCACGCCGATGAAGCCGTGCTCCTCCGCCAGCACCGAAAACACGAAGTCGTTGTGGGCGACCGGCAGGAAACCGTATCCCCCCTGGGTCCCCAGGCGGAACCCCTTGCCTGTCAGGCCGCCCGAGCCAACCGTGACCCGGGCCTGAATCTGCTGATACCCGGCGCCGCGCGCGTCGCGGGAGGGATCGAGGAACGTCTGAATGCGCTCTTTCTGGTATGGCTTGAGGGCGTACGTCCAGGCCACAGGCGAGAGGATGACCGCGATGACGGCGGCGACGACGAGCAGCCGCATGCGGAGTCCGGCGAGATAGGCGATGCCCAGATAGACCGGCAGCAGCGTGGCCGCCGTGCCGAGGTCGGGCTGGCGCGCGATGAGGAGAAACGGGATGAGCGTGAAGACCGCACCGACGAGCAGATCGGATGACATGCGCGCGCCGCGCCGGTTCTCGCCGAAGTACATGGCGAGCACGAGCGCGACGGCAATGCGGCCGAACTCCGACGGCTGGAGATTGAAGAACCCGAGCGGGATCCAGCGGCGCGCGCCGCCGCGCACGACGCCGAACGCGAAGACGCACAAGAGCAACACGATCACGCCGGCATAGATGAAGAGCGAACGCTGCGTCAGCGATCGATAGTCGATCAGCATGCACGCAGCCATCAGCACGAGGCCGAGTACGAGCGCCTGCATCTGCTTCCAGAACTCCCCGCCGGCCTGATCGGCCGCGAGGTTGTACGTGGTCGAGTAAATCATCACGAGGCCCATGCCGCAGAGCGCAAGCAGCGCGCCCAGCAGGGCCCAGTCGAGATGAAACGAGAGGCGCCGCTCGAACATAGTCAGCGGGTTCCGGCGCCGGAGCGTGCCGGTGGGGCGGCGGGAGGAGTGCCGGGCCGGCCGGCGGGAGCGGCAACACCTGGACGCGCCGGCGCGCCGGCCGCAGCCACGGGCACAGTGGGCGTCACCGGCGTGAGCGTGGGCAGCGGACGCTTTTCCTTCTTGGCGAAGTACGTCTCGAGCACGTGCTTCATGATCGGGGCCCCGAGATAGCCGTGCTCGGAGTTCTCGGTGAAGATCACCCCGGCGACTTCAGGCTTGGCCTGCGGAGCGTAGAAGATCCACCAGCCGTGATCGCGGAAGGCGCGCGCGGCCTCACTCGACAAGCGCTTCTTGTTCTCGAGCGAGATGTTCGCCTGCGCGGTGCCGGTCTTACCCGCGACGTCGTACCCGTCCATGCGGGCGCGGCCGCCCGTGCCGCCGCCGGCGTTGACGACCATCCACATACCTTCGTGAATGGCCTTCACGTTGTCGGGGTCCATCGGCGTGCGCGAGCGCGGCTCGGGACGCGGGACCGGCTTCCACTCCTTGCCGTCGAATACTTCCTTCACGATGTTCGGCTTGAAGAGCGTGCCGCCGTTGGCAATGGTGGTGGCGAACATCGCGAGCGCCATCGGCGTCACGGCGACGGCTCCCTGGCCGATCGAGACGGAGACGGTCTCGCCGGGGTACCAGATCTGCTTGCGCACGCGCTGCGACCACTCGAGCGACGCGACGAACGAAGGCGTTTCATTGGGAAGCGGAACGCCGGTCTTCCCGACGAGCCCGAGCCGCTCGGCCCACTTGTGAACGATGTCGATCTTGTTCCCGAGCTTCGCTCCGATCGTGTAGAAGTACACGTTGCACGACTGCTGGATCGCCTGACGGAGAGCCACCGACCCATGTCCGCCCTTCTTGTGGCACTGGAAGTAGCGCCCGTAGAAAAAGCCACCGCCCGAGCAGTGCACGCGCGTCTGCGGCGTGACCAGCTTCTCCTCGAGACCGATGACCGCCATCAGGATCTTGAACGTCGATCCCGGCGGGTACGTGCCCTGAATCAGGCGGTTGTTGAGCGGCTTGAGCTTGTCCTTGTTGAGCGCATCCCACGTCGTCTGCTTGATGCCGACCGCAAAGTCGTTCGGATCGTAGGCAGGCAGGCTCGTCATCGCGAGCACGTCGCCCGTCGCCGGATCGATGAACGCCGCGGCGCCCCAGTAGTTGTAATGCCGGAAGCCCTCTTCGAGCGCTTTCTGCATGTCGAGATCGATCGTCAACTTCACCGGGTTGCCGTCGACCGGCGACTGCGGCGTGTCCTCGTCGACCTCGCGCCCCTTGCTGTCGACGCGCACGTAGCGCGCGCCGTCGATGCCCATGAGCATCGAGTTGAGCGCCGACTCGACCCCCGACTTGCCGATGATGTCGCCAGGGGCGAGTGAGGCGAACTCGGGCCGCGCAAGCTCGCGCTCGGACACTTCGCCGACGTAGCCGAACAGGTGCGCGGCGAGCGCGTTGGTGGGATACCTGCGTGTCGGGCGCTGCTCGACCGTGACGCCGGGCAGCTC
>JALYRV010000107.1:0-8216 GCA_030855205.1 Acidobacteriota bacterium | reverse complement strand
GCTCCACCATGCGCGCGAGCACGCGCGCCACCTGCGCCTGCGACGCATTCTCGATGACGGAGATCGGGCGGAAGACAGGATCGTCCTTTCGCCGGCGCACGAGCTCCTGCATCGCGGCCAGATCGGCCCCCGTGACCTCCGCCAGCTGGCGCAGGGTCGCGTCGATGTCGTGCGTCTGCTCGCGCATGACGGAAATGTACGAGGAGTAGTGGTTCTCGACCATCACCTGGCCGTCGCGATCGAGCAACATGCCGCGAGGCGCGCGCAGGGCGATCGTGCGAAGGTGATTGGCGTCGGCCTTCTGCGCGAACTCGTCGTGGCGCGCGACCTGGAACATCCAGAACGCCACGGCCTGCGCAGAGAATATGAGGATGATGGCCACCTTCATCACGATGAGGCGGACCGAGAAATTGCGGCGATCTTCGTTTGCGACGGGCGGTATCATGCTGCCCCTGAATCAGTTTACCAGCGTCCGCCGCTGCTCAGGCGCGAACGCCGCTCGCGGCGTCTGGACGCAAAACCCGGGGCCAGCTCGACGAGCTGGAAGATCAGCAGCCCCAGGCCGGCGTTCACCGCCGCTTGCAGTAAGACGCTCGACCACGGCACCACGGGTGAGCGCTGGTCGATCAGCGCATAGACACCCCAGAAGCAGAGCTGGTGCAGTAGCGTGCCGCCGACGAACACCACGAGCCTCGGGAAGAACTGCGCCACGATGAACTGGGTGCCGATGAAGCCGGCCAGAAAGCCCACGAGCGTCTTCGAAAAGCCGCCGACTCCGAGCACGCCGCCCGAGAGCGCGTCCTGCGCCAAGCCCCCAAGCGTGCCCGCGAGGAGGCCGGACGCCGGCCCCCAGCTCAGCGCGCAGATGCACACGGCCACCAGCACGAGATCGAGCGCCCATCCCCCGCCGACGGTGAATCTCGTGAACGAGGTCTGCAGCACGAGGCCGGCCGCGACGATCAGGAGAATCGCGAGCGCTCTCACGAGCCGCCGCTCCCCTCGGTCACCCACTTCGGTGATGGCGGCGTCTTCACGACGATGACGTAGCCGAGGCTCGAGAAGTCGACCATCGGCCGCACGGCGATGCGCCGGTACGTGCCGCTGCCACGCTCCGCGACTTCGACGCGGCCGATCGCGAAGCCGCGCGGATAGATGCCGTCGATCCCCGACGTGAGCACCAGCTCGCCGGCTTGTACGTCGACGAGGTTCGGCACGAGCCCCACCTCGAGCGGCGGATCGCCGTTGCCGCCGGTGATCACGCCGCCGGCGCCGCTGCGCTCGAAGTACACGCCGGCTCCCGTGTTGCGTCCGATCAACAGCTGCACCTGTGCGGCATGTTCCTCGAGACGGCCGTAGATGCGCCCCACCACGCCGCGCGGTGCGATCACGGCCATGTTGGCCGCGAGGCCGTCGGCCGATCCGCGATCGATGGTGACGGCTGGAAAACCCGGGGTGGGATCCCCCGCGATGACGCGCGCGGTGATCATGTCGAGGGGGACCGACGTGCGCAGCGCCAGCATTTCCTCGAGCTGTGTCGTCTGCGTCGCGCGCGCGCGTTGCTCCTCGAGCTTGCTTTCGGCCTCGACGAGCTGCCGGCGCAGGACTTCGTTTTCCGTGCGCGCGCCGCGCAGCCAGATGTAGTTGCCCCAGAAACCGCGGCCGCCGTCGAACGTGCGCGCGGTGGCGAGTTGAATCCGTGAGACCACGCCGAACGTCGCCGCCGACAGCAGCCCCACGCCGCTGCGATTCTGCACCTGCGCCGAGATGAGGATCACGTGACCCATCATCACCGCAAGAAACAAATAGCCAGTACGGCGGCGGATCTCGAGCACTGCTAGTCGATCGCGATCTTCCGCAGCAGGTTGAAGTCCGACAGCATCTTGCCAGCGCCGAGCACCACCGACGAGAGCGGGTCTTCGGCCATCGCGAGCGGCAGCCCGGTCTCCTCGCGCAGGCGCTTGTCGAGGTTCTTCAGCATCGATCCGCCGCCCGTCAGCACGATGCCGCGGTCGACGATGTCGGCCGACAATTCCGGCGGCGTGCGCTCGAGCGCCACGCGTACGGCGTCGACGATGACGTTGATCGTCTCGGCCAGGGCCTCCCGGATTTCCTCGTCGGTGATGGTGATGGTCTTGGGCACGCCTTCGATCAGGTGCCGGCCCTTGATCTCCATCGTCATGCGCTGCTCGAGCGGGAAGGCGGAGCCGACTTCGATCTTGATCGCTTCGGCCGTGCGCTCGCCGATGAGCAGGTTGTACGTGCGCTTGATGTACTGGATGATCGCCTCATCCATCTCGTTGCCCGCGACGCGCACCGCCTTGCTGTAGACGATGCCCGCCAGCGAGATGACGGCGATGTCGGTGGTGCCGCCGCCGATGTCGACAATCATGTTGCCCGACGGCTCCGTGATGGGCATGCCGGCGCCGATCGCGGCGGCCATGGCCTCCTCGACGAGGAAGACTTCGCTGGCCTTCGCGCGGTAGGCGCTGTCTTTGACCGCGCGCTTCTCCACCTGCGTGATTTCCGACGGCACGCCGATGACGATGCGCGGGCGGACCCAGACGTTGCGGTTGTGGGCCTTCTTGATGAAGTACGTGAGCATCTTCTCGGTGACTTCGAAGTCAGCGATGACGCCGTCCTTCATCGGCTTGATCGCGACGATGTTGCCGGGCGTGCGGCCCAGCATGTCCTTCGCGTCCTTGCCGACCGCCTCGATGCGCCCGTTGATCTTGTTGATCGCGACGATCGACGGCTCATTGACGACGATGCCCTTGCCCCGCGCATAGACGCAGGTGTTGGCGGTTCCGAGGTCGATCGCGAGATCGCTCGAGAAGAGAGAAAGAGCTGACCGGAAGTTCAACGCTGCACCTTTGGACTCTGAAGATTCACCGATTCACCAACATGGATCCCGTTCTTGCCGTGGTTCTTGACCCAGTACATTGCCGCGTCCGCCTCCGCCAGCAGCTCGTCGGCCGACGCCGCCGGATCGTGGTGCGTCGACACGCCGATCGACGCCGTGAGCCGCACCGCCAGCCCGACCGACGTCAGGAACACATGGCTCGCAATCCGATCGCGGATGCGCGCCGCCACCGCCTTCGCGCCCCCCTCGTCGGTCTCGGGCAGCACGACGGCGAACTCGTCGCCGCCGAATCGCGCGACCACGTCGGTCTCGCGCGCGCACGCGCGAATGACCGCACCGGCCTCCACGAGCGCCCGGCTCCCCGACAGGTGGCCGTGCGAGTCGTTGACCGACTTGAAGCCGTCCAGGTCGATGAAGAGCAGCGACAGCCGCTGCCCCGATCGCGAGGCCCGCTTCGTCTCGCGCCGCAGCACCGCGTGCATGAAGCGCGAGTTGTAGAGCTGCGTCAAGTCGTCGGTAACCGACAACGCCTCCGCGCGCTCCAGCCGCAGCGCGCTATCGAGCGCGCACGCAATCGGCTCCAGCATCCGTGCGACTCTGGCCCGAACCGGGGCCGCCATGCTCGGCGTTCGCTTCGAGCGCCCGCGGTCGACCCCGACCAGCACCCCGACCACACGCCCGTCGCAGCTGAGCGGCACGGCAATGGCGGCCGCTTCCAGCCGGGCGTCGATCCCGCGCTCGCCGGCCAGGCGGGCCGACAACAGCGGCGCGCCCGTCCGCGCCACGTGCGCCGCGACACACTCGACCGGGCCCCGGCTTGCGTCCGAGCCCCCCCGGGCCGCCAGCCAGCGCGTTTCGCCAGCCGCATCTGTCGCAATCACCGCCCATTCCGGCAGCGGCAACCAGGCCACGGCGCGTGAGAGCAAGACTGCGGCCACGCCTCCCGGGTCCCGGCGCGCGTTGACCGCCGCGACCACCTGCATGAATCTGGCGGTCGCCGTCGCCGTGCGCAGCCGGCCTTCGATCGCCGCCAGCCGTGTCGCCAGATCCGGAGACGGCGGCACGCCGAGCGCCGCGGCGGCGCTGCGGGCCGTGAATGGCGCCCGCAAATGGCCCGAAAACCCCAGGGACCAAGACAGATCCGCCAGCGCATCGGGCGCATGCGGATCTGCCGCAAACGAGACGACGGCGGTCCGCTCGGCGAGCCGCGTTACCTGTCGCGCGTCGGGCAATCGGCCCGATCCCAGCTCCCACAGCACCCCGTCCGGCGGCTGTGCGCCAGCGACCGGGTCGGTCGCGGTCACCATCCTGACCTGCCACCGCGCCAGGGGTCTAAGCACAGCCGTAAGAGTGTCCGGAGCGATCCCTGCGTGGCGAATGGCCACGGATGTCCCGGTGCGCGCGGTACGCGCGCCGGTCCGGCGCGCTGGGGCGCGGCCCTTCCGTGAGGTCGGCATCGGGTCCGGCGGTGCGGTTGTCCTCGGTCCGGAGCCCGCCGGTGCGTGGGGCTCCCGTCACGACAAACTGCTGCGTCTAAAACGCAAGAAGTATAATCGTGTTTTCCCCGAGGGTTTCTAAGACATGACAATGCTCGATCGGATGCGCCGGCACAAAGGCTGGCTCAAGTGGAGTCTCGGCCTCGTCGTCATCGCATTCGTGCTGGTGTACATCCCGGACTTCGTCACGCCGCAGAGTGCCGGCGCCGCGCCCAATGCCGTCGTGGCGACGGTCGACGGCCGCGATATCAAGGTCTCCGCCTTCCAGCGCGCGTACACGCAGCAGGTGCAGTCGTACCGCCAGGCGTACGGCGCCAACCTCAACGATCAGATGCTGCGGCAGCTCGGCATCGAGCAGCGCGTGCTCAGCCAGATGATCGATGAAGAGGCCGTGCTCGCCGAAGCGGATCGCCTTGGCATCAAGGTCACCGACGCGGAGCTGCGCGAGCGGATTCTGCGGCTGCCCGCCTTCCAGGAGAACGGCGCGTTCATCGGCGACCAGCGGTACCGGCAGATTCTCGCCGCGCAGCGCCCGCCGATTCCGGCCGAAGACTTCGAGCGCGAGCTGCGCCGTCAGCTGCAGGCCGACAAGCTCCGCGAAGCGCTCACCGGCTGGGTGACGATCACAGACGCGGAAGTCGCGGCCGAGTACAAGCGACGCAACGAGAAAGTGAAAGTCGATCTCGTGCTGTTCAACGCCGACGCGTACAAGGCCGGCATCACGCCGTCCGACAGCGACATCGCGTCGCACTTCGAAGCCAACAAGGCGCGCTACAAGGTGCCGGAGAAGCGCCGCGTGCGCTATCTCCATGTCGACGCCGCGACGCTGCGCGATCGCGTGACGGTCACCGAGCAGGACGCGCGCACCCGCTACACGGAGACGATCACCCAGTATCAGCAGCCCGAGCAGGTGCGCGCGAGCCACATCCTCCTCAAGACCGAGGGCAAGGATGAAGCGGCGGTGCGCAAGCAGGCCGAAGGCATCCTCGCGCAGGTCAAGGCGGGGGGCGATCTCGCGGCACTGGCCACGAAGTTCTCGGAAGACGAGTCGTCGAAGACGAAGGGTGGCGACGTCGGATTCTTCGGCAAGAGCGCGATGGTCAAGGAGTTCGAAGACGCGGCGTTCGCGCTGCAGCCCGGACAGACGACGGACCTCGTGAAGACGCCGTACGGGTTCCACATCATCCGGCTCACCGACAAGAAGGCGGCGGCGACGCAGCCGTTCGAGGCGGTGTCGGCGCAGATTCAGGATCAGATCAAGTCGGAGCGCGCGCAGCAGGAAGTGCAGCGCGTGGCCGAGGAGCTCGACAAGGAGATTGACGACCCCTCCGACATCGATCGCGTCGCGCAGGCGCGAGGCCTGACTGCGGCCGACTCCCCGCTCTTCGCGAAGGAAGAGCCCGTGCCTGGCCTCGGCTTCGCGCCGGACGTGTCGGCGCAGGCTTTCTCGATGGAGCGCGGCAAGGTGAGCGACGCGATCCGCACGCCTCAGGGGGCCGCGTTCATCACCGTGATCGACGTGCAGGCGCCGCACGATCCGCAGGCCGCCGACGTGCGCGACCGCGTGCGCGACGCCGTGATCAACGAGCGCGCGAGTGCCATGGCGCGCGAGCGCGCGTCCGCGCTCGCCGCGACGTTCAAGTCGGACTTCGCCGGCGCCGCGAAGGCCGCGGGTCTCACGCCGCAGTCCAGTGAGCTCGTCGCGCGCGGCCAGGCGCTGCCGGAAGTCGGCATCAACCCGCAGGTCGAAGAGGCGGCATTCGCACTGCCTGCCGGCGGCGTGAGCGAGCCGATCGCCACCGACCGGGGCACGGCCGTCCTCCGCATCGCCGACAAACAGGGCATCAAGCCGGAAGCGTTCGCGACCGAACGTGATCAGGTGCGGGGGCAAGTCGAGCAGGAGCGCAAGGGACAGTTCTTCGCGTCCTACATGACGAAGGCCAAGCAGAAGATGAAGATCGATCTGAACGAAGAGACGCTTCAGGCGCTCATGGCGAACCGGTAGAGAGCAAAGACTGAAAGGAAGGCCCGGCTGCGGCGACGCGGCCGGGCCTTTCTTATTTCACGAACACATTGGGCATCAGCGTCAGCATCTCGCCTGTCCTGAACAGATTGAGGCGGGTGACGAGGCTCTCGAGGGCCCTGGCTCTCGGGTCGGCGAACAGGGCGCCGAGCGGGCCGGCGTCGGCGACGACCGAGACGACGCCGAAGGGATCCGCGACGAGCTCGTACAGACTTTTGCGTTGCGGATAGACGTCGAGCTCCACGTGACGCGACGGGTCGAGCTTCGCGCGCTGCTTGGCGATGGCGATCGCTTTCCACAGTCCGCCCAGCTCGTCGACGAGGCCCAGATCGCGCGCCTGCCGTCCGGTCCACACGCGGCCCTGCGCGATGGCGTCGATCTTTTCCGGGGTGCTGGCGCGCGCGTCGGCGACCTTCTCAACGAAAATGTCGTAGGTCGCCTGCATCTGCTCCATCACGCGTGCGCGTTCCTCGGTCGAGAACGGCCGCACCGGCGACAGCATGCCGGCGTACTTGCCCTGCTCCACTCCCTCGACACTGACACCGAGCTTGTCGAAGGTGCCGCCGAGCGCGAACTTGCCGACGACGACGCCGATCGAGCCGGTCAGCGTGCCCGGCTGCGCGACGATCGCGTGCGCCGGCGCCGCAACGTAGTAGCCGCCTGACGCGGCGACATCACCCATCGACGCGACAACCGGCTTGATCGCTCTCGTCAGCATCACTTCGCGCCAGATGACGTCGGAGGCGATCGCGGATCCGCCGGGGCTGTCGATCCGCAGCACGATGGCGCGCACCGCACTGTCGGCGCGCACCTTTCGCAGCCACTCGAGCACGGTGTCGGAGCCGGTCACGGCGCCGTTGGGCGAGTCGAACGAGCTCTCGCCGCTGGCGATGACTCCCGTGAGGTAGAGCACGGCGATCTTCGGCCCCTGGTCGAGCCCGAGCGTGGTCGTGGAAAGCTGACGATAGGCGTTCGCGTCGACGCGGCGCTTCGCGCCGCCCATGTCCGACTTGTCGTCGAGCTCGTCTTCATAGGCGAGGTCGTCGACGAGTCCGGCGGCAAGCGCGTCTTTCGCGATGAAGGGGCCGTGATCGATCAGCGCGCGCACCTCCTGCTCCGGCTTCTTGCGCCCGTCGGCAATGCCGCGCACGAGCTGTTCGTAGAGGTCGCGATTGAGCGACTCGGCCATCTCGCGGTGCGCCGGCGTGAAGCCCTTCTCGGTGAACGTGTTCGCGGCCGTCTTGTAGTCGCCGATGTGCATCAGATCGGGATACGCGCCGATCTTGTCGAGCGTGCCACGGAGAAACAGTTCGTAGGTCGCCAGTCCGCGCAGGTCGAGGCTGCTGGCCGGCATCAGGTAGATCTTGTCGCAGGCCGACGCGAGGAAATATTCCTGCTCCGCGCCGTATTCCAGATACGCGATGATCGGCTTGCCCGACTTGCGGAACTCGACGATCGCTTCGCGAACTTCCTGCACCTTGCCCCAGAGCGCGCCGCCGCCGCGCGGCACGAGCACGACGCTCCTGATCCGCTTGTCGACGGCCGCCTTGCGCAGCGCGTCGACGACCGACCGCACGGTCGGCGCCGACCCCATGAACTGGCTGACAACGCCGGCCGGTTCGATTTCGGAGAGCGTGCCGTCCACCGGCAGATACAGCGTCGCGTTGTCCCGGATGTCGGGACCGCCGCGCGACGCGAAAAAGATGGCCGCCATTCCGATGACCGAAATGAGCACGGCCACGCAGATGAGACCGAGAATGAGTCCGACGCCTTTCCGTAGTGCCACGGAGTCAGTTTAGCTGATATATAATCGGAGCTTCTGCCCCGAGAGATCGGC
>JALYRV010000300.1 GCA_030855205.1 Acidobacteriota bacterium | reverse complement strand
CCCCCCTGCCGTCCGGCACCGCCCCCACGACCGGGCTGCACCAGCCCGAATTCCTGATTCAACGCCGCCGTCAACTTCGCGCGCTCAGGGGGCGTGACGTTGATGTACGTCGCGAAGGCGACCGTCTGCACGACGCCGCCGTTCTTCTTGAGCGCCATCAGCTGCTCATCGTCCAGATTGCGGCTGTGGTTGCCAAGCGCGCGGGCCGACGAGTGCGACGCGATGACCGGCGCCGTCGAGAGGGCCATCGCCTGCAGGTTCGCCTGCTTCGACGGATGCGAGATGTCGACCATCATGCCGAGGCGGTTCATCTCGGCAATGACCTGCTTGCCGAGATCCGAGAGGCCCTTGTTCGGAAATTCGTCGGTCGCTTCACCCGTGTTGGAATCGGCCAGCTGGCTGTGCCCGTTGTGCGCGAGCGACATGTAGCGCCCGCCGCGCTTGTAGAACTCCTCTACCCGCGTGATGTCGGTGCCGATCGGGTACCCGTTCTCGATGCCGATGACGGCGACTTTCTTGCCCGACGCGGCGATACGGCGCACGTCGGCCGGCGTCAGCGCGAGTTCCATCTCGGAGGGCGCGATCTCCTTCGTGAAGCGGTGCACGGCGTCGAATTTCTCGACCGCCGTCTTGTAGGCCGCGGCGTAGCCCTCGGCGGTCAGCGCCCCCTGGCCCACATAGACGATGAAGAAGGCGACGTCGTGGCCGCCTTCCTTCATCTTCGGCAGGTTGACCTGCGTGGTCAGGCGCTGCGTGTAGTTGCACTCGGGCGTGAAATTCGCCGCGTTGATGTCGTCGTGCGTGTCGAGCGTGATCACGCGGTCGTGGATGGCTTTCGCGCGCTCCATCAGCCGTGCGTCATCAGCGGACTGCTGGCCCTGCGCCGAAAGCACGGCGGCCGTGGAACACGCGATTGCTGCGGCGAGGCAAAACCTTTTCATTCGATTCCTCTCATTGTTTGCGGCGCGCGGGAGGCCTGGCCGCCTTCTCGAGTGCTTCGAGGCGCGCGGTCAGCTTCTCGATGATCTTCGCGTCAGCGGCGCGCGCGTCCTCGAGCGCCTCGACTTTCGCGGCCAGCGCCGCGGTCCTCGTGCCAGGCGCCTGCGGAGACAGCCCTGTCGCGCCCTTCGACGTCACGTCTGCCGCGATATCGGAAATGCGCTGCGAGCTGATCTCGCGCTCGAGCCGATCCAGCCGCTGCTGCAGAAGCGCGACCGACGGATCCGGCGAGGTCAACGGCGTGTTGAGCCTCTGCTGAAACATCTGCCGCTCGACTTCCTCGACACGGCGGCGAAGACTGTCGAGATCCTGCGACTGCGCCTCGGCCGGCGGCCCGGACAGGACGAGCGCGAGACACACGGCGACGAGCGGCAACACATTGCGGCGCATTGGGACCCTCCCGGCAGGCTGATAATGAATACCACGCGACGCACCCGCGCCGTTTACAATCCTCCGATGACCAAGCTTGCCGTCCTGACGGCGCTCACCCTCGCGGCGGGCGCCTCGCCTGCGTTCGCTCAGACGGTCCAGTTCACGCCAACTTCCGGCGTACCGACGTTTGCCGTGCGCGAGCCCGTGCTTCGCATCACGCCGGGCACGACGGTCGAGACCAGGACGTTCTCGAAGCCCGGGGACTACTACGAAGGGGGCGCGTGGCCCGGCGAGGTTGGCCCGTTCCACATCGACGGGGCCGAGCCCGGCGACACGCTCGTCGTGCGCATTCTGCGCCTGCGGCCCAACCGCGACATCGCCGTCTCGAACTACAACCCCAACAACATCAGCGGCATCGCCGGTGACAGCCGCACGCGCATGCTCAACGACCCGCTGCCCGCGCGCCGCTTCATCTGGAAGATCGACCGCGAGCGGATGACGGGCACGCTCGATCTGCCCAACTCCGCCTCGAAGAGCATCACCGTGCCGCTCAAGCCGATGCTCGGTCGCATCGCGGTCGCGCCGGCGGGCCAGGAAGCCTTCGGCGGGCTGTGGCCCGGAGACTTCGGCGGCAATCTCGACGCATCCGACGTGCGCGAGGGCGCCACCGTCTACCTTCCCGTCTTCCACGCCGGCGCGCTCTTCTATTTCGGCGACGGCCACGCGCTGCAGGGGGACGGCGAGATCATCGGCTCGGGACTCGAGACCACGATGGACGTCACACTGCAGTTCGACGTCATCAAGGGCAAGCGCATCCGCTGGCCGCGTATCGAAGACGACGAGTTCATCATGGTCGCCGGCAGCGTGCGGCCGCTGATCGACGCACTGCGCATCGCATACGTCGAACTCATTCAGTGGCTGATAGACGACTACGGCTTCGAGAAGATGGAAGCGTTCCAGATCGCCTCGCAGCTCGGCGTCGTCCGCGTCGCAAACGTCGTCGATCCCAATTACACCGCTGTCGCGAAGTTTCCGAAGCGCTTCCTTCCCGCGAAGCGATAAGCAGGATAAAGACGCATGGAAGAAGAGACGATAGTCAGGCCCGCCCAGGCGGCGGACGCGGACGCCCTGTCACAATTTGCCGAGCGCGTCTTCGACGAGGCGTTCGGATCCGAATGCGACGAGGGGGACATGGCCTCGTATCTCAACGAGGTGTTTTCGCCCGAGATGCAGCGCGCCGAGATCGCCGAGCGGGGCGGCATCGTGCTGCTGGCCGAGGAGGCCTCGTCGAAGCGCCTTGCCGGCTATCTGCACATCGCCCCCTCCGACGCGCCGGCGTGCGTGTCCGGCACAGCGATACTCGAGCTCAAACGGCTCTACGTCGACCCCACACTGCAGTCGCGCGGCATCGGCAAGAAGCTCTTCGACGAGGGGCTCGCCCGCGCCCGTGCCCAGGGGGCCGGCACCGTGTGGCTCGGCGTCTGGGAGAGCAACCTGCGCGCGCAGCAGTTCTATGCGCGGGAGGGATTCACTCGCGTCGGGGAACACCCGTTCGTGCTCGGATCGGATACGCAGACCGACTGGGTCATGGCCCGGCCCGTCTGAGCGCCCGGCCTGAGAACGAGCCGAACCTGAACCATAGGCTGGAATGCCTCATGCAGTGCCCCACTGCATGAAGACTCTGCCTTTCGAGATCGACCGCTACGCCCCCATCCTCGACCCCTCGAGGCTCACGTCCGACCGCGCCAACATCTCCGACAACGAGCGCTGGGGCTCGGCGGCCGTCGGCACGGCGCTGCTCGCCTACGGCCTGAAGCGGCGCGACTGGACCGGCGCGCTGAGCGCGATCCTTGGCGCCGGCATGCTCTACCGCGGCGCGACCGGGCACTGCCAGGTCTCCGAATCGATCGGCCGCGACACGCGCTCCGGCGATACGCGCGATGCGCTCGCCGGCCCGCGCGGCGTGCACGTCTGTGAGTCGGTGATTCTCAACCGTCCGATCGCCGACGTCTACAACGAATGGCGCAATCTCGAGAGCCTGCCCGATCGCATGCAGCACATCGAGGAGGTGCAGGAGCTCAGCGACGGCACGTCGCACTGGGTCGCGCGCGGCCCCGCGGGCGCGTTGTTCGAGTGGGACGCGGAGATCCTCCAGGACATCCCGAGCCAGTTGATCTC
>JALYRV010000299.1 GCA_030855205.1 Acidobacteriota bacterium | reverse complement strand
CAGAACGGGCGCACGCTGCGTCTCGCCATCCGGTGGGATCTCGCCGCCGGCGCCAGGGCTCGCCGGTGACCGGAGCTGTCAGACGCGGCGGCGCCGCGCTGACGCTGGCCGCGCTCCTCATCGGAACGAGCGCGACGCCGTCGGCGCAGAGTGCCGCAGCCACCGACTTGCAGGCCGCCTTCCTGCTCAACTTCGCGCGGTTCACCCAGTGGCCCGCGAGCGCGCAGCGCCAGTCGATCGTGATGTGCGTCTTCGACGACGACCGGCTGGCGCGTGCGCTGTCGCTGTCACTGCGCGGCCAGACGATCGAAGGCCGTCCGCTGCAGGCCGTCAACATCGGCGCCGACGGCAATGTCTCGCAGTGCCAGGTCCTGTTCGTCGGCAAGTCGTCGATCGGCGAGGGCATGCCGCTGCTGCGCGCGGCCAGCCGACTGCCGGTGCTGACCGTGAGCGATCGCAAGGGCTTCGCGTCGACGGCGGGAGTGGTGGAGCTCTTCGTCGAGGACGGGCACATGCGGTTCGCCGTGAACATCGACGTCGCGCGCCGCTCGCAACTCACACTCAGCTCGCGCCTGCTCAAGCTCGCGCGCATCGTGCGGGGCACCCATGCGTTCTAGTCCCCTGAGCTGGTTCAGGCGTCAGACTCTCGGGCGGAAGCTGACGGTCAGCGTCGTGGCGACGAGTGTCATCACCCTGCTCAACGCCTCGGCCGTCTTCGCCGTGCACGATTATCGCTTGGCGAAGTCACGCCTCGCGGCCGACGTCACGACGCTCGCCGACGTGGTCGGCAGCAACAGCACGGCCGCGCTCGTCTTCGGCGACGGGATCGCGGCCGCCGACACGCTCGGCGCGCTCGCGATCGACGGCCACATCGTCAATGCCCGCCTTTTCACGTCGGACGGCAAGGAGCTGGCGAGGTACTCGCGCGGCAGCGCGCCGCTCGACACGCTCGCGCCTCACCAAATCCGCCCCGCGGCGACCTTCGACCACCGGGGTCTGCTCGTCGTCCGGACCGTAATGCACCAGAGCGCCACGGTCGGACACATCGCCGTCAGGTCCGACCTCACGGAGATCAATGCGCGACTCGTCACGCTCGGCATCACGATCGCCGCCGTCCTGTTCGGCAGCTTCTGGGTGGCCTTCGGCGCGTCGAGAGTGATCGAGCATCTGATGCTGCGTCCGATCGGGCGGCTGATGGATGTCACCCGGATGGTGCGCGACGCGCAGCGGTACGACCTGCGCGCGCAGCCAGGAGACGCCGACGAGATCGGCGAGCTGATCGACCGCTTCAACGAGATGCTCGTCGAAATCGAACGCCGCGACCTCCTCCTCACCGAACAGCAGGCCAGCCTCGAGCGGCTCGTCGACGCGCGTACGATCAAGCTGAGCCAGACCAACGCGAAACTGATTGAGGCGCGTGACGCCGCGATGGCGGCGAGCCGCGCCAAGAGCGAGTTTCTCGCGAATATGAGCCACGAAATCCGCACGCCGATGAACGGCATCATCGGCATGACCGGGCTGGCGCTCTCGACGAGTCTCGACGCCAGGCAGCGCGACTACCTGTCGACCGTCCGCGTCTCGGCCGACTCCCTGCTGGCGATCCTCAACGACATCCTCGATTTCTCGAAGATCGAGTCGCGCAAGCTGGAGCTCGAGTCGATCCGGTTCGTGGTGCGCACACTGATCGCCGAGACCCTGAAACCGCTGGCGGTCACGGCGGCCGACAAAGGGCTCGAACTGCTCTACAACGTGCACCCTGACGTGCCGGACGCCGTCATGGGCGATCCCGCGCGTCTGCGGCAGGTGCTCTCGAATCTGATCGGCAACGCGATCAAGTTCACGCCGTCGGGGCACGTGCTTCTCGAAGTGCGCGCCGAGAAGCGCCCCGGAAGCCGCCCGACGCTGCATTTCCAAATCACCGACACAGGCATCGGCATTCCGCGCGACAAGCACGCCGCGATCTTCGAAGCCTTCAACCAGGCCGACGGGTCGACCACGCGCCGGTTCGGCGGAACGGGCCTGGGCCTGTCGATCTCGGCGACCCTCGTACAGCTGATGGGCGGGCGCATCTGGGTGGAGAGCGAGCCGGGGGCCGGCAGCAGTTTCTATTTCACGGCGACCTTCGACGCGGCGCTCGTGAACCAGCCGCCGGCCTCCACGCCGGAGCCGCTCCTGGGCGTGCGCGTGCTCGTGGTCGATGACAACGCCGTCAACCGCCGGATCCTGCTCACGCAGCTCGGATGGTGGGACGCGGAAGCGACGGCGGTCGACTCGGGCGCCCGCGCGCTCGAGGCCCTCACGGAAGCGGCCGCGGGCCCGGCGCCATACGCCCTCGTGCTGCTCGACGGCGACATGCCCGATCTCGACGGCTTTGGCGTCGCGGAGCAGATCGCCACACGTCCGGCGCTTGCCGGCACGGCCGTCGCCATGCTGACATCCTCGGGACGCGCCGACAACGCACGCCGGTCGCGCGCGCTGGGCGTCGCGGCCTATCTCACGAAGCCGGTCGCGGCCGGGGACCTCTACACCGCCATCTGCTCCGTCATCGGCCGGCCGCTTCCCGCCGTCGTCATGCCCGCGGGCCACGCGATTCTCGAGGCGGCCGCATCGTGCAAGATCCTGCTTGCGGAGGACAACGTCGTGAACCAGCGCGTGGCCGTCGGCCTGCTCACGGCGCGCGGCCACAGGGTGCTCGTCGCGGCGAACGGCTCCGAAGCGGTGGCCGCGTTCGGCCGCGAGCCGTTCGACCTCGTGCTGATGGACGTGCAGATGCCCGTCATGAGCGGCATCGAGGCCACGATCGCCATTCGGACCTCCGAGGCCGGCACCGGACGCCGCGTGCGCATCCTCGCGATGACCGCCCACGCGATGGCGGGAGACCGTGAACGCTGCGTCGCCGCCGGCATGGACGGCTATCTCACGAAGCCCATCACCCCGTCCGACCTCTTCGCCGCCGTCGAAGCAGGTTCACCTGCGTCACCTGCGTCACCTGCGTCACCCGCTGTGGACCGCCCCGCGATGCTGCGCCGGCTGGGCGGCGACGAGGAGCTGTACCGGCAGGTCGCGGAACTGTTTCTCGAGGACGCGCCGGTGCGCCTCGCGGCGCTCGCCGACGCCGCGGCCGCGCATGACGTCGAGCGGCTCCGTTTCGTCGCGCACGCCTTGAGAGGCGCGGCGGGCAATCTGTCGGCAAAGGCCCTGCTCGACGCCGCCCATCATCTCGAGGATCTCGCGGCGCGGGGCGTGCCCGACGACATCGACGACGCGGCCCGCCTCGTCGCGACGGAGGCGACGCGCGTACTGGCGTATTTCCGCGCCGAGCTCGCGCTGCATGCCGAAGTGGCGGAAGGACAAGGCTTATGAACGTCCGTCACGTCGCGCTCGCAGGGGTGCTCGCCGCCCTCGGAGTGCCCGCGGCTGTCGCAGCGGACGGCCAGACGACGCTCGCGCCGAGCCAGTACGCACGCACGGTCTGGACCGAAATGGACGGCCTCGCGAGCAGCTCGGTGCTGGCGCTGGCGCAGACGCCCGACCGGTTCATCTGGGCCGGCACGGAGGAAGGCCTGGTCCGGTTCGACGGTCTCAAGTTC
>JALYRV010000298.1 GCA_030855205.1 Acidobacteriota bacterium | reverse complement strand
AGGCACGCCTGTGCGCCCGCTGCCCGCCGTGACGTCGAACGCGCGCGTGCCTGACGCGCCGCCGATGACGACGTGCAGGAGCTCGGGCCACTGGAGTGCCCGGCCGCGCGGGTCGGATGCCTCGAATGCCAGCTCGCGGATGCGGCCGTTCTCGATGGACAGATGCGTGCGAATCGACGGCCGCCCTGGCTCCTCGACCCAGGCTTTGCTCCAGGACGCGAGATCCTCGGGCGTGCGCGCGTCGAGCACGCGGATCAGATCGGCCCACGTCGCATTCCCGTATGCGTGATTCGAGAGGTATTCACGCAGGCCCGCCTTCATCGTGTCGGCGCCGATCAGCAGCTCCAGCTGCCGCATCACGATGGGTGCCTTCTGATAGATGATCGCGCCGTAGAGCGAGCCGGCTTCGTTGAGGTTCGCGAGATCCTGGCGAATCGGATTCGCGCCCGCCGTGCGGTCCACCTCGTAGGCCGCGGGATAGTGCTGGTAGAGGAATCGCAGATCGTGGTTCACCTCCGGGAACGAGGGATTGACGATCTTCGCCGCCATGAAATTCGCGAAGACTTCCTTCATCCACACGTCGTTGAACCACGTCATCGTCACCAGGTCGCCGAACCACATGTGCGCCGTCTCGTGCGCAATGAGGCTCGCGCGTCCGAGCATCTGATTCTGCGTGGCGGTCTCGTCGAGCATCAGGCTCGCGGCGTTGTAGAAAATGGCCCCGGGATGCTCCATGCCGCCGAACTGGAACGACGGAATCGCGACGAAATCGAACTTGGCGAAAGGGTAGGCAATCGACGTGTAGTCCTCGAGCCATGCGAGCGATGCCGCGTGCAGATCGAAGACCGCGTCGCGGTTGCGCGCCAGCTTCGCCGGGTCGCTTTCGCGGTGGAACATCCGGAACGTGCGGCCCGCGCGCTCTGCCGTCTCGATTTCGAACGTTCCCGCGGCAAACGAGAAGAGGTAGGTCGATATGGGCTCCGTTTCGTCGAACGTGACGGTCTGCATGTCCGCTCCCGCCGTGCGGCTGACCTCCCGGCCGTTCGAGACCGCGCGCCACTCGTGTGGAATGCGCAGCGCGAGCGTCCATCGCGCCTTGAGGTCGGGCTGATCGAACACCGGCATGGCGAGCGACGCCCGCGCCGGCACGAACAGGGCATAGAGGAAGTCGTCGGTGCGATTGAGCGGGGCGTCGCCGGCGGTGAATGCGATCTCGACGGTGTTGGAGCCATCCACAAGCGCGTCCCCGGGCACGAGCACGTGGCCGTTGGCGGCGCGCACCTCAACGCCGGCGCCATTGACGACGACGCTGCGCACATGGTCCGCGGGTTGTGCGAAGTCGAACGCGATCCCATCACCGGCGCGGCGCAGGGAGAACGTCGCCCTCAACAACCCGGCGATGGGCTGGTCCTTCTGCCGGGGCACCTGCATCTCGACGTTGTAGCGGAGATCGCTGATGCGCCCGGCGCGCTCGCGCGCAAGCGCCTCCGGAACTCCCGCGGCCGGCAGGCGATCGCGCCGTACGCCGCCGCCCTTCATCAACAGCAGCATGACGGGCGCCGCGGCGATCGCGGCGAGCAGCAGCAGGAGCAGCCGGCGTCGCACGCTGCGATTGTAGGCCGAAGCCCGCGCCTCGAGCCCGCTACTTGACGAGGAACGCAGCACGCGCGACGCGGCCGGATTGATCGGTGGCGATGACGATGTGCCGGCCGGGGACGAGACGCCAGTCGACCGTGGCCGCACCGGCCGAGACGCCCGCGTCGCGCCCGTCGACCGTCCATCGCACCGTGCCCGACGCGCCGTCGGCGGCGAGCGGCAGCGTCTGGAAGTCGGGGCGCAGCGTGGGATCGATCAGGTACACGGCGTCGGGCTGCGGCGTCATGATGCGCAGTCCCGTGGCGCGCGACGTCGACGCCGGCGGTTCGCGCGGGGCGGCAGGGGCCATCGGCAGTCCTTCCCATGCGGCCCAGCGCCGGTATTCGTCCGGCCAGCGCGTGAGGGTGCCGGTCCCTTGCTGCGTATGCCACGTGCATTGATCGCGGCGTCCTGGCGCGGTCCACTCCTGCCCGCGGCGCAGGCACGCGGCGCCGGCGGCCATGCCCGAGACGAGACAGATCTCGCGCCGCTCGACTTCGTCGGGCCGCGGCAGGATGTCGGCCGCATCGTGGACGTCACGCCCGGCGCGCTCGACGGCTGCCTGCATGACCGCGTGAAAGATCGGACCGGCGCCGGCCACGCCCGATGATCCCACGAGCGGCACGCGATCGAAATTGCCGACCCAGACGCCGACGGTGAGGTCGCGCGTGTAGCCCACGACCCAGTTGTCGCGAAAGGCTTGCGACGTACCGGTCTTGACCGCAACAGGGAACGGAAACTCGAGCGCGCCCCCGCGACCGAAGATGAACGCGCGCGCGTCGGCGTCCGAGAGGATGTCGGTGGTCCACCATGCGGCGCGGTACGACACGAAGCGCGGCTCGGCGCGATCGCGCTCGGGCTCGCGCCCGTCGATCTCGATGACGTGCGACGTCGGACGCCGCAATCCGCCGCGCGCGAGCCCCGCATAGGCGGCGACGAGCTCGTCGAGCCGCACTTCGGCATTGCCGAGGGTGAGGCCGACGCCGTAGTGCGACGCCGCGCGGTCGAACGACGTGAAGCCGGCGAGGCGCAGCAACCGCTGCAGGCGTGGCACGCCGAGATCCGACGCGAGCGCCACGGCCGGCACGTTCTCGGATCCCGCGAGCGCGGCACGGGCCCGCATCGGCCCGCGGTAGCGTCCGTCGTAATTCTCGGGACGGTAGGTCACGCCTTCCTCGGCGGTCGCGAACGCCGTCGGCACGTCGGGCAGGATCGTACCTGGGTCGTACCCGGCGTCGAACGCGAGGGCATACGTGAATGGCTTGAGCGCGGAGCCGGGCTGCCGCGGCGCGGCCGGCCCGTTGATCGCGCCGCCGTCGGGCGACGCGTAGTCGCCGGATCCTTCCCACGCGAGCCATTGCCCCGTGCGGTTGTCGAGCACGGTCACGGCGGCGTGACGCGCGCCAATCTGCTCGAGCTGCGGGCGATGCGCGGCAATGATGCCTTCGACATCGCGCTGGAGCCCGGCGTCGATGGTCGTGACGATGCGAGCGGCGGGGCCGCGGCGGCCGGCGAGCACCATCTGCACGAAATGCGGCGCCAGGAACGGGGCGCGCGAAGGCGCGAGCGACATGCGCTCGGCGAGCGCGGCGTCGAGGCCCTGGGCGTCGATCACCCCGTGCCTGGCCATGCGCCGCAGAATCCACTGCGCGCGCGACGTGGCGCGATCGGCCCCCGCGCGCGGGTTGAATCGCGACGGCTGTTGCGGGAGCGCGGCGAGATACGCGGCCTGCGCCGGCGTCAGGTGCGCGGGCTCGACGCCGAAGTAGGCGAGACTCGCGCGGCGGATGCCCGCGATCTGATTGCCGTAGGGCGCGAGCGTCAGGTAGAGGGAAAGAATCTCGTCCTTGCTGAGGCCCCCTTCGAGCCGCCAGGCGAGAAGTGCCTCGCGCAGTTTGGGTCCGGCGCCTCTGGGGCGCTGTGCGCCAGCCTCGCGGTCCAGCAGCAGGCGCGCGACC
>JALYRV010000106.1 GCA_030855205.1 Acidobacteriota bacterium | reverse complement strand
TTCTGATCGCGTGCGCGAACCTGGTGAATCTGGTGCTGGTGCGCGTGGCCTCGCGCGGCCGTGAACTCGCGGTGCGTGCGGCGCTGGGCGCCTCGCGCATGTCGCTCGCGTTGCCGTTCGTCTCGGAGGCGATGATCCTCGCGGCGGCCGGCAGCGCGCTGGGCGTGCTCGTCGCGAACCTCGGGCTCACCGCGCTCCTCGCGCTCGACCCCGGCAATCTTCCCCGCGCCTCTGAAGTGCGGCTCTCGGGGCCCGTGCTGGGATTTGCCCTCGCGGTCACGGCGGCCACGGCGATCGTGCTCGCGCTCGCGGCGGCGTGGCGCGCGTTGCGCCCGGAGATCGCCGATTCGCTTCGGTCGGCATCGCGCGGCCAGGCCGGTGGCGCAGCGGTGAGCCGGGTGCGCAGTGTCCTGATCGTCACGCAGCTCGCCTCGTCCATCGTGCTGCTCATCGCGGCCGGGCTGCTTGCGCGCAGCATGAATGCGCTGCTCTCCCAGGACCCTGGCTTCAACACCGAGCGCGTGCTGGCGATCGATCTCTCCAGCACCGCCACCGAGAACACCCCTGCAGCCATGGCGTCGCTCGCGGGCTTCCATGAGCGCTATCTCGAGAAACTGCGCGCGCTGCCGGGTGTCGAGCATTCGGGCGGCATCAGCCGGTTTCCGCTGGGCAGCGGCTACGCCAACGGCGGGTTCATCAAAGTGCGCGGCGGGGAAGACTGGAGCCAGGGCTTCGATCTGTTCCGACGGCTCGCGCAGGACCCCTCGCGCACCGGGTCGGCGGAGTTCCGCGTGGCCAGCGCCGGCTACTTTCCAACGATGGGTATTCCGCTCAAGCGCGGCCGCCTGTTTCAGCCGGGTGACGTCGCCGGCGCGCCGCACGTGGCGGTGATCAGCGAGACGCTCGCCCGCACGTCGTGGCCGGGGGAAGACCCCATCGGCAAGAGCGTGCAGTTCGGCAACATGGACGGCGACCTGCGCACGTTCACGATCGTCGGCATCGTCGGCGACATCCGCGAGCGCGGTCTCGATGCGGCTCCGCGCCCCACGCTCTACGCCGACTTCCGCCAGCGGCCGCGCCACACGTACAGCTTCACGGCTGTCGTCCAGGGGAACGTCGACGCAGGATCGCTGACCGGCGCCGCGCGCGCCGCACTTCGCGACATGAACCCGGAGATGGCGCCGCGCATCCGCGCCATCGATGAGATTTTCACCGCCTCGGTCGCCGATCGCCGGTTCACGCTGATCGTCGTCGGCGCGTTCGCCGGCGCGGCGTTGCTCCTTGCCGTGCTCGGCATCTACGGCGTGCTCTCGTATGTCGTGTCGCAGCGCACTCGCGAATTCGGCGTACGGATGGCGCTCGGCGCGCAGCGATCCGACGTGTGGCGCATGGTGCTGCGCCAGGCCTTCACGCTCGTCGCTCTCGGGTCGGCGATCGGCGTCGCGGCGGCCTATCTCGCCACGCGCGCGATGCGCTCGCTGCTCTTTGAAGTCACGCCTGCCGATCCCATGACCTTCGCCGGCGTGGTCGGCACACTCGCGGTCGCCGCGTTCATCGCCTGTCAGGTTCCCGCGCGTCGCGCCACGAAAGTCAGCCCGCTCGACGCGCTGCGGGCCGAGTGATCAGCGCAGCGTGAAAGTGACCGTGACGGTCATGATCACGGACACCTTCACGCCGTTGAGCGTCGTCGGCGTATAGCGCCACTGCGTCACCGCCTCCCTCGCCGCCGCGTCGAGCAGCGGCACGGACTTCAGTACCTTGACGTTCGTCACCACGCCCGCTTCGTTGATGATCGCTTCGAGGATGACGGTGCCCTCCACGCGCGCGCTCTCGGCGATGGCCGGATAGACCGGCGGCACGTGTGAGACGCGCTTCGGCGCGACGATGGCGCCGCCCACGCGTACGGGCCCTTGCTCACGCGGTGGAGGCGGGGCGATCGCTGCGCCTGGCACCGAGCCCGGCAGGCCGCCGGGCACCCCGACATAGGGGCCCACGGGAATCGCGCCCGGTACATATGTCGCGCCGGGTGTCGCGGGTGCGCTGACTTCCGGCTGAATGCTCTCAGGAGCCTGCAGCGGCGCCGCCCGTGGATTGGGCACGGCCGACGTGCGCGGCGGCGCGGCCGGCGGTTGCGCCGGCGGGATCGGCGGCGCGTCGAGCGGCGCGATGAACGCGTCGATGCGCTCCATCGCCGACGGCAGAGAGATGCCGCCCATCAGCGGCGCCGCGATGACCAGGCCGACGACGATGACGTGCGCGGCGATCGACGTCGTGACGGTGAATCGACGGCCTCCGCCGGCAGGTGCGGGATGAGACGCGGGATCGAACAGATCTGCAGGCATGGCTCCTCCTTCGCGAATGGACGTGCACGGCGCGCCGTGCCGGGTGCGAGGAAGGCCTTCCTGCTTGTAAGTCTTTGACCCCGGTGCGTGGCTGGTGTTCCGAGGGAGTCGTGAGGCGCTAACGGACGACGAACCTGACCTCGCGCGACGCCGATGCCTGCGACGCGCCCTTCGCCTCTATGCGCAGCAGGTAGGCGCCTGGGGCAAGGCTGTCGATCGGCAGATCGAATCGATGCTCCACGCCGGCCTCGCCCGTGAATCGTGCGCCGTCGAGTGTCTCGGTCGCGGCATGGACGCTGCGATCCTGCTCGTTGATGATCGTCGTCGAGAGCGCGATGGCGGTGCGCGCGCGCTTGCCGCCCTGATACACGCGCAGGTACGCGACTGGGCGATGCCCTTTCATGAACACCCGTTGCGACGTCGGCGTGACAGGCGCGATGGCTCCGAGAAAGCCCTGCGGCGCTGAGGGAAGTGACGGGCTCACGCCCATCACGACGCCTGACAGGCTGACGGTCTCCTTGCGGAAATCCGGGACGTCGATCTCTTCGAAGACACTGCCGGCCTTGTTCGTGGAGCTCACGCGCGCGGCGAAGCGGAGGTTGTAGCGCCCCGGAGGCAGGTCGAGCCGCGACAGCACTTCGTACTTCGCATCGTCTCCGCCGCCGCGCAACGCGAGCTGTGCCACCTGCGTGAACTGGCCTCGAAGCTTGTGGCTGACGCTGTAGGCCGTGGAGATGAGCTCGACCTTCTCGAGCACGCGCTCGATGCCGGCCCGCACCGGCTGCTGCACGCCAAGGACGATGGTCACGGCCGCGGTCGGCTTGCCTGGCATCGCGAACGGTGCGACGGCGACGCGCAGGGGCACGTCCGGCGCCGGCAGGACGCTGCCGAGCGCCTTCACGAGGGGCAGTGCCTTGACGTCGCTCTTCGAGGGCTTGCCGTCCTCGGGCGCGTCGTAACTGCTGCGCGTGCGCGCCGCGAGGCCCGGTCGGTTCACCCGAACCTGGACCCGCCGGGATTTGCCGTCGCGATGAGCGGACTGGAATCCGATCAGGTAGTACGCGCCGGTCTCACGGAAGATCTGCTGAATCTGCGGCGCGAACTCGTTGCGGTTGACGACCGCGAAGCCCCCTGTGTGTTCGGCGATGAAGCGGGCCGTTTCCGCGGCGAGGTCGCGCCCTCCGGAAGGCCCCGTCGAGAGCGATGGCGAAGAGGCGTCCGCGGGCGTATCGATGTCGACTTCCAGACCCGCAGGGTTGATCGGGTAGATGCTCACGTTTGCCCGTTGCGCGCGCCGCATCGCCTCACGCACCTGGAACGGGATATCACTGCGCGAGTTGGCCATGTCGATCGTGAGAGACGAGACCAGCACCATCGCCTTGCGGCGGTGGGGAATCGCCGCGAGCGACGCGACCGCGCGGTGGATCGTGCTCACAGCGTACTGCGTGCCCATGCCCGCGACGGCCGTATCCGAGAACCGGGCGACCGCCGCGCGAAGGAGCTTGCGGTTCCCCGTGAACTCCTGCGACCGCGCGTTGTTGCCGGTGTAGATGATGGCTGCCTGGTCGCCGGGGCCGAGCTGATCGATCAGCCTCTCACCGATCCGCTTCACCTGCGGGCGGTCCCTGAACCCGATATTCACATCGTCGAGCACGATGAGCATGAGCCGCCTGCCGTCGTCCGCATTGGTGCGCACGTCGGGCGGCACCTCCCGCATCCATGGCACGAGCGAGCCGTCGGGCTCTGGCGAGTCGACTTCTTCGAACGAGACGACCGCCTGGGGCCTGCCGTCTTCGAGAATGGTGAAGTCGCCGGCGCTCAGACCCCTCGCGGGGCGGCGACTCGCGTCGAGCACGGTCACGTCGAGGAGGACGATGTCTACCCCGCTCCGGAAGCGCGGCACGGGTTGCGGCGCGTCCTGAGCGAGAAGGAGCGTGGAGAGAAGGGCGCACAGCGCCGCGATCCGCACGCGCGGAGTATAGCGCCGCGTGAGGTTGTCTAGTCGCGGCGCAACACGACCATCGGATCGACCCGCGTCGCGCGTCGCGCAGGGACGAGGCACGCGGTGGCCGCAACGATCGCGATGAAGAGCGCGACGGCGGTCATCGTGACCGGATCGATCGGCTGCAGGTTGAAGAGCTGCGCCTGCAGCAGGCGCGTGAGCCCGGCGGATGCCGCGAGGCCGAGCACGAGGCCCGTGCCCGCAAGCACGAGTCCGTGCTTGAGCACCATGCCGAGCACCGATCCGCGCGACGCGCCGAGCGCCATGCGAATCCCGATCTCCTGCCGCCGTTCCGTCACGGCGTAGGAGAGGATGCCGTAGGTGCCGATCGCGGCGAGCATCAGCGCCAGGCCGGCGAAGATCGACAGCAGCGTCGTGAGGAAGCGCGGCCGCGCGACGGCCGCCGCGAAGACCTCGTCCATCGACCGGTACCGCACCAGCGGCAGCGACGCGTCCGCCTCGCGCACGATCTGGCGGATCTGCCCGGCGAGTGCCGACGGTTCCGCTGCCGTGCGGATGACGACGTTCATGTTCGACGGCGCGAACCCGCCAAGCGCAGGGCCCTGGTCGTAGAGCATGTAGAGTTCCGTGCCCGTTTCCTCGGCGATGCCTTTCTGCTTCACGTCCTTGAGAATGCCGACGACCGTAGCCCACGGCGCGCCGTCACGAAATCCCGGCTTGATGCGGCGCCCGATCGGGTCCATGTCCTTGAAGAACTTGTTCGCAAGCGCTTCGTTGATCAGGACGACGGGCTGGCCGCCCGTGTCCTGCTCCGAGAAGTCGCGTCCTTTCACGACGGGGATCCCCATCGTCTCGACATACTCGTGCGAGACGAACTGCCAGTAGTCGACGTTCTCCACGGGCGCGTCCGGCGAGGTCCCGTTGATGTGCTCGAAGTCGGTGTCGTTGGCGTTGACGGCGCGCAGCGGTGGGAGACCCGACATGAGTGATACGGCCTGCACGCCCGGAATCTGGCGGAGGCGATCGGCCGTGCGCGCATAGAACGGGATGCGCTGCGGCACAGGATAGCGTGCGCCCGGAAGCACGAGTCCGAATGTCACCATCTTCGACCGATCGAAGCCGGTGTCGACGCTCATCAGGTTGGAGAAGGAGCGGATCAGCAGCCCCGCGCCGATGACGAGCACGACCGCGAGCGCCACTTCGCCGACCACCAGAATGTTGCGCACGCGCTTGCGCCCCGCGCCGCTCGAGCTGCCGCGCGTGCCCGACTCCCTGAGCGTGTTGTTCAGATTGATCGCGCGCGCCATCAGCAGCGGCGCCATGCCGAAGATGAAGCCCGTGGTCACGGCGATGCCGAGCGTGAAGAGCAGCACGCGCCCGTCGATGCCGATGCCTCCCGCGAGCGGGATGCCGTCCGGGTTGGCGGCCAGAATCACGTGAAGGCCCCCGTACGCGATCGCGACGCCCGCGACCGCCGCGACGAGGGCGAGAATCACCCCCTCGGTGACGAACTGGCGCAGCATCCGGCCCGTGCCGGCGCCGAGTGCGGCCCGTACGGCGAACTCACGCTGGCGCGTCTCGGCGCGCGCGAGCAGCAGGTTGGCCAGGTTCGCGCACGCGATCAGCAGCACGAACGCGACCGCGCCCTGCAGTACCCACAGCGCCGTCGCAACGCTGCCAACGATGTCGTCCTTCAACGGATCGACGCGCACGCGGTGATTCACCGGATGCGGCGTGTGCGTGTTGGGAAAGTCGGTGCGCCAGCGCTGAATCAGCGTGTCGAGCTCTGCACGCGCCTGACCGATGTCCGTGCCCTGCTTCAGGCGGCCAATCAGGTAGAGGAAGTGGCCGCCGCGATTGCCAGGCGTGGCCGGATCAATCGTGAGCGGGAGCCACAGCTCGACGCGCTGGTCGTGCACATCGAAGCCGCGCGGCATGACACCCACGATGCGCGTCGGGCTGCCGTCGATGTCGACGACGCGGCCCATCACGGAGGGGTCGGAGCCGAAGGCGCGCTGCCAGAGCTCGGCCGACAGGATGGCGACCTCTTCGGCGCCGGGCAGCGTGTCGGCTTTCGAGAAGCCGCGGCCGATCGAGGGACTGACACCGAGCGCGGGCATCAGATCATCGGTGACCACCGCGCGGACCGGACGCATCGGCTGCTCGGCGCCGAGGCTGGACGCGCCGACGGAGTACGCGCCAATCGCATCGTAGGACTTCGTCCATTCCCGGTACTCGAGGAACTCCGGCACCGAGACCCAGAACTGATCGAAGCCGAGCGTGGGGAACTGGCTCGTGACATACACGAGCTTCTCCGGCTGCGGATAGGGCAGCGGCCGGAGCACCACGGCGTTGACCACACTGAAGATCGCGGTGTTGGCGCCGATGCCGAGCGCGAGCGTCAGGATGGTGATGGCCGCGAAGGCTGGTGTCTTGGCGAGCGAGCGGATGGCGTACCGGATGTCCTGCAGCAGCGTGTCCATAGGTCCCTGAGTTAGATGTGGAAAACCGCGCGAAGGTTGGCAGGTCGCGGATCCGCGACCGCCGAACCCGGAAGTGAAACCGGGGTGACGGCGATCGCGGAAACACGCCTGTTCTCGCGCGCGCGGTGAATCTCAGGGCATGCGCCGTGCCAGACCGGCGCGCTGGCTAGACGACCGGGCGCGGACCCTGCGTCGTCGGACTCGTCGACGGCGGATCGCTTGCGGGGAACGACTCTTCGAGCGATTCCTCGACGGTATCGCCCGCGCCGTAGCCGCGGCCATGCAGTGTGCCTGACGTCCACGCGCGCGCGTGCGCGACGTCGCGGCTGCCGGCCAGCGCGCGATAGACGAGCATGCCGCCGACCGCCGTCAGCAGACCGCCGGAGATGCCGCGACGGCGGAGGCCCATGAACGTCAGCGCCGCGCCACTCACGGCCGTGATGTAGCTGCCGGTGTCGATGGTGCGAAGGCGGCTGACGAGGTCCGCGCCGGCGGCCTCGTCCCAGACGTTCCGGCCGCCGCGCTCGTTGGTGAGATTCAGATTGTCCATGACCGACGGCCAGTGCACATCACGTACCGGGCGCTCCGGATAGAATGCGCGCCATGCGGCGAATCGTCACGCTTGCCGGAGCGCTCGGGCTCTGGGGCCTTGCGCTCTCGGGGGCCTCCCGGAGTCCGGCGCCCCCGTTCGATCTGCTGATCGTCAACGCACGCCTGCTCGACGGGTCGGGGAATCCCTGGCGGCGCGCCGACGTCGCGGTGCGAGACGGGAGGATTGCCGCCGTGGGCCACCTGCGCGGCGCATCCGCGTCACAGACGATCGACGCCGGCGACCGGCTGGTCGCGCCGGGGTTCATCGACGCGCATTCGCATGCGGCCGAGTCGCTCACGCGCGACGCGCTTCGCGACGCGCGGCCGCTCATCGCGCAGGGCGTGACGACGATCATCGGAAATCCGGATGGCGGTGGTCCGATCGATCTTGCCGCCCAGCGCGCCGCGCTCGAGCGGGGCGGCACGGGGGTCAATGTCGGTCTGCTGATCGGACACGGCAGCGTACGCTCGCATGTCATCGGCGCCGCGGATCGCGCGCCGTCGGAGGCCGAGCTCGCGCGGATGACGGCGATCGTGACGCGCGCGGCCGGCGAGGGGGCACTGGGTCTGTCGAGTGGACTCTTCTACGCGCCGGGCAGCTTCGCGAAGCTCGACGAAGTCATCGCGCTCGCGCGGGCGGCCGGCGGCGTCTATGCGAGTCACATCCGCGACGAAGGTGACTATTCGATCGGCCTGATTGCCGCGGTGCAGGAAGTGATCGACGTCGCGGAGCGCGCCGGCGTGAGGGGCATCGTGACGCACATCAAGGCCCTGGGGCCGGCCAGTTGGGGGCTCGGGGGCGCGGCGGCCACGCGCATCGATCTCGCGCGGGCGCGCGGGGTTGACGTGCTCGCGGATCAGTATGTCTATGACGCCTCGTCGACGAGTCTCAGCGCCGCGGTCGTGCCGCGCTGGGCCCAGGCCGGAGGCGACGCGGCGTTTCGCGCAAGGAGTGCCGGCCCCGCGGAGCGCGTGAGGATCCTGGCGGAGATGCGTGAGAACATCCGGCGCCGGGGAGGCGCGCGCGCGATCGTGATTGCGTCGCACGCGGCGGATCGCGCACTGGAGGGACAGACGCTCGAGCAGATTGCCGAAGCGCGCCGGGCGAGCGCCGAGACGGCGGCCCTGGCGATTGCCGAGGCCGGCGGTGCGTCGATCGTGTCGTTCAACATGTCGGAAGACGACATCGTCACGCTGATGCGCAGGCCGTGGATGATGACATCGAGCGACGGCGCGCTATCCCTGGCGGGAGAGGGCCGGCCGCATCCGCGCAACAACGGCGCCTTTACGCGCAAGCTCACGCGCTACGTGCGCGACCGCGGCGTGGTGACGCTGGAAGACGCCGTCAGGTCCATGACGAGCCTGCCCGCGGCGACATTCGGGCTGACGGGCCGCGGCGTGATTGAGGCCGGCGCCTTCGCCGATCTCGTGGTGTTCGATCTCTCAGCGCTCCGCGAGCGCGCGACGTACGACGACCCGCATCAGATGTCGGAAGGCATGTGGCTGGTGCTCGTCAACGGCCAGCCGGTCATAGAGCGCGGCGCCTTCACAGGGAGAAGACCGGGCCGCATTCTGCGAGCCGGGAATTGACGATTGATGATCTGTGATTGACGATTCATTGCAGATTGGGGATCGCAGATCGATGATTGTTGCGACCGCGACACCGATGACCAGTCTGCAATCTTGAATCTGAAATTTGCAATGAATCGTCAATCACAGATCATCAATCGTCAATTCCCAGCATCTTCATGACCAGCGGCGCAACATCGATGGACCTGAAGTGCTTCGGAAGGCGGATGCCGCCGGGGGCGCCGGCCAGGAGCACCGGCGTCGTCGAGTCCAGCGCGTGCAGCGCGGCGTGCGAACCGCCGCCGACGTGCACACTGCCGCCCGGGACTGCGAACTCGTAACCCGGCAGCGCCGTCAGCCAGAGATCGCCGCCGTCTTCGAATCCCACGCCGCCGGCCAGACGCTCGAGCGCATTCGGGTAGTCGCCGTAGACGAGGCGTCCATCCTCGGCGCGTGCATCGACCGCCGACAGATCGCCGCGCCACGTCCACTCGGTTCCATAGTCGTCTTTCGCCGATGACGTGCCGGGCATCGCGTCGGGTGCGCCGGCCCAGAAGTGCAGCGACCCGCGGGTGCGCGTGGCGACCTTGAAGCCGCGCGCGCTGGGTTCGACGAGGTTGGCCTGCCAGAGCGCCTGGTCGACACGCGCGTCGGTCAGCGCGGCGGCGATCGCGCGCTCGAGAATCGGCGCGCTGACCACGCGGAAGTAGACCTGCGCCGCCCGCATGTTCGGGCAGATCATCAACTCGTCTCCTCTGCGCCACCCGTCGGCGAGCCGCGCGGGGGTGAAGTCGGCGAGCAGGGCTTCGAGGTCGATGCCCGCCTCGCTCTTCGACGCGCTGATGTCGCAGTGCGAGTGGTCCGACGTGACGAGAATCGCGAACTCCTCGAGGAACCGATCGATGCCGCCGTAGCGGGCGATGAAGCCGGCGAGGCCGGCGTCGACCTTCTCGATGACCGGCACCGCCGCGATCGGCCCGACCTCGTGGCTGCGGTAATCGTTGTCGGCGAAATACGCGAGCACGAAGTCGCCGCCATCCCTGGCATCCGCCATCTGATGCAGCACCTCGATGGTGGACGCGTCATCGAGGCCGAAGCGGTTGCGCGCCCCGCCGCGCGGCGCCATCTCGCTGCCGTTCGGGCCCGGTGTCGACACCCAGTCGCCGAGCGACAGGTGCGAAGGCCCATGAATGGTGAAGTGCGTGGGCGCGCCCGGAATCATCTTGAGGATCGCCGGCGTGCTCGCATTGTGCGCGACGTCTCCCTTGAAGACGAGATAGTTGATGCACGACGCGCGCAGCCCCGCGCGCTCGACCATCTGGAAGAGCGTGGGCATGCGGAGGCGCGAGCCGTTGAGCTTCTCCAGGAAGTCGCTCAGGAACGTGCCGAAGCCTTCACGCGCGATGACCCAGAAGTCGTCGCCGTAGTAGTGCAGGTCTTCGTTGTCGCGCTCGTACCACGAGGCGCCGCCGATGCCGTGCTGCACGGGGTAGTGGCCGGTCGCAATGCTCGATGTCGCGGCCGGCGTGATCGACGGGAAGATCGACGTGCCTTTCCAGTCCCACTCGCCGCGCTCGCCGAGGGCGGCCAGGGTGGGCAGGCGGCCGGCCTCGAGCGCGGGGCGCACGGCCCACGGGGAGGCGGCATCAATCACGACCAGCAGGACTTTTTTCCGGGCGACGCGTTCCATTGATCGGGGCCGGATGCCAATGCCGCGCCAAACGCCCGCTTGCCAAACGGCGGCAGCCGTGTAACAATACATCCGGATTTACGGATAGATGCCGGTTGCCCCTCCCTTGCTGCTCGATTCCCTAGGCGCGCTGTCGGATTCGACGCGCTGCCGCATGCTGCTCGTACTCGAGCGGCACGAGCTGACCGTCGGAGAGATGGCCGACGTGCTCCAGCTGCCGCAGTCAACGGTGAGCCGCCATTTGAAGGTGCTCGCCGACACCGGCTGGGTCGGCTCGCGGCGCGACGGCACGAGCCGGTTCTATACGCTCGCGGCCGGATCGCAGCAGGCCGGGGCGCTCGAGACCGTCTGGGCACTGGCTCGCGAGCAGGTCACGGACAGGCCGGGAGCCGCGCAGGATCGGCGCCGCCTCAAGTCTGTGCTCGCGCGGCGCGCCTCGCGCTCGCAGACGTTCTTCGCCTCGTCGGCCGGGCAGTGGGATCGGCTGCGCGAGGAGCTGTTCGGGCAGGATTTCTTTCTGCAGGGGCTGCTCGGACTTGCCGACGATCGCTGGACCGTCGGCGATCTCGGTTGCGGCACGGGGATCGTGTCGGCGGCGCTCGCCCCGTTCGTCACGCAGGTCATCGCGGTGGACGCGTCCGACGAGATGTTGTCGGCCGCCCGCGCGCGGCTCGGGGACGCGCCGAACGTGGAGCTCCGCAGCGGGGTGCTCGAAGCGCTGCCCATTGCCGACGGCGCGCTCGATGCCGCGACGATGATGCTGGTGCTGCACCACATGCCGGATCCCGGGGCGGCGCTGTCGGAAGCGTGCCGCGCGCTGCGCCCCTCCGGCCGCCTCGCCATCGTCGACATGCTGCCGCACGATCGCGAGGAGTACAAGCAGCAGATGGGACACGTCTGGCTCGGCTTCAGCGCCGATCAGATCGCGAAGATGCTCGAGGCCGCGGGATTCGAAGGGGTGCGGGTGCACACCCTGCCGCCGCCGTCGGCGGCACGAGGGCCCGCGTTGTTC
>JALYRV010000105.1 GCA_030855205.1 Acidobacteriota bacterium | reverse complement strand
GGCCAGCAGCGCATCCGGCGCCTCCGGCCAGGTGCCTTCGACGCTGGCCGCGCCAATGGGCGCGGGATCGCCGGCATGCACGTCGAACGTGAGCGTGGTGTCGTGCGGCGCGTGGCGCACGCCGGCGCGCGCGGTCACGCGCGCGGCGAGATAGCCTTCGTCCCGAAGCAGCGCCATGACAGCCTGCGCTGCCTCGTCGCCGGGCGGCGGGGCCGCGAGCCCCTCGAAACGCGCCTCGAGTGCGTCGCGCAGCGTCGCCTCGGGCAGCCCCGTGTCTCCGCGCACCTCTATGCGCGTGATCGGATGGCGCGGCGTCAGCCGGTAGACGAGCGCGATCCCCCCCGGCTCCCGCACGGCCTCGATCCGCACATCGTCGAACCGGCCGACCGCGAAAAGCTGCGCGATGCTTTCGCGCGCGAGCTGCGGATCGAGCGGTGCGCCGGCGCGCGTTTCAATCAGGGTGCGCAGGTCCACCGCAGGATCGCGGCGCCCTTCGATCTCGACGTGGACGGCCGTGATCGTGACGCCGGCCAGTGCCGGATCCTGCGCGAGCGCGGGCCCGGCGGCGCCGAGCAGCAGGAGGCCGGCAAGGAGGTGGCGCACCATCAAAAGGAGTGCCGGATGCGAAAGTCGAGCGCGAAGGATCGGTCTTCGTTGCGCGAGATGATCCATGACAGGCGATCGCTCTGATCGTACTCGAGCAGAATCACCTCGTACTGCGCGCCGGTGACCGACCGCGCGTAGGTGAGGAACGCGCGGCTCGAGATACGCTTGCCGAGCGTGAGGCGCGCCGTGGGACTGAGCTGCTGGAACGAGGTCGTGTCGCCGAGCAGCGGCGTGATCTGCACCGTGTCCACGCCGAGCGTGCGCTCGACCACGCGGCCGACCTGCGACGAGATGGGCGCCGCGAGGAGGCGCGCCGCGCCCGCGCTGAGCAGCTCAAGCTCCGCATCCTGCGGTGATTGCAGCGACCGCATCTCGGCCACGCTCTGCAGGTTCTCGGTGCCGACCGCTTCACCGAACAGGAGCGACAGCACGTCGACCGACGGCAGCGGCGGGTCGGACGTGAAGGTCGGCGTGATGCGATCCGGCGTGCCGGCGAACCGCAGCGTCACGCGATACGTCTGGCCGGGCACGCGCACGCGCGTCTCGGCCTCGATGTCGAAGAACGGCTGGATCTCGGCAGGGTTCGCGAAGTCGACGGTGCCGCGCGTGACGAGATAACGGTTTCCCTCGAAGAGCACCTCGCCACGCTCGATGTCGGCCCGTCCAAAGAGGATTGGCTTGTCGGGCGTGCCGCGCAGCGTCAGATCCGCGCTGGCGACGATACGCGCGACGTTGTTGTCGATCTGGAGCGACGAGGGCGCGATCACGCGCACGTCGTACTGCAGCGGGATCGAGGCTGCCGGCACCGCGGCCGGCAGCGCGGACGTGCCGCTCCCGCCGCCGAAGCTGAAGAACTCGGCCCCGCCTTCGAAGCGCCGCGACCACACCGCACGGTCGACGCGCACCGTACCGGTCAGCAGGGGTTGCGCGACGTTGCCGCGCAGCGCGAGATCGGCGTTCACGATCGACGAGAATCCTTCGGGATAACGCATGCGCATCCCGGTGCCGAGCGCCGTGATGTTGAGCTCGTCGGGCGCCAAGCCGCGGAAGCCCACGCGGCCGCCAAACGTGATGTCGCCGCCGCCCATGCGCGCGGTCATGCCGTCGACGCGCAGGCCCCCGGGATCGAACACCACCGAGCCATTGATCGCTTCGAGCCCGTGCGGCAGGTCGAAATGCCGCACGCGGCCGTTGGCCAGTGTCGCGCGGCCTGAGAACGACGGACTCTCGAGATCCCCGGTGATCGACGCCTTGAGCGACGCCGATCCGGAGCTACGCACGTTGCGATAGAACCCCTGCAGCACCGCGAGGTTGGCGTCCCCTTCGGCGGTGACGCTGATGCGCTGAGCGTCGAGACCGACCTCGCCCGTGACCGCGAGCAGCGTGCCCTCGCCCGCGAGCTGCATGCGCCCGATGCGCACGACGTTCCTGTCGAACTGCACGCGCAGCGGCCCGTCGTTGCGCACGCGGTAGTCGAACAAGCTCATGTCGGCTTCGGACAGGTCCACGTCGACGACGAGCGCCGACGGCACGGCGAGCTTGCCGGCGAACTTCATCGTGCCGCTCGCGACCGCGGTCGTGAACGGCGAGAGCTTCGGCACGAACAGCCGCGCGTAGGGATCGATCGACGTGTCGGAGAACTGGAAGCTCAGGTCGGCGTCGTAGTCGTCATTGAGCGTGACGCGCCCGGATCCCGACACCGTCAGCCGGGGCGAGGCGGCTTCGAGGTCGACGTTCATGTCGAGGCCGCGTATCCCGAGGCGCCCGCCCACTTGGCCGATGCCCTCCTCTCCGAGGAACAGGTCGGCAATCCGGAATTTCACGTCATACCGCGGCATCTCGAAGATGCCGGTGCCCGACGCCGAAAACTGCAGTTGGCCCGAGAACGCGGGCAGTTGCTCGTACTTCATCAGCGTCAGCGACTGCACGGGAATCGCAGTGCCGTCGGCGTTGAACGAATAGGTGCCGTCCCATCCCACCCACGCCGCGCCAGTGATGGCGCCGCCGCCCTTGGTGCCGCGCAGATCGTCGAGGCGCACACCGGTGCCCTCGAATCGGAGCGTCGCGGTGATGCTTTCGAAAGGCTCCTCCCACGCGGTGCCGTTGACGATCGAGAATCGTCCGAATCCCTGCGGCGTTTCGTAGCCGCTGAACAAGTGGTACTCGCCCGACACGCGCCCCTCGACCGGCCAGTCGTCGAGCAGGAACGCGTGACGCAGCTCCGACATCGGCCAGTTCACGATGCGCACGCGCGCGTCGAGCTCCTCGCCGCGATCGCGGCGCGGATAGCCGAGCGAGTACACGCCCGTCGCCGTAATTTCGCCGTCACCTTTGCGCAGGCGCCCGCCCGTCACGGTGGCATACGCGTTCTCGATGACGACGTCGGCGCGGCCGCTGCCCCAGACCACGTCCCACGCGCGCAGGTCGTGCCCGCTGAACGATCCCTTGATGAGCGGGTTCGAGAAGCTGCGCGCGAGCGTGCCGGTGAACTCGCCGCGCCCGCCGATCTCGATGGCGGGCGTGCGCGATCCAAACGCCGTCAGCACCGCGGCCAGCAGACGATCACTTGCCTGCCAGTCGCTGCTGGTCACATGAATCGGCGCATCGACGCGCTTGTCCCAGGCCGCACGCCCGCGAAACTCGACGTAGGTCTCCGGCGTCGCGGCCCACCCCGGAGCCAGCGTCACCCACGCGCCGTCGAACGCGTACTCGGCGTGTCCGGCGACCGGCACGTAGCCCACGGAGGGCCGCCGATCGAACGGGCCGCGCGGGCGCGGCGGAGCGGGACGATCAACCGCGAGTACGCGCCCCTGGGTCGACACGCCAGATGGCGGCGTCGCGTCCATGACACCGCTGCCGCGACGCTCGGCGAAGAAGCGGCCCGACGGCCACGTCATCGCGTTGCGACCCGTGATCCTTCCCGCGAGCCGCAGCGAGTCGAACTCGTAGAAGTCGGTCAGCGTGGCGAGGTCGACATCGCGATAGTCGGTCGTGAACTCCGCCATGCGCCTGCCGCCGCCGCGCAGCGGCTCGAGGTTGTAGGTGAAGGCAGCCTCGCCGCCGTACAGGTCGCCGCGGCCGTCCCACACGTGCAGGAAGTCCGGGGTCCACTGCACCTTGCCAAGCACATTCTGGAAGCGATACGCGTCGACGCCCATCTCGGCCGCCCTGAAGTCGCCGCTCAGATCGCGTCCGCCCTTGAACATGTGGAAGGTGCCGGTGAACGCGCCGCGACCGCTCAGTTCCCACCGCTCGTTCGCGAAGAACAGCTCGCGCATGCGGCGCAGCTCGATGTCCGACGTGATCCTGTATGTCTGCTCGGGCCAGCGCGCGAGGTCGGCCTCGCCGGTCAGCCGCGACTCGGCGCCATCGGTCAGCATCAGGATCTCTTCGAACTTGATCACCTTGCCTTCGAACTTGAAGCGCGAGCGCATGTCGGCGCGCATCGGCACGTAGTCCTGAATGTCGACCGTGCCGCCGGTGAACTGCGCGGTACCGCGATACTCGCCGTTGGTCCGCGCCACGGCCACGCGAAGATTGCGCGAGATCACCGACCACGGCGTGCCGCGATCCTCGTAGGTGAACTCCCCCTGCTCCGCCAGCACCGACTTCAGCGTCGTCCTGAACCGCGACTTGCTGTTCGGCTTGGACTCGGGCATCAGCCTCGGCATGTTGTGCCGTCCGTCGCGCGTCGTCTCGATGAAGGCGGTCCAACCGGTGATGGTGATGTCTTCGAAGACTACCTCGCGACGGAACAGCGTCCACCACGGCATCGTCACGCTGATGTGCTTCGCCGTAAGGAACGGCCGCGATGTGGGCGTGAGCCCCTCGATCACCACGTCTTCGAACACGAACGAGCCCGGCCGCAGGCGCGCCGAGACCTTGCCGATGTGCATCGGCCGCTTGAGATACTGCGTCGCTTCCGCTTCGGCGCGCGACTTGAGGGAAGGACCGAGATCGATTGTGAATGCCGCGACGATGCCGGCGGCGATGAGGGCGCTCGCTATTCCCAGCGCGCGCACGACGACCCACTGCGGCCAGCGCCTCCGGGCGCGGCTCCGCCCCGGCGGCACTTTGACAGCCGGCGTCGCCGAAGCCTCGGCGCTCCCGGAGGGATCGAGCTGCTCGGGTGGCATGAACGTTTCGGGCGCGGTCTGTCTATTCGATTACGACGAGCAGGCGGCCGGCTTCCACCGAAGCGCCGGGCTCGACCGCAACTTCTTTCACGCGGCCGGCCTTGGGCGCGCGCAGTTCGTTCTCCATCTTCATCGCCTCGACGACCACGATGGGCTGGCGGAGCTCGACTTCGTCGCCCACGGCCACGAGCACACGCACGACGCGGCCTGGCATCGGCGCCGTAATCCTCTGCTCGCCGTCGGCGTGCCGCGCGGTCTTGCCGCGCCGTCGGCTCGCGTCGATCGACACAGGCACCGAGATCGACGGCAGGTGCACGACGAGCTCGCCGCGCTGCTCTCCGCTCGTGATGGACGCTTCGACGACGCGCCCGTCGAGCAGCAGCGAGAAGCCGCTCGAGGTGCGACGCGCGTCGACCATCACGGCCTCGCCGTCGATCGTGATCGTCAACGGCGCCTCGCGAGACGGGTTCGCGTCGACGACGACCTTGTGCAGCTTGCCGCCGGCTTCGATCTCGAACGTCACCTGCGAAGCGCCTCGTCGCGCGCGTTGCGCAGCCAGTGTCCCGATGAAGGGTTGGACGCGATCGCATCGCTCCCGGCCGTGACCGCGCTCCCGCTCGACGCGTGAATGGCCGCCGCAATGACCGCGGCCCGCACGTCGGCAGAGGTCGGCGAGACGAAGGGCTCTCCCCTGCGGTCAGCGAGCACACCGTCGAGCCACGACGTGTGGAAGTCGGCGCGCGCGAACTCGGGCTGTTCGGTCAGCCAGCGGAAGAACGGCAGCGTGGTCTTGACGCCGCGGACCTGATACCCGGCAAGCGCCCGGCGCAGGCGTCCGATCGCGACATCGCGCGACTCGCCCCAGACCACGAGCTTCGCGATGAGCGAGTCGTAGAAAATCGGGATGTCGAATCCCTCGGCCACCCCGCCATCGTCGCGCACGCCGGGCCCCTGGGGGATCTCGAGGCCGAGCACGCGCCCCGGCGACGGCATGAAGCCCTGGTCCGGATCCTCCGCGATGATGCGGCATTCGATCGCGTGGCCGCGCGGCGTGAGCGCGCGCGCGGGATCGATGGTCAGCCTCTCCCCCATGGCCACGCGCAGCTGCCAGTGCACGAGGTCGATGCCCGTGACCATCTCGGTCACCGGATGCTCGACCTGGAGGCGCGTGTTCATCTCGAGAAAATAGAAATGCTCTTTGTCGTCGAGCAGGAACTCGATGGTGCCGGCGTTGGTGTAGCCGACGCTGCGCGCGACGGCAGCCGCGCACTCGGCCATCGCGCGGCGCGTCGTGTCGCTCACGCGGGTCGACGGCGATTCCTCCACGACCTTCTGATGGCGGCGCTGAATCGAGCATTCGCGCTCGACGAACGGCACGATGGTGCCGAAGCTGTCGCCCATCAACTGCACTTCGATGTGACGCGGGCGCACCACGAGCCGCTCGAGAAACACGGACGCGTCGCCGAAGGCCGACGCGGCTTCGGAGCCCGCGGTGCGAACGGCCGCAAGCAGATCCTCGCGCGTGGCGACCGAGCGCATGCCCTTGCCGCCGCCGCCGGCGACGGCTTTGACGAGCAGCGGGAACCCGATGCGGTCCCCTTCCGACAGGATGAACGCGTCGGGCGCGTCGAGTGCGAACGGCTGCTCCGTGCCGGGCACGACAGGCACGCCCGCGGCAATCGCGGCCTCGCGCGCGGCGGTCTTGCTGCCCATCAGGCGGATGGCCTCGGGACTGGGCCCGACGAACGTCAGGCCCGCATCACGACAGGCCTCGGAGAAGCCCGCGTTCTCTGCGAGAAAGCCGTAGCCCGGATGCACCAGGGTCGCGCCCGAGCGGGCGGCGACGGCGAGCAGCTTGTCGATGTCGAGATAGCTCTCACGCGCCGGCGGCGCGCCGATCGGATAGGCCTCGTCGGCCGAGCGGACGTGCATCGACTCGCGGTCGCAGTCGGAATAGACGGCGACGCTGGTCAACCCGAGCTCGCGACAGGCGCGCGCCACACGAACCGCGATTTCGCCGCGGTTGGCGATCAGAACTTTCACTGCTGAGTCTGTATCGGTCGATGGAGTCAGCAATTTTAGCATCCGGCGACGCTAAACCGCTAACTCGGCAGGGGTTATGGGTCTAGAGCGGAATATTCCCGTGCTTCTTGCGGGGGTTGGTGTCGCGCTTGTTGGCGAGGCTCGCCAGCGCCGCGATCAGTTTGGCGCGGGTCTGGCGCGGGCGGATGATCTCGTCGATGTAGCCCCGTCCGGCGGCCACGAACGGATTGGCGAACGTGTCTCGGAACTCCTGGACCTTGGCGGCGCGCGTCGCGGCCGGATCCTCGGCCTTCTCGATCTCGCGGCGATAGAGGACGTTGACCGCCCCCTCAGCGCCCATGACCGCGATCTCGGCGGTCGGCCACGCGTAGTTGAAGTCGGTGCGGATGTGCTTGCTCGCCATCACGCAGTACGCGCCGCCGTACGCCTTGCGCGTGATGATCGTGATCTTGGGCACCGTCGCTTCGGCGTAGGCGTAGAGCAGCTTCGCGCCGTGCTTGATGATGCCGCCATGCTCCTGCCGCACGCCGGGCAGGAATCCCGGCACGTCTTCGAATGTGATCAGCGGAATGTTGAACGCGTCGCAGAAACGCACGAACCGCGCGGCCTTCACCGAGGCGTCGATGTCGAGCGTGCCCGCAAGCACCGCCGG
Source organism: Acidobacteriota bacterium (assembly GCA_030855205.1). Lineage (GTDB taxonomy): Bacteria > Acidobacteriota > Vicinamibacteria > Vicinamibacterales > SCN-69-37 > JALYRV01. The sequence continues at coordinate 4,277 of JALYRV010000105.1, read as the reverse complement.
CTGATTCGCGACGATCCCGACAGGCTGGCCGCCCAGGCGCGCGAAGCCGACGATGATGTTCTTCGCGTAGTGCTCGTGCACCTCAAGAAACGCCCCGTCGTCGATCACGCGCGTGATGACGTCGTGCATGTCGTATGGCTGGTTGGGCTGCTCGGGAATCAGCGAATCGAGCGACACGTCTTCACGGTCGAGCGGATCGGCGGCCGGCAGGCGCGGCGTGTCGTCGAGATTGTTGGACGGCAGGTACGACAGCAGCTCGCGAATCAGCCGGATGCATTCGCGATCGTCGGGCGCCGCGAAGTGCGCGACGCCGCTCGTGGCGTTGTGCGTCATCGCGCCGCCGAGCGCTTCTTTCGTGACTTCCTCGTGCGTCACCGTCTTGATGACGTCGGGTCCGGTCACGAACATGTAGCTCGAGCCCTCGACCATGATGTTGAAGTCGGTGATCGCGGGGGAGTACACGGCGCCGCCGGCGCACGGGCCCATGATGGCGGAGATCTGCGGGATGACGCCCGACGCCAGCGTGTTGCGCAGGAAGATGTCGGCGTACCCGCCGAGCGACACGACACCCTCCTGGATGCGGGCGCCGCCGGAGTCGTTGAGGCCGATCATCGGCGCGCCCATCTTGAGCGCGAGATCCATGACCTTCACGATCTTCTCGGCGTTGGTTTCGGAGAGCGAGCCTCCGAACACCGTGAAGTCCTGCGCGAACGCGTACGCCGGGCGGCCGTCGATGCGGCCGTGTCCGGCGATGACGCCGTCGCCGGGAATCAGCTGCGTCTCCATGCCGAAGTCGCGGCAGCGGTGCGTCACGAACTTGTCGATCTCTTCGAACGAGCCCTGATCGAACAGCAGCTCGATGCGCTCGCGCGCGGTCAGCTGCCCGGCGTCGCGGCGCTTGCGCAGCCGTTCTTCGCCGCCGCCGAGCTCGGCGCGCCGCTCCAGATCGTCAAGCCGCTGAAAATGATCCATACGTTCTACGTTTTACGTTCCACTCTTCTGACTCTTCGCCCAGTCCTCGAGGAACTTCTTGAGGCCGCTGTCGGTGAGCGGGTGCTTGTAGCACATCTCGAGCACGGCCGACGGGCACGTGCACACGTCGGCGCCGAGGCGCGCGGCCTGCACGATGTGCATCGGGCTGCGCACGGATGCCACGAGGATCTCGGTCGCCCATTCGTAGTTGTCGTAGATCTCGACGATCTGTTCGATGAGACCCATGCCGTCAGTGGCGATGTCGTCGAGCCGCCCGACGAACGGGCTCACATAGGCCGCGCCGGCCTTCGCCGCGAGAATGGCCTGCGCCGCGGAGAACACGAGCGTGACATTGACGCGGATGCCGTCCGAGGTCAGCGCCTTGCACGCCTTCACGCCGTCCTTGCCGAACGGCACTTTGACGACGATGTGCTCGTCGATGCCCGCGAGGCTCTTGCCCTCGCTGATCATGGTGGCCGCGTCGGTCGCGACCACCTCGGCGCTCACCGGCCCGAGCACCGCGCGGCAGATCTCCTTGAGGATCTGGCGCGCGTCGCCCCCCTCCTTCGCCATGAGCGACGGGTTCGTGGTCACGCCGTCGATGATGCCGAGGTCGACGAGCGCCTTGATTTCCGTGATGTTGCCGGTGTCTGCGAAAAATTTCATTGTGATTCCCCGATCATGCTTCAGTAACCCGGTTGGAGAGTTCGCCGATGCCCTCGATCCGCACCCTGACCGTGTCGCCCGGCTTCAGCGGCCCGACGCCGGACGGCGTGCCGGTGAGAATCACGTCGCCCGGCAGCAGCGTCATCACGCGGCTGACGAACTCGACGAGCACCGGCACCGGGAAGATCAGCTCGCGCGTCGACGAGGACTGGCGCACGGCGCCGTTGATCACGCCTTCGATCTTCAGCGAGGCTGGGTCGAGTCCGAGCGCGACGCACGGACCGATGGGCGCAAACGTATCGAACCCTTTCCCGCGCGTGTACTGCACGTCTTTCTTCTGCAGCTCGCGCGCGGTGACGTCGTTGGCGCACATCAGACCGAGCACATGGCCCATCGCCTCGGACGCGCGCACGCCGCTCGCGCGCCTGCCGATGACGACGGCCATCTCGGCCTCGTGGTGAATCTCGCCGGCCCACATCGGCAGACGGATCGCGTCGCCGGGCCCGACCACCGCCGTCGACGGCTTCATGAACATCAGCGGCTCGGGCGGCAGCGCCTTGTTCATCTCGGCCGCGTGATCCTTGTAGTTGAGGCCGATGGCGATGATCTTCGAGGGGCGCACCGGCGGCAGCAGCGCCGCGCCGTCGAGAGAGACGGGCGCGCCCGTTTCGTACGCGCCGAAGACGTCCCCTTCGACGAGCCGGGCCTCGCCGTTCTCCTCGATGACATGCCGGGGAGATCCGTTGTGCGCGATGCAGTAGAGGCGCTTCAATTCCTGCCTGTTTCTTCAACGCGGTTCGATGCCGCACTGCGATTGGCCGGCGTGGCCTTGTCGACCGCCACGACCGCATACACGTACCGCGTGCCGGCCACCGTCGTCGCGTCCTTGTAAGTGGTCTCGGTGATCGGCGTGTCGAAGAGCGGCAGCAGTTTGTCACCGGGCGCTTCGGCGCGCAAGACCAGATAGCCGGCGAGGTCGGGTGTCTCGACCGGATCCCAGATGAGACTGACGGCGCCCTGATTGGCGACGGCGGTGAGGCCGGCCGGCGCGGGGGGCGGGAAGACATCGCGCGGTGTGATGCAGATCGGACCCGCGGGAGCGCTCTCTGATGACGCGCTGGCGGCGACGCGCACGGCGCGCACGACGTAGCAGCGCTCGGTGCCGAACGTGACGCGCGGATCCTCGAATGACGTGGCCGACAGCGGGGCGGCGTTGATGGGGAGATCCGCCGGACGCCCGCCCTCGACCTCGTAGACGCGGTAGCGCGTCTCAGCCGACGCACCCAGCCAATCGAGCTTGATGACTTTGTCGGTGAAGCTCACGGTCAGGTTGCTCGGCGCGCCGGGAATCACATCGAGCGGCACCGTGACCATGTCGGAGCCGACGCCGATCCTGTTGCGGCGCGAGATCCCGGCGACGGCGTAATAGCGCGACATGGGCGTGGCCGCGGGAGGATTCTCCGCGGTGTCCTCCCATGTGAGGGTGGCGCCGGGCTGCGCACCGGGCTCGGGCACGGCTGGTGTCGCGGTGGTCGTGAGCCCCTGCGCGGGCGCGGCCTGCACGGGCACGGTTGCGACGAGGTTCGAGATGTTGATCAGCTCGGGCAGCGACGGCGCGGGGTCTCCCTGCGGCCGCGTCAGCGCGAACACGCGAATCGCCGTGATGTCGACCGGCACCGTGCCATCGTCATTGGCGGCGGGCACGACGAACCGCAGCACGATGGGACGCCCCTCGACGCGCAGCGCCGACAGGCCCTCCGCCCTGGCAGGCGCGGGACGGAACGGCGGGAGCGGATCGCCCTTCGCGCCGCAGGCGGCAAGCGTGGCCGCGGCCAGCGCGGCGGCAATGAATCGGCTCTTCACAGAATGTAGCGCGACAGATCTTCGTTACGGACGACGTCGGCGAGCATCCGGTCGACGTAGGCGGCATCAATGGACACCGACACGCCCTCCATTTCCGACGCGTTGAAGGATATCTCGTCGAGCAGCTTCTCCATCACCGTATGCAGCCGCCGCGCGCCGATGTTTTCGGTCCGCTCGTTGACCAGCGTCGCGAACTCGGCGACGCGGCGCACGCCGCTGTCCTCGAACGTGATTGTGACGCCCTCGGTGTCGAGCAGGGCCGCGTACTGCTTGACGAGCGCGTTCTTCGGCTCGGTGAGGATGCGCACGAAGTCGGCCTCGACGAGCGCCTCGAGCTCCACGCGAATCGGGAAGCGCCCCTGCAGCTCGGGAATCAGATCGGACGGCTTCGACACATGGAACGCGCCGGCGGCGACGAAGAGGATGTGATCGGTCCGCGTCATGCCGTACTTCGTGTTGACGGTCGTGCCCTCGACGATCGGGAGGATGTCGCGCTGCACGCCCTCGCGGCTGACATCGGGGCCCTGCGAGCCTTCCCGGCCCGCGATCTTGTCGATCTCGTCGAGGAAGATGATGCCCGACTGCTCGGCGCGATGCACCGCGGCGCGCGCGACGCTCTCCATGTCGATCAGCTTGCCGGCCTCCTCGGCCGTCAGCTGCTCGAGGGCCTCGGGCACGCGCAGCTTGCGCCGCCTGGTGCGGTTGCCGAACATCCCGCCCATCATGTCCTTGACGTTGATGTCGATCTCCTCGCCCCCCTGGATGATCTCGAACGA
>JALYRV010000104.1 GCA_030855205.1 Acidobacteriota bacterium | reverse complement strand
GCGCAGGGTCAAGCCTGATGACGATGTCGAGATCGCTCACCTGATCATCGTCCGCCCGTCGACGATGCGGGGCGATTCTTGGCCAGCCGCTCGAAGAGGTCGCGATCGAGTCGCTGGATCACTGCCCACACGATCCGCGTGGCGTCCTCGTCGAGCTGATGTCGATCGCACCACGACATGACCTTGTCCCAGGGCAATTGCCCGACGTCCATGCCCACCGGCCGACACGTCGACAGGTCCCCCCACGCGTTCAACACGATTCCCATCGCGGCATCCTGCGGTGGTTCGGCGTCGAGTACGGCGCGGGCCTCGCCTCCCATCTCGTCTCGCGTGCGCCTCCACAGGCGCATTTGTTTCAGGTGCGGCGTGGCCTGCTCTTGCCAGGCAAGCCACGCCGCTACGCGTTTCCCAGGGTCTCCGGATCGACCAGGGGCACGCGCCCGAAGTTCTCAGGGGTCACGAGCGCGACGTCAAACGACAGCCACAGATCCGGGGCTTGCGCGCGAACGTGCGCGAGAAGCTTGGCGCACCCGTCGATTGCGAACGGCTCCTGTCCGCCGTTGCCGTCGGGGACGTTGCGCCAGCCGACCACGAGGTAGCGCGCGATCAGTTGTGTCTCAGCGTCGGTCAGCGCGTCGCCCGTGATCGCGGACATCGCGAGCCGCCGCCGCGCCTGCATGTACTCCGACGAGTGGAGCCAGCGCAGCTCGAGCTCGACGGGCTTGGGTGACTTGCGGAGGTGAACGCCGCGTAGCGCATGCCAGTACGTCTGGTCAGCACGAAGCGGGGGGAGGTCGGCGTCGGTCAACATGTGATCACCACGGCACGTACGGAAACACCGCCAGCGAGATGCCGATGCCAGTCTCGGGATGTGGCCGGGGAGTGAACGTCATGTCCTCGGTGACAGGCTGGCCAGCCGAGATGGTCTCGCCGCCGCGCATCAGGGTCCCCATCGGCGCATGTACGAGCACCGCGCCTTGGCCGTTCGTTAACATCGACTCGTAGCGGCAATCGGTCAGCGACGAGACCGCCGCCATCGTCGACGCGCGCTCGAAGTACGGCGAGAGCGAAATCGTCGGCATGAAGTACCCGAAGTCGTAGCCAACGGAACCGCAGTTCGCGAGCTGCTTGCGCGCCTGGCCGCCGAGCGCGAGCGTGATCGTCGAGGCATTGACCTCGGCGATCAGCGTCGCGCCGTCCGAGGACTGGAGCACGCGCGAGAGCCACATGCCGCACGTCGCATCGAACAAGCTCGTGGCCAACTCCTCGTTCGCCGTCGACGGGCCCGCAACGCGACCCGCATCGAGCACCGGATCCGTGACGCCCGACGCGTGGAACTGCAGAGCCATCGTCACGGCCTGGTTGATGCCGAGCGTCAGCGTGGTCTGGTTGAGAACCATCTGCTCGGTGTACGTGAACAGTGCCTCAGCCGCGACGCCGTTGGTGTAGCGCGATTCCATGTGCCACGACGGCTGCGCGATCAAGCTCGTGTGCTCGATGGACAGGTTGCGGATGAACGGACCGAACCAGATCCGGATCGTCTTCGCCGCGCCAGCGTCCGCGCCGGCCCACCCCGTGCTCACGTTGCGCGCGGTGATCTTGCTCCTGAAGTCGAGCGGGATCAGGTTCGCCGTCACGACATCAGCGACGTACGCGAGCGCCTTGCCGCCGAGCGTGGCGAACTGTTGACCGACGACCGTGCCGCCGACGAGGATCGGCTGTCCGGGTTGGAGGCCGAACACCGTCAGGTTCTGCGTCGTCGACGTCAGGTTGTTACTCGCGTTGACCTGCAGATCGCCGGCGCCAAAATGGAACCCGCACACGCGGATCTCGAGGTTGTTCGTCTCGGCGACGAGCGTGCCGGTCGCGACGTTGAGCGCGGTCGCTGTGCTGCCGGCGGCGAGCATCAGCACGCCGTTGTTCGCCGCGTTCGCCGAGCCGATCACGTGGATCAACGTGCCGGCGGGAAGGACCGGCGCGCCGGCAACGGTGAACGAGTCGACACCGGCGCCACCGTCGACCGCCGCAGTGCCGTACAGGACCTGCGCGCCATTCCACGGCGTGACCGGCGCCGACCGCAGGATCGCAGGGAGGAAGAAATCGAGCACCGACTTCTTTAGATTGAACGTCAGCGTCGGGGACGCGTCCTTGTCGACGTTGACCGGCTTGCCGTTCATCATCGTCGGCGACATGGACTCGTCCATGATGCTGACGTGTGTGGTGATGTTCCCGGTCACGCCGCCGGTCGCGAGTGGCGCGAGTTGATGCCATCCGGTCGCGGGGGCGACGCCCGCGGTGATTTCACGTGCGAGACGTACGCTGTGCCCGGTGCCCTGGAAGGTCATGCTTCACAGGCTAGGGGTGTTCGGCGGCCGGGGCGATTCTCAGGCGTACCAGCGGAACGGCACCGTCACGAGCCGCATGGTCCATGCTCCATCAGCGAGACCCGGCGATGCGGTCGCGGCGTCGGTCCAGATTCCTTCGTCGATCACCTGAGCCTCGAGCACGGTACGGATCGAGTCGATCAGCTGGCTTGAGCGGCGCGTCCCGATCGGCGACGTGAACACCTGGACGGAGAGGAACCCGGTCCGCTCGCGCTGGCGTGCGTCGAGGGTCTGCAGCGCAGAGACCGACGGCACGATCGCGAACCGCACCCACTCCGCAGCGGACGGCGCCGGGTTGCCCTCGTAGACGCAGGTCACCGGGTCAGCGGTCAGCGGGCCGTGAGCGGCGAGCCACGCCGCGGCCCAGTGCTGCGAGATGGCTTCGTTCGCTTGCTCCTCGGTCATGGGTCATCGTCGAGGCGCGCGAGCAGCGGGGCTAGATCGGCGAGAACGCTTCGGCGAGATTGCCCGCCGCGCCGCCGCCGATGTCGGCCGCGAACTCCCCAGCCCCGAAGTCGACGCCGAGCTTTGCTTTGATCGTCTGGAGCGCCTTCGCGATGGCGAGCTCGACGAACATCATGGGGGCCTGCGCCGAGTGCCCTCGGTTCAACCGGTTGATGTACGGCGCGACGTTGGAGAGGTACAGCGTGCCTTGCGCGAGCTTGTACGACATGACCTGCGCCGAGCCCGCCGAGGCAAGCGCGCCGCTGGAACCGATCGGCTCGACGAGGTTCGGGGCCCCGACGGCGGGGATCCATGACGCTCGAGCATGGCCGGTATCGACCGGGGTCCCGGTGCCGCTCTTGCGGAGCTCGCGGTTGATCTCGAGGATCAGCGCCTTGCATGCGCGCTCGATCACCGACTCGATCCGAGCCTGGACCTTGTCGGCTGCGGCGCCCATGGGTTAGCGCTTCTTGGGCTTGGCCGGCGGAGGGACGTGGACGGTCTCGCCGGGCGTCATCTTAAACGGGACCGTCTGCGAGTCAGCAGCCACCTCTTCGATGGCCTTCTCCGTAAACGTGCCCGGCTGCGCCGTTGCCGCGGGGAGAGCGGTCGGAGCCGGGGAATGGATCGGGTGATAGATCATCCCGGAGCGCCACCAGTCAAAGGCGATCTGCTCGGTGATGCCGGCCGTCTTCCAGTCGACGACGTCGCCGACCTTGAACGCGACCTCTCCCGCGGAGAAGTCAGTGCCCGCCACGAGTGGCAGATTTGGATCAAAGCCGATTCGATGACTCATCGCTGCGGGTAGCGGATTCGAACCGCTTGTCTTCGGGGTCATCGCCCGATGAGCTTTCCAAACTGCTCTACCCCGCAAATAGACCCCGCAGGCGGGCTCAGTCGCTTACAGGAGCATGTTGTCGAAGAACGTGCCCATTTTGTTGTCGACGATCACGAAGCCCTGGAACATGTCCAGGATCCAGCTCTTCGATCCGCCCGCGCCGATGATCTCGCGATCGATCGGGCCGCGAACCTGGAAGCCGTTCGGGACGAGACCGTCCCACACGACGCGCGCGAAGCCGGTCGGGCTACCAAGAGCAACGCTCGGCGGTCCGCCGTTGGTCGACGTCGCAGTGTACGTGCCGCCGCCGTCGTACGTCATCAGCGCATCGGCCGGGTCGACGATGAATGCGTTCGTTGGCGTGCCGTCGAGGCTGGACGTGTTCTTGACGCCCCACGAGACAGAAACCTTCATGCCGAGCAGGGCGCCGAGTTGATCCTCGGTGGCGCGTGGCGTGAACAGCGTCGACTGGGTCTGGCCACCGACCGTGACCGCCACCTGCGCGCGAACGAGTGAGTGCGACGCCAGCACCTCGAACAGCTGATATCCGAGACGCAGGTTCGTCGGCATGACGCCGTTGCGGAGGAGGAAGATCCGCTTCTCGGCAAGGAGCGCGTCGATCGGGTTCTTCGACTGATCCGAGAAGAACAACCGGTTCATCGCGGTCGTGCCTTCCGCTCCGGTCGCGGCGTTGCCGGTCACGGTGCGATACCAGCTCGCCGAGTTCCACAGCGCCGAGAACATGCCCTCGGTGTGGATGTTGCCCTTGTGCGCGAGCGCCTTCGGGATCGCGGCCGGCACGTCGTAGCCGAACTCGTAGCCGAGTCGGGCAGCGTCCGACGCGCTGATGATGTACTCGAGGGCGCGCTCGTCGGTCGAGTAGTCGACCGTCGAGACGCCGATCGTGCCCTTCTCTGCCTCGGTCATCGAGCTCGAGCGCTTCTTGACCTCGTCGCGGTTCAGGTACTCCTGGCTGATGAGAGCCAGCTTGCCGCTGACCGCCGGGACGGTGATGACAGGGACGTCGCGAATGGCGACGAAGCCCTCGGCATCCTGGAAGAACTCCATCGCCTGGTTGGTGACGACGGGATTGGTCCCGGTGAAAGCAACGTTGAAGTTGCCCTTGCGGATTCGCTGGTTCTGCATTGTCTGTGTTCCTTTAGAGTGTGAGAGGTCCAGCGATCAGGGCTTGACGTACGCGTCAACCCAGAGACATTCCATGTACCCACCGGCCGCGCCGGCTTCGACCGACTTGCAGCGGACGACGTTGGTCGCAACCGCGGTGATCGCGAGTCCGAGTGCGTTGGTGGTCACCTCGGCAGCGTCCGCGATCGCCGCAACGCCGACCTTCACGATGATCTTCTGGCCGATCTGGACGCCGACCGCCTGGTTAACGATCGCGTCCGAGAACGCAACACCATCGGTACGCTCGCCGAGAGTGTTGGCGAGCGTGACGCCGCCCGCGGCCTTCTTGAGAAACTGGCCCTTCGCGGTGATAGCAAGGGCAATGTCGTCGACGACCTGCGCGTTGTGCGTGCTCATGTCTGATCTTCTTTGCTGGAGAGGGGGTGGATGGGATCAGCCGACGAGTGCAGCGTTGTGCGCGTCGTTGAGCGCAGCGCCTTCGGGGGTCAGCTTGAATTTCGCGAGGCCATCGGACCAGACCTTGCCGATCTTCTGCTCGGCGCAGAACTTCGTCAGGCCCTTGGTCAGCGCCTCATAGGCGTTGTCGGATGCATCGGCGTTGCCACCGGTCGAACCGTCGAAGCCGCCCGCTGTGGTGCGGCCCTTGGCGATGGCGTTCGCGCCGTCGAGCACGGTCAGCAACTTCGCGCGCTTCTCGAGGTTGCCCTTCGTGTGCGCGTGGACCGCCTTGATCAGCTCGGCGTGATCGGCCTTGTCGCCGGCCAGGAATCCGAGGTGAGCGGTCGCCTGCTTCTCGATCTCGCCGGTCTCGGCCTTGTCGATCTGCTCGGCAAGCTTCATGGCGAGCTGACTGCCCGGCGTGCTCTTGCGATACGCGATGCCGTCGATGGTCGCAACGACTGGATCGTTCTCGCGAGCCTTCGCAACCTCGGCGAGCCGCGCCGACTTCGCGAGACCGCGGAAGCGCTTCTGCTCCGAGGCGGTGAGGGTCGCGGCGAGCGCCTTTTCCTCGTCGGTCATCTCGGCAGTTGCCTGCAGATCGTCGACGGATGCCTTGAGGTTGCCGGCTTCCGTTTCAAGATCGGCGATCTTCGCCTCGAGCTTGGTCTTGAGAGCCTTGAGATCTGCGAGTTCCTGAGTCGGGTCCATGGTGGCTTTCTCCGTTTGAGAGTTGACGGTGTGCGACTTCCGTGCGCGGGGCGATTCGTTCGTCGTGATGATTGCGACTGCCTCTGGAACGCTCGCGATCACGAGCGGCGCAGACTTCACATAGCCGACGGTCGCGCCCTCCTGAGCAGGCAGATCGACGAGACTGATCTCGTGGATCTTGAACGAGCGGAACGTTCGCTTTCCGGCGGCCGGCGAGGCGGCGGACTTCGCGATCGACTTGGTCGCGTCGGACTCGGTCAGCGTCCCGCCGATCGAAAAACCAGATCGGGCGCCGCTCTTGATCAGTTCGAGCAGCGCCGGATCGTGCGGCTTGAATCCGATGAGCAGGCCCGTTTTCGTCGTGGTGATGCCGAGGCCAACGGCGCTGCCCTTGGTGATCGGGTAGACGAAGACATCGCCCACCTGATCGCCCGAGTGCATGTCCTTGCCGACGCGACTGTTCAGCGCGAAGTCGACCGCGGCATCGACCATCACCGACTCGGGGATGTGGTCCCCTTGGAGGTCGGTATAGTCAGCGCCGTCCTCGGTGCAGACGATCGCCCATCCGTAGGCGATGCCCGCGGTGTCGTCGTCGGCCTTGAGAAAGGCGCCGCGCTTGCTGATGTTCACGAGCCCAGGGTGTGGCTCGCACGCAGCCGGGGCGATTCCCTTTACGGCAGGGGCATCGGCGCCACGACTCGGCCGATCTTGCGGATGAAATCAGCGGCCGATTTGGCGCATTTCCGAAGGTTGCAATCCGCGCACGAGGGACGAAGGTTTGCGGGCCAGTTGGTCCCTCCGCGAGCTAGCGAGATCGAGTGATCCATGTGCTCATACGGCCCGCCGCAGTAGGAGCACACGTTGCCCCAGTACTCGGCGCGCGCTCTGATCTGTGCGGGGCTGGACCGTCCCGGCGCCGTCGCTGACCGATGATCCCGCAACAAGTTCTTTGCGCGGACCTTGTCGCGATCTCGGTTCCGGTTGTACTGGGCTTTCTTCTCTGGATTGGCAGCTAGGTATTTGCGATGGATGTCGGCGACCTTGTCTCTGTTCTCGGCAACCCAGCGCGCCGTGCATTCCGCGACCCTGTCAGGGTTAGCCGCCCGCCATGCCTTCTTGCGATCACGGAGATTTCGCGCACGTTCCTCCTTCGCTCCAGGAGCATTGAGGGTCTCCCGGAGTTTTCCGGCATCGGGATTCAATGCGGCATATCGGCGACGCCCCGACTCAGCGCGACGCTCGCGAACGACCGAGGACAACGCGTACAATTTCCTCGCGCGCTCGTTGCGCATGGCCTTCCTCTCTGGCGATGGCGCTGGCGCCTGTTCTCGCTTCCTATCGAGATTCGCCTGATAATTCAGCCGACGCCACTCTCGATAGTTGGCCATGTTGCGGCCATTGGCGCCGACGACCTTGACGGGCGCCCCGCTGACCTGGCAACTCCGCCGGTTGTGCCCTTGCTCGCCGCACGCACTGCACGAGCACCCCCGAACCTGTACTGTCTCCATATCGATCACCCGTCCTTGTCCGATGGTTGGTCGTAGACGAGGTCAGCGCGCAAACGCTGGCCTCGTCGCTATTCTACCTCATCCCCGACGAGGATTACTCGATCGTCTCGGTCACTTTGAACGTGTCGAACCCGAGGTGCGGGAACGGCATCACGAGCCCGCCGATCGTCACCTCGACGTGGCACTGATGCTCGCCAAGCGTGTCCACCTCGGAAACGCCCAGATCGAGGCGCACTGTCTTCGTCGCAGCGTTGACGACGACTAGCGCGACGGCCACACGCTCGGCAACGCCTTTCTTTCGATAGACGAAGTAGACCGAGGACGCGTCGTCGAGATCATAGACCGCCGTCGAGGCCAGCGTCCAAGTCTGCGATGGGAGCCGCGCGCCCTTCTTGATCGAGAATAGCTGCGCCATGACGAGACGGTACGGGGACGCGCGCTAGGGGGCGATTGTGGACTCGTGGGCGGTGCCGTCGAGCGAGGACGTGTGACCCGATCCTGAGATCGTGGAGCTGCTGGCGACGGATGCGATCGACGCGCTCGATGCGGTGGCGGTGATGGCGCTGAACTGTGCGAGTGACGCGAGGAATGAACCGTTACCGGCGAGAATGAAGATGATGTCCATGGCGGTGCCGGTCGCGGTCACGACTACGGGATCGAGCGCGGACGACAACTCGCCCGAAATCTCAACCTTGCCCGCGCCCGCGACGACCACCTGATCCACCGTCGTGGTCATCGCACCGGCCACATCGACCGAGCCCGTAGCCGCAACGGTCACTGCACCGAGCGTCTGCGCCAGATCGCCGGCGATGGATGCTGATTGGACGGTGCCAGTGGCGGCGACCGTGACGGGGCCGATCGTCGAGGCAAGGGATCCCGCAACCTCCACAGTCGCGACGGATGACGCAGTGACCGCGGCGATGGTCGAGGCCAGAGATGCGGCAACATCGGCGGCACCAGCAGCCGTTGCAGCGACCGGATCGATTGTCGATGCGAGGACGCCGGATGCGTCTGCTGTTCCCGTTGCCGCTGCGGTGACCGCGGCGATGGTCGAGGCGAGCGTGCCCGCAGCGTCTGCCGTTCCGGTGCCTGTCGACGTGACCGGGGAGATCGTGGCCGATGTCTGGCCCGCAACGTCCACAGATCCGGCGCTCGCAGCTGTGACCGGTGCGATGGTCGCCGCAAGATCGCCGGACGCGCCGGGGGCCGCAGTGGTGCCGGTCGCGTCAACGGTGACCGGATCGATCGTCGCCGATGCAGAGCCCGCGGCGTCGACGGTGCCCGTACTGGCAGCGGTGACCTCCGAGATCGTGGCAGTGAGATCGCCGACTACATCAACGGCGCCGACGGTACCCGTTGCCGCGATCGCGATCGGGTCGATGGTCGCGGCGAGTTCGCCAGATGCGCCGCTCGACGCAGCCTCGAACAGATCATCGTCGACGACGAGATCCCACGCGGTGCCGCGGTCGAGGAACAGGCTTCCCCGCCCGCCGCCTAGCGTACGGTGGAAGGGCGCGATCATCAATTATCCGTTCATGAGCCCGATGGCGAGTCCAGGAACCCCGGTCGCAGTCGAGTCGGGGCACACGATCATGTACAGCGCCGAGTCGGCGAACACCTGGACCAACCCGGTCTTGTCTGGGCCGTGCACGTCGCCGTCATTGACCGTCCTGCAGCGACCCGACCACAGGCGACGCATCAAGAGCACGTTGAACGTGCCGACGGTCGAGATCGTAGACGTCACGCTCTCGATCTTCTGGACTCCGGTATCGCCCGCTTGCAACGGCAACTGAAGCATGCGCCCGACGATCGGCGCGATACCGGTGACAACCGTGCCCGTCGTGCGCCCTGTGACACCGTCCTGGTTTGTGTACGTCACGGCGATCGACTGCGATCCGGTGAAGGCTGTGACGCACTCAATCCAGATCTGCACGCCCTTGTAGTCCGCCACGCCGCCGAAGGTCACGCGACTAGCAAAGCTCGGTTGCGCGGCGAGGGCCTGCGCCGCGTTGAACGGATACGCGCCGCCCTTCCACAACAGGTCATACAGACGCAACCGACCAGCCACGGTGTTGCCGAAATCTAGGGTCTCGATGTAGCCAATGTTCGCGCCGGTGAATGCGTTGATCGTCGGAAAGCCCGCGGTGGCATCTGTCGGGACCACGCCCGCCGCGACGCTGGTTCCTGCGAGGACGCCAGCGCCGGGATTGCCCGCGAGATCAAACACAGTGAACCAGGCAGATCCTACCGCCGTGCGCGATGCGGTCCTTTCGAGGTTGACCTCTTGGCTCGCCGCGCTCGCCGCGATGTAGAGGTCGCGCGTGGTCAGCGCCACGCTTACGCGCCCGGGCCCGTAAGCGTGAAGCCGGTGATCGTGACGAGCTGATTAAGCGCGAGCACGACGTTGTCGAGGGTGAGGTCACCGCCTCCGCCCGTTGCGGTCACGGTTCCTTGCAGGTGAGCCGTCGCGCCGTCGGTGGCGTAGATGCGGAAGTGCGCCGCGGTACCGGCAGCATCGGCGGTCGGATCGCTCCACGTGCCTGACTTGGCTTTGGTTCCCGTCGCCGCGTTGGCCAGGTAATCTGCTGGCAGTGCCATCGTCGCCAGCACCGTGCCCGCGTCGGCGGTCGCCACGTTCGCTGGTGCAGCGCCGCTGCGGATCTTCAGGATGGCAGAGGCGCCGATCGCCGTTTCGATCGCGTCAAGGAATGCGTTTCGGACGGCAGCGGAGAATTGGAGAGCCATGACTCACGGTGCCGCGCCGAGGCAGACGGGGCGATTCAGAGGTCGAACGTATAGATCAACCGAGCAGGTCGCGACGCAGGCGGGCGATCAGATCGGGCGCCTCGGCTGCGTACGCGTCGAGCACCATGGCCACACGTGGCGTGCTCAGCCGCTTGTTGCTGCACTGTTCTATCCGCGTCGCCCATTGACAGTTCGCTGGCTCGTAGTTGCCGTTCGGATCGATCCGATCGAGAGATGTGTCCCCCGGTCGTTCGCCCATGTCGGCGAGAAAATTCGAAAAGTCATCCCAGCGCTCACAGATCTTGATTCCGCGCCCGCCGTAGTCCGAGAAGTGAAGGTGTCGACGGTCGTTGCATCGCTGACGCATCGACGACCACGTACTGTAGGTTGGAGTCTTTCTGGAGTTCGGAGTCTTTCTGGAGTGGCCGTGACGCTTTACCCAAAGAACATTCCCCGGCTCGAATCCACGACTTTCGCTCAATCGCCCAATCGAAAAAGCTGACCTCCTACCAATAGTGCCGGCAGGCTTCTCGCCGATGTCGGCAACGAAGTTGGCGAAGTCGAGCCAACGCGGGCTCAACGGAGCACGATCGCCGCAAAACCTTGGGTTCCTCGGATTCATGCACCGTCGAACCAAATTCTTCCATGCGGCATATGTTGCCGTGGCGTGACCTCCGACCGTGCCGCCATGCCGCCGTCGAGAATCTCCGCGGATCTCCGTTCGATAGCATCCACATGAAATCGACCGCCCGCGTCGCAGAGAATTAGCTAACACGATCTTCAATTCACCGCAGTCACAGCGGCATAGCCACTTCGCATCCTTCTTTGCTGGGCTTCGCTCAACGACCAACAGACGTCCAAAGCGCTGAGCGGTCAGATCTATCACTGGCGGCATTCGCCGATTCTACCGTCGAGCAACGCTGAGACTGAAGCCAAATCTCCGACGAGGAATCAGTCCAATCGAAATGTCGTTGAAATGGTGCACCGGCAATTCGCAACCTCAGCGACGGGCCCATCGCCTGGACGCCTCATCCGAGTCCCGTTGGCTAGGACGAACAACTCCCCGAACTTGATGCTGGTTCCGTCGAGTGCAGCATGCGAATCGCGACTGTCCTTCGTTCGTGGCCCCGCGTGCCACGTAGTGATCAGTTCTTCAGCTTTTACGTCACCGCGAGATACCGCCTGCTCCATGGCGTCGCTCGCTCCGGAATTCGCCGCAGTCATGGCCTCGGTACGAGCAATGGTCTCGGCGCGATAAGACAGCGCATTGACCCTGTAGCGCTCGACCATGCTGTCGATTTGCGCGGTGGACAGCGCGCCGCCGTCGCGGCGAAAGCGAGCAATGGTACGATCGGACCGACCGTCGGAGAGTTGGTAACCAAGGGCGCGGGACCAATCTCCGCTCTCAAGCGAGAGACGATAGTTCGCAAGGGCTTTCTCCTGTGATGGCACGAGCCCGATCGAATCCCTGATCCGCTGCGCCATGACGCGCGGGTTGACGCCGGTCTGGCGTCCCTCGACGAGCACGCCGCGGATGAC
>JALYRV010000103.1 GCA_030855205.1 Acidobacteriota bacterium | reverse complement strand
GCTTTCGCCCATTGCGAACAATTCCCCACTGCTGCCTCCCGTAGGAGTCTGGGCCGTGTCTCAGTCCCAGTGTGGCCGTCCGCCCTCTCAGGCCGGCTACCGATCGTCGCCTTGGTGAGCCATTACCCCACCAACTAGCTAATCGGACGCGGGCTCCTCTCCAGGCGCCAGACCTTGCGGTTCCAGCTTTGATTCGCACTCATCTAAAAGTGCAATGTCATGCGGTATTAGCCCTCCTTTCGGAAGGTTATCCCCCACCCTGAGGTAGATCACCCACGCGTTACTCACCCGTTTGCCACTCTACTCACCCCTTGCGGGGCTTTCGCGTTCGACTTGCATGTGTTAGGCACGCCGCCAGCGTTGATTCTGAGCCAGGATCAAACTCTCATGTTAAATTTGCCGGTTCGCCCATGAGCCGCAACCGAAGCCGCGACCTACGTACGAACACAACTCGCTAACACAAGGAGCTTTTATGATCTGCTCTTGCGTTGTTGTCTGTCGAAAGTTGGATGGTTCCGCGAAACTCGTCGCTTCGCGCCCACCCTGCTGATACTTCGACGGGCTGTGCTGTTTGCGTTCTATCCAGTTTTCAAAGAACCAGGGTCTTGCCCGACCTCAGGTCTCTCGACCCGCATCCCCCAGCCCGCTCGACACTCTCACTGCCGCCCGGACCGTCGTTAGGGGAACCTTACAATCTTACGACGGGCTTCAATTTCCTGTCAACCCCTCGCTCGGCTTTTTTCTTACCAGCCGACGGCAAGTTCCAGCGCTGCTGTCAGCCCTGGTATTTCCACGACCAATTGTCGGGATTGCCTTGCCTTGCGGGACCGTCTTGCTGCCCCGGAACCACAGATATTACGCGTACGCCCGAACCGCTGTCAACGTACACCGGCATCTTTTTTTACAGGAACCCGCGCAGCCCCCGCGCCAGGCATACCTTTGACAGGATCGCAGTTTGTTCTGACACCTAAAGTTCCTGCGCGCCCCCCTACAAGAACCTTTGGCGTGTTCACCCGCGCCGCGCCACTCGGAATAATCGCCGCGGCATGGATCCCCGCGACGACACACGCGCGCGCCTGGGTGCGAACATTCGAGACCTGCGCGTGCGCCACAAACTCACACAGGAAGCCCTCGGCGAGCGCGCCGGCCTGAGCTACAAGTTCATCGGCGAAGTCGAACGCGGCATCGGCAACCCGAGCGTCGACTCGCTGGCCGCCATCGCCGGCGCCCTCGACACCGACATCGCCGATCTCTTCGGCGGCGCGACGCGTAAGATCGATACCTACGCCAGCACCCGCCGGCAGATCGCCGTCGTCCGTGACGCGCAGGCGCGCCTCGCGACGGCCATCAAGGATTGGCACGCCGCGACGTTGGGACGAGTGCCGCGCGGACCGCGCAAGCGGAAGAAGAAGACCTGAAGGGAAGGCGCGACGCGTATCAGGCCGCGCCGGTCACGACGCGGAGCACGCGCCGCCCCACCTGCAGCAGGAGCGACATGCCCGGATCCAGACGCATCCGCATATCCACGACCTTCTCGCCGTCGATGCGCACGCCGCCCTGCTGAATCTTGCGCGACGCCTCACTCGCCGACGCCGCGAGTCCGCAGTCGGCCATGACCTTCGCGAGCGAGATCCCCTCGGGCGACACGGCCATGCGGCGCTCCTCGACGGCGCCGGTGTCGATCTCCCCTTTGCTGAAACGGCGATCGAACGCCGCGCGCGCCTCTGAGGCCTCCGCGGCCGAATGAAAGTCGCGAACGACACGCTCGGCCAGATCCTGCTTGGCAGTCTTCGGATGGAGCGCGCCCGAGGCGACCGACGCCTGCATCCCCTGGATCTCGCTCTCGGTCGCGTCGGTCAGCAGCAGGTAGTACTTCCACATCAGCTCGTCGGAAACCGACATGAGCTTGCCGAACATCTCGGACGGCGCCTCGTCCACGCCGACGTAGTTGTTGAGGCTCTTCGACATCTTCTCGACGCCGTCGAGTCCCTCGAGCAGGGGGGTCGTCATGACCACCTGCGGTTCGAGACCATAGCCGGGCATCAGATCGCGCCCGACGTTGAGATTGAAGAGCTGATCGGTGCCCCCCAGCTCGACGTCCGCCGCGAGATGGACGGAGTCGTACCCCTGACCGAGCGGATAGAGGAACTCGTGCAGCGCGATCGGCTTTCCCTGTTCATAGCGCTGCTTGAAGTCGCGCCGCTCGAGCATCTGCGCGACGTTGTAGCGCGCCGCAAGACGTATCCAGCCCTCGCTGCCGAGTTCACCCAGCCACCGGCTGTTGAAATCGACGACCGTCTTCACCGGGTCGAGCAGCTTGAACACCTGCGTGCGATACGTCTCGGCATTCTGCGCAATCTCCTCGCGCGTGAGGGGTGGACGCGTCTTCGATCGTCCCGTCGGGTCGCCGATGAGCCCGGTGAAATCGCCGATCAGGAAGATGACGCGGTGCCCGAGATCCTGGAAATGCTTCATCTTGCGGATGAGCACGGTGTGCCCGAGGTGCAGATCGGGCGCGGTCGGATCGAAGCCGACCTTGACCGTCAGCTGCGCGCCGGTGGCCGCAGACCGCTCGAGTTTCCTGCGAAGCTCATCGCGCCGGACGACGTCCACGGCGCCTTTGGTGAGATATGCGAGTTGCTCGTCGATAGTCATGCTGGCCGTAGGGGACCCTCGACTTGTACTATACAAGCCGATGGCGCCTCCCCGGCAGTCACGCGGCGTCAGCCGCCGAACCGTGCTCAAGGCGCTCGCCGCCGGCACCACCGGCCTTGTCGCCGGCGCCACGATCGACGGCTACTCCAACGAACGCCATCACATCGGCATCACGGAGGCCTCACTGCCGGTCTCCGGCCTTCCGGATGCCTTCGTCGGACTGCGCGTGGCGTTGCTCACCGACCTGCACCTGAGCCCGCTGGTGCAGCCGGACGACATCGCGAAGGCCGTCGCGCTCACGCTCGAGCAGAAGCCCGACCTGATCGTGCTGGGCGGCGACTACGTAACGTGGGGCCACGAACGCTTCGTCGGCCCGGTGGCGGAGCTGCTCTCCCCCCTCACCGCGCCTCTCGGCGTCGTCGCGGTGCTCGGTAATCACGACAGCGACGGCGATCGTGAAGGGGACGTCGCGGCGGCGCTGCGCCGCAACCGCTTCGACGTGCTCCGCGACGCGCGCACGCGCCTCGAGCGGCGCGGCGACGCGATCGATCTGATCGGCCTGCGCTACTGGACGAAACAGCCGTCCACGATCGCGAAGCTGATCGACGCGCCCGGCAACGTCAATATCCTGCTGGCGCACGACCCGCGCCGGATCAACGAGGCGGCGGAGCTCAACATCCCGCTCGTGCTCAGCGGCCACACGCACGGAGGACAGATTGTGCTGCCCGGCGTCGGTGCATGGAACCGCGGCTTCTTTCCGACGATGCAGGGGACACTCGAGCGGGAGAACACCGTGCTCTTCGTGAGCCGCGGCATCGGGATGGTGTACGTGCCGGTGCGCATCAACTGTCCGCCGGAAGTCGCGATGCTCACGCTCCAGCGTCGCGGCCGCCTGTCCTGACCTCAGCGAAGGAAGCGCCGGCCTTCGATTCGCCATCCCCCTTTCAACACGTCCTCCACGGCCTCAGGGTACAAGCGGTGCTCGACCTCGAGTATGCGCGCGGCCAGCGTGTCGGCCGTGTCCGACGCCAGCACTCGTACGGCTTCCTGCCGCACGATCGCGCCGCCATCGAGCGAGTCATCGACCAGGTGCACGGTCGCGCCCGCGATCGCGACGCCGTACGCCCACGCCTGGTGCTGCGCGCCGACACCCGGAAACGCGGGGAGCAGCGAGGGATGGATGTTGAGAATGCGCTGGTCGAACGCACGGATGAAAACCGGCGACAGCACGCGCATGAAGCCGGCAAGGCAGACGAGGTCGGCCTCGCGCGATTGAAGCGCCTCGACGAGCGTGGCGTCGTACGCCTCGCGCGACGCGTGCGGGCGGTGATCGAGGACGAGCGTCTCGAGCCCGGCGCGGTGCGCCCGATCGAGCCCCTCGACACCCGCGCGATTCGAGATGACGACCGCGATCTCCGCGTCGAGCCTTCCGCCGGCAACGGCGTCGATCAGCGACTGCAGGTTGGTGCCCCGACCCGAGATGAGCACCCCCAACTTCCTCATGCATCTGATCCTATGTCAGCCGCAATTTCCTTTATAGTTTCCCATCATGCAGACACGCTCGCTTGCGCTCGCGCTCCTTCTGATGGTGCCACTCGCCGCCTCCGCGCAGGGCCGCCGGCCGGTGACGCTCGACGACCACTCGCGCCTCGTGGCCGTCGGCGATCCGCAGCGGTCGCCCGAGGGGCTCTGGGTCGCGTACACGGTGACGACGATTGACGCCGAGAAGGACAAGCGCAACACCGACATCTGGATGGTGAAGTGGGACGGCAGCGCGCAGCTGCAGCTCACCTCATCGCCCGACAGCGAGTCCTCGCCCCGCTGGAGCCCCGACGGCAGGTACCTCGCCTTCGTGTCGTCACGGGGCACCGAGGAA
Organism: Acidobacteriota bacterium; assembly: GCA_030855205.1. Taxonomy (GTDB): domain Bacteria; phylum Acidobacteriota; class Vicinamibacteria; order Vicinamibacterales; family SCN-69-37; genus JALYRV01. The sequence continues at coordinate 7,277 of JALYRV010000103.1, read as the reverse complement.
GAGAAGAAGCGCGGCGGCCAGATCTGGCTGCTCGACCGCGCCGGCGGAGAAGCGCAGCGGGCGAGCGATTTCAAGGGGGGCGTGGCCGACATCCAGTGGTCGCCCGACAGTACCCGCATCGCGTTCGTCGCAACCGATCAGGATCCCGACGAAGAGCCGGAAAAGAAGGAAGGCTGGAAGCGCAAGACGCCCCCGCCCATCGTCATCGATCGTTACCACTTCAAACAGGATCGTGACGGCTATCTGAAGCATCTCTACGGACACCTTGCGATGTTCGACGTCGCGACGAAGAAGGTCACGACGATCACCAGCGGCAACACCGACGATGGCAGCCATGCGTGGTCACCCGACGGCACGCGCATCGCGTTCCTGAGCAAGCGCGGGGCGGCCGAGCCGGATCGCACGGGCAACGACGATCTGTGGGTGGTCGAAGCGAAGGCGGGCGCAACGCCGCTGCCGATCACGAAGACGGCGTTCGGCGAGAGCGGCCGCCCGGCGTGGAGTCCCGACGGCACGCGCATCGCCGTGCTGCTCGGCGATGACGACAGCAACTCCGCGTACGGCATGAGCAAGCTGGTCATCGTGCCGGCGGCGCCTGGCGCCGGCGGTCCCGCGGTGACACCGGCGGTCTACATGGCGCCGCTCGATCGCGCCGTGTCCAACATCGCGTGGTCACCCGACGGCCAGCAGATCTCCTTCCTGCTGCAGGACGATCGCACCTCGCACGTCGCGACCGTGGCGGCCGAGGATCCGAAGGGGACGCCGCAGCGCCGGTCCACTGGAAAGCTCGCGGTTCGTGCTCCCCATCGGGGCAAGGACGGACACTTCGCGGTGCTGGCGACGAGCCCTGGCGCGCCCGCAGAGGTTCACGCGCTCGAGGGAGGTACCCTCCGCAGGCTGACGAAGCACAACGAACAGCTCCTCTCCGAGTTGCAGCTCGCGACGACGGAAGACTTTCAGTCGAAGAGCAAGGACGGCACCGACGTACACGGGCTCATCGTGAAGCCCGCCGGCTACAAGGCCGGCACGAAGTATCCGACGCTGCTGATCATTCACGGCGGTCCCAACAGCCAGGACGAGCACGCGTTCTCGTTCGATCGCGAGGTGCTCGCGGCACAGGGGTATGTGGTGCTCGCCATCAACTATCGCGGCAGCTCCGGGCGCGGTAACGCGTGGCAGAAGGCGATTCACGCCGACTGGGGCAACCTCGAGGTGATGGATCTGCTCGGCGCCGTCGACGAGGCCGTCAGGCAGGGCATCGCGGATCCGAATCGTCTCGGCATCGGTGGCTGGAGCTACGGCGGCATCTCGACCAACTACGCCATCGCCACCGACACGCGCTTCAAGGCGGCGATCAGCGGCGCGGGCAGCTCGATGCAGTTCACGATGTACGGCGTGGATCAGTACATCGTGCAGTACGACCACGAGATCGGACCTCCGTGGAAATCGAAAGAGGCCTGGATGAAGGTCTCGTATCCGTTCTTCCACGCGGACAGGATCAAGACACCGACGCTGTTCCTCGGAGGCGAGAAGGACTTCAACGTGCCGATCGCGGGCAGCGAGCAGATGTATCAGGCGCTCAAGAGCCTTGGCGTCGACACGCAGCTCGTCATCTATCCGGGGCAGTTCCACGGCCTGTCGATTCCGAGCTACGAGCGCGACAGGCTGCAGCGCTACGTCAACTGGTTCGACAAGTACCTGAAGCGCTAGGCGTAGACGACGCCCGCGCCGCCCGGCTCGACGCGGCCGATGCGGACGGGCGACTCGGATGCGAGGGCGCTCGTGACCGACGCCGCGTCCCCCTCGGCGCAGACGATGACCAGCCCGATGCCCATGTTGAAGGCGCGGCGCATGTCGTCGTCGGGCACGCCGCCCGCCTGTTGGAGCCATTCGAAGACCGGAGGCACCGTCCAGGAGGCGCGATCGACGTGCGCCTGCAGTCCTTCGGGGAGCACGCGCGGAAGGTTGTCGGTGATGCCGCCGCCGGTGATGTGCGCCATGCCCTTGATGAGGCCGGTGCCGAGGAGCGGCCGGATGGCGGGCAAATAGCTCCTGTGCGGCGCGAGCAGCACGTCTGCGACCGTGCGCGTTTCGCCGGGCCAGAGCTGATCGATGCGCAGACTGCCCGCGTCGAACACGATCTTCCGTGCGAGCGAATAGCCGTTGGTGTGCAGGCCCGACGAGGGCAGCCCGATGAGCACATCGCCCGCCGTAATGCTGCTGCCGTCGATGAGGCGCGCGCGCGGCACCATGCCCACGATGAAGCCGGCGACGTCGTACTCGCCGTCGGCGTAGAACCCCGGCATCTCGGCGGTTTCGCCGCCGAGGAGCGCGCAGCCGTTGTCGCGGCACGCGGCGGCCACGCCCTTGACGATCTGCTCGGCGACGTCGGGCGAGAGGCGGCCGGTCGCGAGATAGTCGAGAAAGAAGAGCGGCTCGGCCCCCTGCACGAGGATGTCGTTGACGCAGTGGTTCACGAGGTCGACGCCGATCGTGTCGTGCACGCCGGCCATGAACGCGACCTTGAGCTTCGTGCCCACGCCGTCGGCGCTGGCGACGAGTACCGGCGCGTCGACGCCCTGCGGCAGGGCGAAGAGGCCGCCGAACGAGCCGAGGCCGCCGAGCACGCCGGGCGTGTGCGTGGACGCCGCGAGCGACTTGATGCGCCGCACGACTTCGTTCCCCGCCTCGATGTCGACGCCCGCCTGCCGGTAGTCCATCCCACGCGCCGCCACGTCAGAACTCGAGCTTCCGGATGAGCGCTTCCGCGGCGGCCTTCACGGGGCTGCCCTCCGGCGCCTGCCAATAGGCCCGGCGCACGGTGACGTAGAAGCGCTCCTCGTCGAGATCCTCTTCCAGCATGTCGAACGCCTCACCCAGGAGATCGGCGACGGCGTCGATATCCGTGCGCCCCGCGACCCATTCGAGAAGCATCGTCGTGTTGCGCATCGCAACGGTGCCGAGCGCAAGCGCGATCGCCGCACGCGCCGGATCCTTCGACGGAATGCCCGCATCGACGAGCGTCTCGAGTGCGCTGGTGCGGCCGGCAATGGCGAGCGCGCCAAGCCCCCCGGCCGCGCTCCGCAGCAGCGGCTGGTAGCCGTCGTTGGAGATCCCGAAGCGCAACGCGTCGGCGAGGTACTTCTCGTGGGCGGGACAGTTCACGCCCAGCAGGCAGATCGCCGCGGCGATCGACGGCTGCCGATCACGCGGCGCGGTGCGTTGAATCTCGGCGAGCGTCGCAAGGTACTTGCGGTCGCCGATCTTGCCGAGCGCGAGCGCCGCGTCATCCTGCAGCGGACCGTCGAGGCGCGCCACGGCGGCAATCGCCGACGCGGCATGCGAGGCCTTGTAGTCGCCGAGCGCCTCGATGACGATGCTGCGGAAGAAATCCTGCCCTTTGCTGACGAGCGCGCCCATGGCCGCGCGCACGGACGGATCGTCGTACGCCGCCAGCGTCCGCGTGAGCGCGGGGCGCACGAATTCCGACGCCTCTTCCTCGAGCGCCTTGAGCATCGGCGCGGTCGCGGCCGGATTCGGGCGGTGTTCGAACCACCCGTAGGCGACGGCGCGCACGCGATCGTTGGGATCGGGCAGCAGCTGCAGCATCAGCGCGTCGGCGCGCGAGTCGCTGAAGCCCGTGAGCAGCACCAGCGCGCGGAAGCGCGTGTAGCCGTCCTTGTGAGCCGACGCGGCCTCGATCAGCATCGGCACGGCCTGGGCCGCCGGCGCGCGGCGGATGACGCGCGAAGCCTGCGAGCGCACGGGAAAGTCGAGCGACCCGAGCTTCTCGATGGCGGCGTCGAGATCGGCGCTCGTGATCTCACTCTGCTGGGCGGCCTGTTGCGCGGTGGCGAGAACGGACGCGTCGGGCGCGGCGGCCCCGGCGAGCGTGGCGGCGACGAGGAGCAGTGGAATGTTCATTTGAGCTTCAGCGCGAGTTGCAGATACGACGCTTCATCCTGAGGGAAGGCGACCGGATAGTCGCCCGTGTAGCACGAGGTGCAGTACGACGTGCGCTTCTCACCCACCGCGCCGAGCAGTCCATCCAGACTGAGGTACCCCAGGCTGTCGGCCTCGATGTACTTGCGGATTTCCTCGACGGTGTGGGTCGCCGCGATCAGCTCGGACCGGCGCGGCGTGTCGACGCCGTAGAAACACGGCGAAATGGTCGGCGGGCAGCTGATGCGCATGTGCACCTCTTTCGCGCCGGCCGCGCGCACCATCGTCACGATCTTCCGGCTCGTCGTGCCGCGCACGATCGAATCGTCGATGAGCACGACGCGGCGTCCCTCGAGGATGCTCCGCACCGGGTTGAGCTTCACCTTGACGTTGAAATGGCGGATCGACTGCTGCGGCTGGATGAAGGTGCGCCCCACATAGTGGTTGCGGATCAGCCCCATGCGCAGCGGGATGTGCGACGCCTCCGCGAAGCCGGTTGCGGCGCACACGCCCGAGTCGGGAATCGGCACGATGACGTCGGCGTCGATCGGCTGCTCGCGCGCGAGCACGCGCCCCTGCTCGGTGCGCACTTCGTTGACGCTCTGTCCGAACACATAGCTGTCGGGCCGCGCGAAATAGACGTGCTCGAAGATGCAGTGCGAGTGCTGCGCAGGCGCGAAGGGGCGGAACGATCGCAGCCCGTTGGGGCCGACGACGATCATCTCGCCCGGCTCGACGTCGCGCAGATACGTCGCGCCAATCAGATCGAGCGCGCACGTCTCGGAGCAGACGATGTAGGTGTCGCCGAGCGAGCCGATGGCCAGCGGCCGGAACCCGTGCGGGTCGCGCACGGCAATCAGGCGGTCCTTCGTGAGCAGCACCAGCGAAAAGGCCCCGCGCACCTGCGCGACCGACTCGACCAGCGCCTGCTCGATCGTCGCCGCTTTGGAGCGCGCATAGAGATGCAGCAGCACCTCTGTATCGCTCGTCGTCTGGAAGATGGAACCCTGGCGCACGAGATCGTCGCGCAGCTCCCGCGCGTTGACGAGGTTGCCGTTGTGGCAGATCGCAATCTCGCCGTGGGCGCAGTCGATGAGAATCGGCTGCGCGTTCTTGAGGCCCGATTCTCCCGCTGTTGAATAGCGGACGTGCCCGACCGCGGAGCTGCCCTCGAGCTGCGAGAGCTGCGACTCGTTGAACGCGTCGGCGACGTAGCCCATCGCGCGGTGCACGCGCAGGCTCGCGCCGTCGCTCGACGCGATGCCGACGCTCTCCTGCCCGCGGTGCTGCAGTGCGTAGAGGCCGAGATAGGTGAGGTTCGCGGCCTCCGGGTGCCGGTGAATGCCGAATACGCCGCACTCTTCGCGGAATCCGTCGATCATGCCACCTGCCTTTCGAGCAACCTGGTGAGGCCGTTGGCCCAGGCGTGTTCGGCCTCGGCCACCGTGCAGTCGATGGCGGCAGCGCCGGCCACCGTGATGCGAATGCGATCGCCGCCACTGCGCCCGATGACCGCGGCCGGCACGCCGAGGGCGGCCGCGCGCGCGAGCAACGCTTCGGCCTGTCCCGCTGCCGCACTCACGATTGCGCGCGACGCACTTTCCGAGAAGAGCGCGCCCGTCACAGCGTCGGCCACGGTCGCCGCTGGCGCATCGATGACGACATCTGCTCCCGCGCCGCCGGAAAAACAGCACTCGGCGAGCGCGATTGCAAAGCCCCCGTCAGCGCAGTCGTGCGCCGAGGCGATCCATTGCTTTGACGCCGCCTCGACCAGCAACGATTGCAGGCCCTGCTCGCGCTCGAGGTCGAGCGCCGGCGGCACGCCGCGCACGAGGCCGTGAATCGTCTTGAGGTACTCGCTGCCGCCGAGCTCGTCTTGCGTCGAGCCGAGCAGCACGATGTCACGCGGCTCGCGGGGGAAGATGCGCGACAGCACGTGTCCGGCGTCTTCAACGAGCCCAAGGACACCGATCACGGGCGTCGGCAGAATCGCCTGCCCGCCGGTCTCGTTGTAGAGGCTGACGTTGCCGCCGGTGACGGGCAGCTCGAGCGCCCGGCAGGCGTCGCCGATCCCGCGCACGGCTTCGGCAATCTGCCACATGATCTCGGGCCGTTCCGGATTGCCGAAGTTGAGACAGTTGGTCACGCCGATCGGCGCGCCTCCCGCGCACGCGACGTTGCGCGCGGCCTCGGCCACGGCCAGCTTCGCGCCTTCATAGGGATCGAGCAGACAGTAGCGGCCGTTGCCGTCGACCGACATCGCGAGCGCCTTGGCTGTGCCCTTCACGCGCACGACCCCGGCCCCGGCGCCGGCGGCCACGAGCGTGTTGGTGCGCACCATCGAGTCGTACTGACGGTAGATCCACTGCTTGCTCGCGATACCCGGCGACGCGAGCAGCGTGAAGAACGCGTCGCGCGCCGAAGGCGCGGTGCCGAGCGCGGGCATCGTCCGCAGCTCCTGCTGCGACGCCGGCTCCTTGAACGGACGGTTGTACACCGGCGCCTCGTCGGCCAGCGCCGCGCTCGGCACCTCCGCGACGATCGTGCCGTGGTCCTTCACCCGCAGGAGCTTGTCGCCGGTCACCTCGCCGATGCGCGCCGCATGCAGGTCCCACTTCTCGAAAATCTCTTCGACCTCGCGCTCGCGCCCCTTCTTGACGACGAGCAGCATGCGCTCCTGCGATTCCGACAGCATGATCTCGTACGGCGTCATGCCGGTCTCGCGCACGGGCACGTGCATCACGTCGATCTCGATGCCGACGCCGCCCCGCGCGCCGGTCTCGCAGGTCGAGCATGCGAGGCCCGCGGCGCCCATGTCCTGCACCGCCACCACGGCGTCGCTCTTCATCAGCTCGAGACACGCCTCGAGTAACAGCTTCTCCATGAACGGGTCGCCGACCTGCACGGCCGGGCGCTTCTCGGCCGACTTCTCGTCGAACTCGGCCGACGCCATCGTGGCGCCATGAATGCCGTCACGCCCTGTCTTGGCCCCCAGGTAGTACACGGGGTTGCCGATGCCGGAGGCTTTCGCGCGCACGATGCCGTCGGCGCGCACGATGCCGAGACAGAACACGTTGACGAGCGGATTGCCCGAATAGGTCTCGTCGAACATCACCTCACCGCCGACGGTGGCGATGCCGATGCTGTTGCCGTAGCCGCCGATGCCGGCGACAACCCCCTCGAGAATGCGCCGGTTCTTCGGATCGGATGGCGGCCCGAAGCGCAGCGAGTTCATCAGCGCAATCGGCCGCGCGCCCATCGTGAAGATGTCGCGGATGATGCCGCCGACCCCCGTCGCCGCGCCCTGGTAGGGCTCGATGAACGACGGGTGGTTG
>JALYRV010000297.1 GCA_030855205.1 Acidobacteriota bacterium | reverse complement strand
AGCCTGTACCGGCTGGGATACCAGGTGCTTGATGCGGCGGGTGTGCCCGTCGATGGGTTGAGGGACACCACAGAGACGATCCGCTTCGACCGTCATCCGGAGGATGCTTCCGCCGGACGATAGGAAATATTAGTGGGGTCTCACGGGTTAACCGAAGACCCCTTATCGGGCCCACGCCCCAGCCGCGAGCACCGAAACCGGGCCACTACGGGAGGCCCGCAGGCACAGCGTCTCCCCTCCTTCGAGGCCGGCCGCTTCGCGGTTGCTCTTGCGCAGCGGGATGCACGGTGGTCCGCCCATCGCGGCGATGGTGCTCCGATACGTGTAGCCGTTCACCGTCACCTTGCCCGGCGCCCTGGTTTTGCCGAAAACGGTTTTTGGATCGAAGGTGACGGGGATGAAGCACATCCCCCTTCGCGAACGATCGTTGTCCTGAAGGTCTTGGAAGACATCGCAGTGCCTTTCTCCGAGTCACCCGGGCTCCCGCCGCCACGAGAACTGTCAGGGCCTCGGTGAGCGCCATCACTGATCGGCGGCGGCAGGCTCCGGCGATTCCGCCGCGCCAGGACGGGGAACGCGACCAGGAAGCGCTCGAGGGAGCGGCTGATCTCCGGCAGAAACGTCTGGTCCAGTTCGAACTGGAAGGGGAGGTGATTGCCGATCCCCGCCTCGTCCACGGCTTCACCCGCGACCTGGATCCGGCCTTTCCCGTCCCCGGTCAGGGAGATGTCGATCTGCCCTTCCATCGAGGTGAGCCTGGCACTACCTTCGAGCGTGTTGCCAAGCGCTTCGACCCCCGCGAGGAACCCCTGGAACTCCTCCGATCTGAGATCCGCGCGAAAGCGTCCCTGGAAGCCGCCGGCGGAGATCGAAACCTGGCAGTCGATCCAGTGGCCGTCCCAGAAGTCGAAGAGGCCGGGGTGCGCGCGCCCGAGCGGACGAATCGCCAGGTGCTGGGTCTCGGGGTTGCCGATGATGATGTCAACGCTGGTTGGCAATGCGCTCCTACTTGATGAAACCTTCGGCACGGAGGCGGGTTTCAATCGCGGCAGTGATCCGTGGCATGTGCTGTTCGGCCCAGTGCTGGCCGGCGGCAGCCGACTCCTGGAACAACACCGGCATGACCTGGATGGTCTTCTTGCCAAGCTCCGACCCATAAAACGCCAGCAGCCCTTTCACGTCGTCATGGCTGAAGTGCTTGGCGTAGATAGCCACGATCTGCGACGTGAGCCCATCGGTTCCGTCGAACGCTTTCGCCAGCTCGGCCCCAAGCACCTCTTTCGCCACGCCGAACACCCGCGGTGGGATATCGCTGCGCTCCTTCTTGAAAGCGGCAAAAATCTGCTGGGTGACGAGCTCGCTGGCCTGCTTCCCCATCTGAGCCGCGCCGGTCACCTCCAGCAGCTTGTCGATATCACCGCGAAACGCCTGGTCCTGGACCGGCGCCTGGGCGCGCGCCTTGGCCGGCACCAGAAGGAGGACGAGCAATGAGGCCGCGGCGATGACGCGTCTGTGCATGAAAGGTACTCCTGAATGGCGAGTTGACGGATGCGACCGGACGGTATCACCGCGCCGACCCCCTTACAACCAGCGCTGCTTGCGAAGTCGCCCAGCATCACGACCATCAGGAGGACCATGATCGCGCGACCCACCAGAACTGAAACGCTTGGCCGCCTTGCAGGTTCGGCAGGGTCACGTTCATCCCCCACATGCCGGTGATCACGGTCAGCGGCATGAGGATGGTCGCGATGATCGTCAGCACCTTCATGACGCCGTTCAACTGGTTGGACACCAGACGATAGGAAATATTAGTGGGGTCTCACGGGTTAACCGAAGACCCCTTATCGGGCCCACGCCCCAGCCGCGAGCACCGAAACCGGGCCACTACGGGAGGCCCGCAGGCACAGGCCAGCATCATCGGCAGGAATCCGAGCGACGCGACGAGCGCCGTCATCAGGACGGGCCGCAGCCGCGCCAGCGCCTCCTCGGTCACCGCGTCCCCGACCTGGCGCCCCTCGTCGCGCAGCTTGTTGATGAAGGTGATCATCACCAGCCCGTTCGGGACGGCGACGCCCGAGAGCGCGATGAACCCGACGGCCGCCGAGATCGAGAAGGGGATGGCCCTGACCCACAGGAAGAAGATGCCGACGGTCAGCGCGAGCCTCGTTTGGTCCGTGCCGACATCCAAGACGACGTCGGAATAGTTGCGCGCGAACTCCGCGAACTCCGGTCCGAGCACCGCCTCATGGCCGCAAGGCGAGGGCCGCGGTCACCTTTGAGCCCGGCGCGCGCACGGCGTGGCACACGCACCCGCTCGGCCCGACGATCATCGTCACCGTGGGGGCGGCTGGGCACAGCGCGGGGGCGGGCCGATTGAGTGCAGGCGATCCATCGCGACACGCCGCGCGATGCGTTCAGGAGGCGCACGTCATGGTCGGGCCGGGTCACCGCATCTACTTCGGCAAGGACGAACTTCAGTTCGTGCTGTTGCTGCTGGGTGGAGACAACTCGACCCAGGTGGCGGACCCGGCGCGAGCGCAGGGGTCTCAGGTCCTCCCATCGTCACCGCACACCGGCCGACCCGCTACTCGGCTCTGAGCGCGCTGACCGGATCGATGCGTCCGGCTCGCACCGCCGGGATCGTGGCGGCGAGCACGCCCGCGGCGAGCAGGGCAGCCGCCGCCCCGGCCAGGCTGGGCGCGTCGGTTGACGTGACTCCGTAAAGGAAGGTGCCGACTGTGGACGCGAGGGCCAGCGCGCAGCCGACGCCCGCGGCCACGCCGATGACGACCGGCATCAGGCCGCCGGTGATGACGTCGGTGAGGATGCGCCTGGGAGATGCACCCAGCGCGAGCCGCACGCCGAACTCGGACCGGCGCCGCACCACGGAGTACGACACCACGCTGTAGATGCCGACCGCGCCGATGACGAGCGCCAGCACGCCCAGCACTGACAGGAAGAACCGCAGCCGCAGCGGTTCGGCAACGGCCGCCGCGACCACGGCGTCGAGCGTCGCGACGCGCGCCACGGCGATGCGGTTGTCGAGTTCGTGGACGGCCGCCCTGATCGCCGGCACGGGCGCCGCGGCGCCGGCCCCCTTCACGACCAGCACCGGGCCGTCCGGCGCCTCCGCCTGCGCGAGCGGCACGTAGAGCACCAGCGGGTTGTCGCCGGTCATCCGCGTCAGGCGCGTTTCCTCGGCGACCCCGACGATCGTCACCCAGGGCCGATCGCGGCCGAACGTGTGCCGGATGCGGCGTCCCAGCGGGCTCTGTCCGGGCCACATGCGCCCGGCGAACGATTCGCTCACGATGCCCACCGGCAGCGCTCCGGTCCTGTCGGCGGCGGTGAACGCCCGGCCCTGGATGATGCCGATGCCCATGGCGTCGAGGTATCCGGGCGAGATGATCCGGAAGAACGCGTTGGGCTCGCGTCCGTCGCGCAGGTCCGGTCGGTCTTCGATCGTCATTGTGCCCTGGCCTCCGCCGTCGCGCAGCGGCAGCCGGGTAACCAGGCCGGCCGCCTGCACGCCGGGCAGCGCGGCCAGCCGCTCGAGCGCCTGCTGGAAGAACACGGCGCGCTCAGGCGCCGTCACGATGCGGGTGGGCGCCACGAGGCTCATGGTCGTGACGTGCGCG
>JALYRV010000296.1 GCA_030855205.1 Acidobacteriota bacterium | reverse complement strand
GCCTCCGCGATCGCGCGCAGGTGCGCGTCCTGCGTTAGGCGCTACACTGGCGCCTCGCAACACAGCAGGAGGAGCCGCCGTGGCGGAAGCCGTCGTCGAGATTGCCGGACTCACCAAGACCTATCGCAGCGGCCTCCGCCGCCGTACCGTGCACGCCGTCAAGGACCTCGCGCTCACCGTGCCGCGCGGCAGTGTCGTCGCCTTCGTCGGTCCCAACGGCGCCGGCAAGACCACCACCATCCACACGCTCCTCGGTTTCCTCAAGCCGGATCGCGGGTCGGTGCGCATCTTCGGCATGCCGCCAGGTCCTGCCGTGCTCCGGAAGATCGGCTATCAGTCGGAGATCTTCAACACCTATCCGTTCTACAAGCCGGGTGAGGTGCTGCGCTTCTACGGACGCATGTCGCACATGTCGCGCGAGGCACTCGACACGGCGATCCCGCCGCTGCTCGCGCGCATGGGACTCGAGGGAGCGGCAGGCCGCAGCGTGTCGACGTTCTCCAAGGGGATGACACAGCGGCTCGGGCTGGCGCAGGCACTGCTGCACGGTCCGGAACTGCTCATTCTCGACGAGCCGACCAGCGGTCTGGATCCGGAGGGACGCCGTCTCGTGCTCGACATCATTCGTGAGGAGAAGGCGCGCGGACGCACGGTGTTCCTGAGCAGCCACATCCTCGCCGACGTCGAGCGCACGTGCGACGAGGTCGTCATGGTCCGCCACGGCGAAGTCGCGTTTGCCGAGAAGATCGCTGCCGCGCCTGCCGGCAGCGGTGTGTGGGAGATCGAAGTCATCGGGTGGCCGCTTGCCGATCCCGCGATGCTCGCGGGGCACACGTTCACCGTCGAACGCGACACGGACGGCAGCGCCACACTGGTCTGCGAGGCCGCGGCCCGCAAGGCGCTGCTGCATGCGCTGACGTCGCTGCCGTGCGACGTGGTCACCGTGCAGCCGCGCCGCGGCACGACGCTCGAAGAGAAGTATCTCGAACACCTGGGGAGGGCCTGATGGAGCGCATCCTCCTCGTCGCGCGCAACGTCGTCCGCGGTGCGCTGAGCAAGCGCGCGGTCTATATCTGGGGCGCCGCCGTGCTCCTGATGTTCATCCGCGCGGCTCCCGCGATCTTCATTGCGTCCGACGATGCGGGCAGGATGGCGTTCATGCGGTCCAGCGCCGTCGCCGCGTCGCTCGATCTCTGGGCGGTGCTCTGTGTCGCGTCGGCCATCTTTCTCGGCGCCAACGCGGTCGCCTCCGAGATCGCATCGAAGACCATCGTCACCCTGCTCGCGCGCCCGATTCGCCGCTGGGAGTTCATGACCGGCAAGTGGATCGGCGTCGTGGTGTTCTCGCTGATCTCTCTCGCGATTGGCGTGGTGCTCGACTACGGCATCGCGGCCTATCTCGGCATCGATATCGATGAAAAGGTGCTGGGCGTCTCGCTTGCGCACACCGCTTCGTCAATCGTGCTGTTCGGGGGCGTGGCGGTGGCGCTCAGCGCGGTCGGGTCGGCAGGAGGCGCGGCGGCTCTCACGGCGCTGCTCGTCTTCATGCCACCGCTCATCCAGATACTCGAAGACGATCCCGGCGTGCTGCGCCGCCGTGCCGGCGTGGCCCTCAACTACGCGATGCCTCCGGGATACGACAGCCACTACGCGAGCATCGCGTGGGCGCCGTTTCCCACGGGACCCAACCCGCGCAATCCGCCGCGCGGGCGCCCGCGTCCGGTGATCGACTATCAGGCCGAGCGCAAGGAGATGTACCAGAACGTGGGCTACGCGCTCGTCTACTTTGCGATCGGATGCGCGCTGTTCGTCAGGCGCGACGTCAAACTGTCGTAGCGCCCTTCAGCGTCGCCTGCACGATCACCTGAGTGAGATTGAAGCCCGCGTGGCTGACCGCGGGCGCGGCGATGCTGCGGCGCGCCAGGTAGAGCACGCCCCAGAACAGACCCAGCGCCGAGGTTGCAATCGCGATGTCGGCTCCCTGCTCGATGTGGCCGAGTCCGAACATCGCGCTGAAGAGCACGAGCCCGAGCTTCGCGCCGCCGAGCGATTGCTCGAAGCGATGCAGGATGAACGCACGCTGGACCTCTTCGCGCAGCCCGCCCGCGATGATCACCACGAACGCGAAGATGACCGCCTCGCCCGGCGTGTCGAGCAGCGCGCCCAGCGGATTCTGCGGCACCGTGTGCAGCCACGGCGCGAGCAGGCGCAGCGACCCGACGATCAGCGCCACGAAGATGAAGACCACCGGCACGAGCACCAGGCCGAGCGCGGCTTCCCCTTTCACGGGACGCACGCCCAGAAAAATGGCGCGTGGCGACTCGTCGTGACTGCGCAGGAAGAAGAGAATCAGCCCGACGAGGAGAATCGAGTCGGCGAGTGCGAGCGCGGCGAAGAACGGCAGCGACAGCCCGGCCGCGCCGCCGCCCGGCCGCATCCCGATCACGTGCAGCAGGCCCATGATCGCGATCTGGGTGGGGAAGCCGGAGCAGACCAGAACCTCGATGAGAGCTGACGTTCTCGTTGGCTCGGCGTGCGTGGTGCCAACCTGGACGTTCGCCTGCCCGGGTTCGATGTTCGGCTGGTCGAGCTCGAGGTCCTGCGTGTCCACGTGTGAACCCCGAACTTTACCAGCGAACGAATCCTACCGCCGCACCGTGAGCGGCGCTGACAGTCTCACGCTGACCGTCGCCCCGGGCGCGAGTCGCACTTCCGATCCGCGCGTCGAGAGCACCGCCGCCGTGCCTGCCGCCCCGCCGATCGCGCCACCTTTCAGCGCGCCGCTGCCGCCGCCGAGGATGCCGCCGAGGATCGCGCCGCCCGCGGCCGGCGCGCCGATGATCGTCGCGTCGCGCTTCTTGCTGCCCGGCGCCACGCGCGAGACGGGTGCCGTGCGGATGTCGTAGGTCTGGCCTTCGTGCGAGAGGCGATCGAACCTGAAGCCGATGCTCGCGCGACCCTTCACGCGCGCACTGCGCTCTACGCTCGTCACGATCCCGCGAAGCGTCGCACCCGCTCCGAGCGCTTCGACACCGCCCACGCGCACGTCGCGCGTCAGCGTGCCCTCGATACGCTGTTCGACCTGGCTCGTGTCCGAGGCGATCGGCGTTGCAAGGCGCACCGACAGGATGGTACCCGAGGGGATCGTGACGGCGCGGTTCGCCTGTTGAGAAGGTTGAGTGGATTCGGGCGTGGCGGGTTCCGGGCTCACGGGTGCGGCGGGGGTGAGTGCGGGCGTGGGAGACGCTGTCGTCGCGGCGGGGGTCGGCGTGGCTGCGGGCGTGAGGGTGGTCTTGACGTCCGGTCCGCGGTCCTGGCCGCACGCGGCTGTCAGCCCGGTCAGCAGAAGAACGCCGAAAACTCGCTTGATGGTATCCATCTCGGCCGTAGCTGCAACGGGTATGCCGCGCGACCCCTGCGCTACACTGACTTCTTATCGCATGGCAGATCTGACCGGCGAACGCGTATTGGTGGTCGAAGACGATGAGTCGGCACGGCTGGGACTGGTCGAGCTCGTGCGCACGTGGGGCTATCACGCCGAGGAAGCCGTCGATGGCGAAGACGCCCTCGCCAAAGTCTTTACCTTCCGCCCCGCCATCGTCCTCACCGACCTCGTCATGCCGCGCAAGACGGGCATCGAGCTCCTG
>JALYRV010000295.1 GCA_030855205.1 Acidobacteriota bacterium | reverse complement strand
GTCGTAGGGTTCGAATCCCTGCCTCACCGCCAGTTATCCCCCGGATTCATTGATCGTTTTTGAACCGGGCCGGCCGTTGCCAATATATCTCCACAACTTTGATCGCCGGATGGACGATCCAGCAGCCCGATCGCCGCGTCGAGCGCCGCCGGACTGAGGTGCATGTAGCGCTGCGTCATCGTCAGATCCGCGTTGCCCGGCGAGCTCCTCGATGGCCTGCGGCGGCGCCCCGGCGCTGCAGCAGGCGCGCTTCAACTGGCGGCGCGGGTCGGTCAACGGCGGCTATACCCTCGGGTACCTGCGCAGTGGCCACGAAGAACACGAAGAATCGAAGACCACGAAGGAAGACCGTCGAGCTGCAGGTGTCGTCCGAGACGACAGCCCCTGTTCAGGAAGGCGGAACCGGCTAGAATGGCGGCGTTCCGGGAACTCGACGGACGCCGGCCCGCGCATCGGGCTTTCTTCCTTCTGGATCGCATGACGCCTGAGCGCTGGAAGCGCATCGAGGAGGTCTATCACGCGGCGCGCGCCCGGCCGGAGGGCGAGCGCGCGGCGTTCCTCGCGGAGGCCTGCCGTGACGACGACGCGCTGCGGCGCGAAGTCGAATCGCTCCTGACCGAGGAGACCTCGGACGAAGGATTTCTCGAGCCGGCGCTCGTGATCGCCGCGCGCATGGTGTCGGATGCCGCTTCGTCGCCCATGATCGGCCGATCCCTGGCCGGTTATCAGCTGCTGGCACTGCTCGGAGCGGGTGGTATGGGGGAAGTCTATCGGGCTCGCGACACGAAGCTCGGGCGCGAGGTCGCGATCAAGATCCTGCCGCACGAATTCACGAGCCACCCAGATCGGCTCGCGCGCTTCGAGCGGGAAGCGCGAATGCTCGCCGCATTGAATCATCCCAACATCTGCGCGATTTACGGCTTCGAGGAGGCGGCCGCCGTCCGTTTCCTGGTCCTCGAGCTGGTCGAGGGGATGACGCTCGCGGATATGCTCGCCAACCTGCCGCGGACGCACTCCGGCGGCAACGAGCAATCGCCGCGCGACGCGATCGTGATCGCGCGTCAAATCGCGGACGCCCTCGAGGTCGCCCATGAAAAGGGGATCATCCATCGCGACTTGAAGCCGGCGAACATCAAAATCACGCCGGAGGGCGTGGTCAAGGTGCTGGACTTCGGCCTGGCCAAGGCGGTCGGTGGCAATGGCTCAACGCCGGACCTGACACACGCTCCCGGGACGACACGCGGCGGGAAGCATGGCGGGGCCGTGATGGGTACCGCCGCCTATATGAGTCCCGAGCAGGCACGGGGCCTCACGGTTGACAAGCGCACCGACATCTGGGCGTTCGGGTGCGTGCTCTACGAGATGTTGACCGGCAAAGTCACGTTTGCGGGGGACACGGCCTCTGACTCGATCGCCAGAATTCTCGAGCGCGAGCCGGACTGGTCGGCGCTCCCCGCGACGACCCCGGCGTCCATCCGGCGGGTCCTGTTCAGGTGCCTCGCGAAGGACTCGAAGCAACGGCTGCGTGACATCGCTGATGTCCGCATAGAGTTCGACGCCATCGAAGAAGTGCTGCCGGGAACGTTCGCGGTCGAAAAATCGCGGGCATCGAAAAGGCTCTCAGCCTGGCTGCCGTGGGCCGCACTTGTCGCTGCTGCCGTCGCCGTTGGAGTCAGAGAGGCCGGGCGCCCGGCGCTCGAGCAGGAGAGTTCGTTCGCGAAAGCCGAGTTCAGGCGCCTCACCGATTGGGAGGGAACCGAAGGGGATGCCGACATCTCCCCGGACGGCAAGTTTGTCGCCTTCCTGTCTGATCGCGATGGCGAGCCGGACATCTGGCTCATCCAACTGGCGACCGGGCAGGTTCGTAACCTGACGGCCTCCATCCCTGCGTTGCGTCCGCCGGGGGCAGTCGTGCGCAGCTTGGGCTTCTCGGGGGACGGGTCCGAGATCTGGTTCCACACCAGTGGCGGACCGCCGCTGTTGATGCCGTCGATGGGCGGGTCGCCGCGCCCGTTCCTCGGCGCCGGGTCCGCCGCACCGGCCTGGTCCCCTGACAACGGAGCTCGGCTCGCGTACTTCAGGAACGGACCGGGTGATCCGATATTTGTCGCAGACTCCACGGGTGGAGACGCCGTTGAAGTACTCCCCCCGGTCAAAGAGGGGGCCGGCGTGTCCGGGCACCATCACCACCCGATCTGGTCCTCTGACAGCAAGTGGATCTTTTTTGCCGGCGGGCGTGCTTCGGGATCGAGCTTCGAGATGGACGTGTGGCGCGTTCGACCCTCGGGAGAAGAACTGGAGCGACTGACGCACCAGAACACTGCCGTGAGGCACCTGGCTTTTGTTCAACCACGCACCGTGGTCTACGTGGCGCCGGCGGAAGACAAGTCCGGGGTGTGGTTGTGGGAGTTGGACGTCCCGAGCAAGTTGGTGCGACGGGTCAACGCGGGCGTCGATCAATATACGTCGGTGGCAGCGAGCCGGGACGGCCGGCGGGTGGTGGCGAGCGTGATAAATGTCAGCGCCAGCCTGTGGCGCGTTCCTCTGGCCGAACGGTCGCTTCCGCTCGCCGGGGAGCGCGACGTCCGGCCGTACTTACCCTTTACCGGACGCGCGCTCGCTCCACGCTTCGGCGGACAGTCGTTGTTCTATGTCTCGTCGCGGGGGGCCGGGGACGGGCTGTGGCGGTTCGCGAACGGTGAAGCGTCCGAAGTCTGGAAAGGAGCCGAGGTCACGCTCCGGGAGCCGCCCGCGGTGTCGCCGGATGGGCGCCGCGTCGCCGTTGTGATCACACGTGGCGGCAAACGACACTTGACGATCATGTCGGCGGATGGTACGGACGCACGCACCCTGGCGGACATCGACACCCAGGGAGATGCAGGCCAAAGCACGGCCGACTGGTCACCGGACGGCAAATGGATCGTCACGGCCGGCAGTGACAGCGGGGGGAGGGGTCTGTTCAAGATTCCGGTCGATGGCGGCAAGCCCGTCCGGCTCGTCTCCGGCGATGCCGTCAATCCCGCCTGGTCGCCGGATGAGTCATTGATCGTCTATTCCGGCACGATCGTCGGCGGCAAAGCACCGCTCCTTGGCGTTCGTCCGGACGGCACAGCGGCCGAACTGCCGCCCGCCCTGGCCCTGCTCGGATCACACCATCGCTTCCTCCCAGACGGCAGGGGACTGGTGTACATGCCGCTGGGGGCGTCGCAGGATTTCTGGTTGCTCGATCTCGATACAAAAACCAGCCATCGCCTCACTCGCCTCGGAAATCAGGGCCGGATCCGCACCTTCGACGTGACGCCTGACGGAAAGCACATCGTGTTCGATCGCCACCGGGAAAACTCCGACGTCGTCCTGATCGAACGTCCGGCAGAATAGCCCCTCGAACTGCAGCATTCAGCCGATCGTCCCAGCTATTGCCCCAGGTTCAACCGCACACTCAGCATCGCTCGTCTTGGATCCATGAAAATCGTCGCGAGACCGAAGTTGTGGCTGAACTGATTGTCGGTCGCCAGGCCTTCCTCGGCCGTGTCATTCAACAGATTGAGGACATCGAGCAGGAGCTCGATGCGTCCCACGCCCTTGAGAGCCATCTTTCTGGACACCCGCAGATCGAGCAGCGACTGCGGCGAGAGCCGGCGCGAGCCACGCGGCTCGAGT
>JALYRV010000102.1 GCA_030855205.1 Acidobacteriota bacterium | reverse complement strand
CTGAACGTCTGGCCCGTATAGGTCGTCGTCAGGATCGTTTTCAGCTTGAACGGATAGCTCGTGGCGACGCCTGCCGTGCCGTGGTCGTGGACCGTGGGCGCGAAGAGCTGCCCGAGCGACTCCCCTTCGGTGAGGCTGTCGCCAAACGCCATGATCCGCGTCACCGCCAGCGTGGGGGGGATGACCGGTGGAACGACCACAGGCGGCACGATGATCACCGGGGGCGGAGTGATCGGCGGCGCAGTCGGCGATCCGCACGAAGCGACGGCGACAGCGAGCCCCGCTGCCGCCGCAGCGCGCCGCAGCAGGCGCGAGACAGCAATTCTCAACTCGTAATTCACCAATAGCCTTACTTCTTCGGGGGCGGTTCCTGCCAGACGATATTGAGGATCTTCCAGCGGCCGTCGTGTTTCGCGAGGTGCATGTAGTCGATGCCCCACATCGCGGTCACCTTGCCGCTGGCGGTCTGGTCGACGACTTCGTAAACCACGACCTCTTTCGGATACTTGTCTATAGGACGCTTCTTCTCTTTGTTCCAGTTCGCGGCGAGCGTCATGAGCTGTTCGCGCGTCATGGGCGCGAACTTGAAGGCCGTGTCGCCGGCCTTCTCGCGGTAGTAGCCGCGCTTGACCATGTCGGGGTGCACGCTGCGCTCGAGGCGGGCGGGCTCCACGTTGTAGATGCCTTCGACGTAGTCGAGCATGGCCTGTCGGACCGCTTCGCGGTCGTCAGTGGCCTGGCTACGCGCGGCGCCGACGGCGATCGGCGCGGCGAGAAGGATCCCGAGTGCGAGGGCAGAAAGTCGAGTCACAGGATGAGTTTAACCCGGGACGGCCGTTTATCGGGCGCGGGTGCGTGTCGACCTCGACCGCGACCCGGTCCGTGTCAGACCTCGGCCGCGCGCTACGCGCCGGCGAGCGGCAGGTCGAGCACGAGCTGGCGCTTCGCTTCCTTGAAGCCGGCACGGCGATAGAAATCGCCCGCGCGAAGGCGAATCACGTTGGTGCGCACGCGCAGACGCCCGCACTGCTGGCGGTAAGCCCACTCCGCGGCTTCGCCGATCAGCGCGCGTCCGATGCCGAGGCCGCGATGCATGTCGTGTACGACGAGGCCGAGCAGTTCCGCCTCGAAGCCGAGGTCGAGTCCCCAGTCGGCGTGCACGTGCGCCCAGCCGACGAGCTCGCCTTCGAGGTCGGCGCCGATCACGTTGTGATCCTGCCGGCCGGCGAGCGCGTCGAGTCTTTTTCGGACTTCGTCTTCCGTCGTTGGATATCCGAGCTGCGCGTTGAGCACCACCACTGCCGCTGCGTCGGCCGGCTCGAGCTTCCTCAGTCGCATGCGGGCAGTATAGCCATCATCGCCGCACGCGAAGCACGACCGGCTTCTGCGACGCCGGTCCGGCCTCGCGGATATCGAGTACGGGAGGATCCAGCGCCACTTCCATGCCCGCGCAGGTGCCCGCGACAATCCATCGCCCTGCCATCGGAAGCGGGAGGCGCCAGCGCCCGGGGGACAGCACTGCCGCACGGATGACGGAAACGCCTGTTTCGCCAAACGGTCCCGCCGCCTGCAAGGCGCAGCCGTCAGGCAGCTCGAGCAGGATCTCGACGTCGATCGGGGCCGCGAGCTTTATGTCGCCGACCTCCGTGACGGCCGGCAACGCCTCGATGTCTCCCAGATCAAAACGCTGGGACGCGGGCCCGGAGGAGATCAGGAGCGCGACGCGCCCCTCTTCCGGCAGCAGGATCTCGAACCGTCCATCCGCCGCGGTGGGCATGGTCTCCACCGCGAGCGCCAGCGGATTCGGCGCGGCCATCACCGTTTCGAGGGCCGGCAACGCCGACACGAGCGCGCCCTGCACGGGGATTCCGTGGCGTGTCACGCGCCCGCGGGCGATGCGCGCGGGCTCCAGCACAAGCCGCGGGAATGCTGTCGGCGTGAGCACCGCGCGGACGCGCCCGCGTTGCGGATGCACGGCGTAAACCTCGTACTGGCCAGGACTGAGGCCGTCAAACCTGAACCTGCCAGCACCATCCGTCACGGTTTCCGCCAGGCGCTCCCGCCGCCGATGCGCGTCCTTCACCGGCTTCGTGTCGAGCGCGGGCAGCAGGAGCGACAACGCGACCGTGGCACCTTCGAGCAGCAGACCGCGACTCCGGACGTCGCCGTCGATGGTCTCCTCGCGCGCCATGGGAACGTCGAGAGGCACGGAAGGAGACCGCAGCACCGACAGCAGTGGCAGCACCACGCGCGACGCTCCGGGGCTGCGCAGCTCCAGCTCCACGTCGTCCCCAAACTCACCCTCGACCCAGAAGGACGAAGGCCCGACTCGATGAATGCGCGCCGCAGACGATGTGCGTCGATCGAGAAGTTGACCGGACCCTGCGCGGATCGCGGGCCGAAGAGACGTGATCGCGGCGGTGACGGCGGCTCCCCCCTGCACGCCCGCACGCACGAGACGCCCCGCTGGCGCGCGCTGCCAGACGACGTGTTGCGTTGCCGGCGCGGCAAGGGCGTACCACACGCTGCCGTTCGCCTGCGCGATCATGACGCCGGCGATCTCTGCCGGCACGAACATGCACTGGGCGTCGACGGACGACGCGCGGCATTGAACGTGATCGTCTGTGACGCCAACCCACGAGACATCGAACGCCACCGCGGGCGCATGCACGGTGCGCAGCCAGCGCGGGCCGGCACGCAGCGGATCGATACCGTGCTCCCATACGACCTCGGGGGTCGCGACATAGGCGCCCCTCCCGATTGGCCGCACGAGCACGCGGCACCGAGCGCCACGCTCCGCGACGGCAACAGGCGCATCGAGAGGCACGGCGCGCCATCGGTCGGGTGTGAATGCGCCGGTGACCCTGTCGCGGCATGCCACAGACACGACGGCATCCCCGTTGGGAAAGTCAGGTGGCAGCGCGATGGCGCGCGATGTGACCCCCTGCGCGCTGAGGCTGCACAGACACACGCCGCAGGCCAGCAGCACCCCGGCGGCTCGAGGCTTCATGCGCGCCGCTCCGCCCCGGTCACCACGCTCGCTAGGCATGCCGCGTCGATCTGTCCTGACTCAGGCGCAAGATCCGATGCGCGCATGAACCGAAGCGTGCCATTTGCAAGGAAAGCAAACGACGTGCATGTGCCGGCGACATCGTGAAGTCTGTGCGACGAGATGAGCACCGATGCGCCCCGCGCGGCATGTCGCTCAAGGCGGCCGGCGAGCCAGCCTGAGGCGTCGGGGTCCAATCCTTCCCACGGCTCGTCGAGCAAACCCACGGCCCAGTCGTCGCGCGACAGGCACGCCGTGAGCCCCACCAGTTGCCGCGTGCCCCGTGACAACTGGCGCAGCGGGCGCGCCGACGGCCACGGATTCGCAAACAACGCGGACCATGCATCCGCTCGCGCGTTGCCGGGCAACGTCGCCTCGCCGCCGAAATACATCACGGCCCCTCCGCGCCTCACATGGCCGGCGACCGGCCGGATCAGGCCCGCCGCGACGCGGAGCAGCGTGGTCTTCCCCGCGCCGTTCGGGCCAATGAGCCCGGCGAGCTCCCCCGGGCCAAGATCGAACGATGCGCCGTCGATGACTGGAGCGTGCTGGTACACGACGCGAACTCCTTCGAACGACAGCGTCATGTGCCCGGCTCCAGGACATACTGCCGGCGCTGCACGAACAGCACGCCGCAGGCCGCCGCGGCCGCCGCGCACACGACCAACGCGCCTGCGGTCGCAAGGCGCGCGGGAACGTGATTGCCGATCATCAGGAATGGACAGACGATGACGAGCGCAAGCGCGTGCAGCACCTGCGCCGCCGGCTCCCCCTCGCGCGAGAGCATCGCGGAGTACTGGTCCAGTCCGACGCGTGTCGTCGCAGCCGCGATGATGACGACGAGCCACAGGCTGCCGGTGACGAGACGCGATCCAGGCACGGACAACGCCCACGACGCGGCGCTCGTGAACGCGAGTGCGGCAACGCGCCCGGGCTCGAGTGCCGCCGGCAGCGTGCCCGGCCATCGCACTGCCTCCAGGGCTGCGAGCGCCGCCCAGAGGACGCTCACCGGAAGCGTGGCCCAGATGCCGTGCGCACATGCGACCTGCGCGCGCGTGAATCGGACGAGCACCGGATCGAACTGCCCGAGTCGAGCCGCGCGCGCGAACCCTTTCGACGCGCAGAGCATTTGCCACAGCAGGAGCATCGCGAGGCCTTCGTCTGCATTCGCCGCATCGATCCAGATCATCCCGGCCGCGTAGGCAGACACCGGCAGCGTCAGTACCACCATCCATCGCGGCAACGGGTCGACCACTCGAAAGAAGCGCATGAGCTCTACGATCACCATGGAATCCTCACCAGGCGCCCGGTGGCGTCGATGGCAACAACGGAGGTGCCGTCCGTGTAAACCAGGAGGCGGAGAGGCCCGGGTACCGGCAACGTGCGCAGCAGCGCGCCGCGCGCGTCGAACAGATCGAGCCGCTTGCCTCCATCGGCCGCGCGGTGCAGCACAGCCACCGTCTGGCCATGCATCACCGCATCCTCAATCGCGCGCTCGCCAGGCGTGTCGAGGACCTGCCGCGCAGAGGAAGATGCCGACCCGATCGAGATCAGCGCGGTCAGACCACCATCGCGCGCGGCGAGCAGCGCGGGCGCGGACGGAAGCCAGCAGACCGCACGGGGCGGCGCGCTGCAGGAGAGCAGGTTGAGGAGTCCGTCTTCGGGGCGGGACAAGCCATGGGAGATGCGCGGCAGGGATGGCATCGGCGTCAGCGTGGCATCAGCTGACGCCTGCCAGGCCAGCGGTGTTCCCGGGTCGTCTACCGCGAACTGCACCGCCATGCCGGCGTCGAGATCGAACAGATTGGCGACAGCGCGTGTGAAGCGCGCCACGGGAACGGCCCGGCCGTCGGCTTCGAGTCTGGCGAGCTGCGTGAAGCCCGAGACCGTGAACAGGCGGCCGCCCGTCTCACCGAGGCCCCACGGCGTGAAGTCGAAGCCCGGCGCTGCCTCCACGCGAATCCGGTGAGCCTCCTCACTGGATCGACCGACGCGAACGAGCGCCGGTGCATCAGTCAGCAGTACCACATCGTCACCCGACGCGGCGCGTCCGATGACTGTCTCGGACGCGAGCAGAATGGGGGGAAGCGTTGCACGCGCGTTGGCGCCGCCGCACTGCGCCGCGCCGGTGACGGCGAGCGCGGCCCAGGCGAGGCGGGCGGGCGCCAGACTGACGCCCGCCCTGGCGCATGTTACCGGCCGATCAGTTTCCTGCGGCCGCAGTCGACGAAATCGAGCTCGCAGTCGAGACCCGCGAGCCACCGGCTGCCCCAGCTGTCGCGCCCGGCGGCGCGCTGATAGCAGTTGCCGAGATCTTCGAAGCAGCCGGCAAAGGCTGTCGAGGGAACGGCGTTGAGCGCCGCGGCCAGTACCACGAGCACCACGGTTTTCTTCATGAACGGACTCCTGAGAACGCCGGCGTCGAGCCGGACGAATGCGGCGCAACCCGCCGCGGGCGACCTCACAACATTCACGCCAGGGGCACATGATCGCTTCCACCCTGCGGCAGCTCGCGCTGCCGGCGCTCGCCGGTAAATCGCAGGTGCGCCTGCAGCGTGTGATAGCTGATGCCGAGCAGGCGGCAGGCCTTGCGCTTGTTGCCCCGGCAGCGGTCGAGCACGAGCTGCGCGTAGCGGCTGCCCCACGCGCGCATCGTGTCGTTGCGCCCGGCGGCGTCGAGCGTGAGGGCCGCGAACTCACCGCTGATGGCAGGAGGAAGATCCGCAACATCGATCACCGGACCGGAGGCCAGGGTGACCGCGCGCTCGATGACGCGCTCGAGCTGCCGGACGTTGCCCGGCCAATCGCTCGTCTTGAGCACCTCCATCGCCGAGTCGCTCACGCGGATCCGGCGCACGGTGCGGAACCGCTCGAGAAAGTGGTCGACGAGGATCGGAATGTCTGCGCGCCGCGCACGCAGCGGCGGCACCACCACCTCGACGCCGTTCAGCCGGTAGTACAGATCCGCGCGGAACCGTCCTTCGGCGACGAGCGTGGCCAGGCTGCGATTGGTGGCGACGATGATGCGCGTGTCAATGGTGTGGCTGACGTGGCCGCCGACACGCTCGATCGCGAGATCCTGAATGGCGCGCAACAGTTTGGCCTGCGCGGCGGCGGAGAGATCGGAGATCTCGTCGAGGAACAGCGTGCCGGCATCGGCCTGTTCGAACTTGCCTCGCCTGCCGCGCACGCCGGTGGCCGTCCGATCTTCGATGCCGAACAACTCGGCCTCGACCAGCGTTTCGACGAGCGCCGCGCAGTTGACGGCAATGAATGCGCCGCGGCGCCGGCGGCTCTGCTCGTGGATCTGCCGCGCGACCAGCTCCTTCCCCGCGCCGCTTTCTCCCTCGATGAGCACCGTGAAGTCGGTCTCGGCCACGCGCGCGATGCGATCGCGCACGCGATCGATGGCCGGACTGAGCCCGATGATCCCTCCATCGGTCAGGCGCCGGAGAGGCCGCTGACCTGAGGCGGGACGCCGATCGAGTTCGGCAACCACCGACGCGAATGACGTGGCCGCACGCAGGAAATTGCGATGGGACTCGCCCAGGATCGGAGGCCCGACCGCAAACAGCCAGGCGCTGCCAGGCACGTCGGTCGTGAACGCAGGCTGCTCGGCGGCCGTGGGCAGCGTCTCGCGCAGAAACGCCGTGGCGCCTGGATGAAGCTCGCGGAGCGCGTCTTCGAGCACGACCCGCAAGGGCACCGGCGAGTGCTCACGCACGGCGAGCATCACGCGGTCGATGAGGTATTCGAGTGCCACGGACCACTGTGGCGCCTCAGCGCCGGCCGGGGGTTCGGATGCTGAAACGAGCGGCTGCAACTCCTGCGTCGACACCACTCCGGTGCGTTCGTTGGCTCTCACACTAACCTCCCGGGGAGTGGGTATGCGTGGACTAACCAATTGAAGTGCCAAGACTCGAACTCCTAGAGCAAGCAAGACTTAGATGAGCGAGAGGGCGCTGGTGAGCGCGAACTGAGTAATCGATACTCGACACTCTCCTCGTTCCTCGATCGCGAATGGGTATCCGGTTCCCTGTCGCTCGCCTCCCTCAACGCATCCGTTGCCACACCCCCATCCGCGGATCCCACCGGCGCACGCGCACCCGTCCTGTGGCTGCCGTCAACGTGACGGCAATCTGCGTGCGGCCATCCGTCAGATACACGGTGCCAGACGTTGACGTGCCGTCAGGGTCGAAGGTGGCGATGTCTGACGAGCCGAGACGCACTGCGTCGCTGCCACTGGCCCCGTTGACATCAGGCACCTCTCGCAATCGGGCAACCCGCACGGACGGGCAGCGCGCGGAGAACGCGAGCTCCGGGTCGATCACCGCGTCGAGGCCGCTGGCGATCTCGGCGTTGCGTATGCCGTTGCCGTTGCCGTCCGCGTACGACCCAATCAACCAGTCGGCCCCCGCCGCGCGGAACCGCACACCGATTGCCGCGCTCCGTGTGATCGCGTCGAGACGGGCGCGCTGCAGGTATCCCGCGATGAACGCGGATGACGATCGCAGCCGGAGGGCGCGATCGATCTCGAGCATCGCGGGCACGGCCGCACCCGCCGCGGCCAGCGTCAACGACAGCGCGAAGAGCACCTCGAGGACTGACAGGCCGCCAGCGGATGCGCCGCGCATCGTCACTTGCCGCCCGAGCCGGTCTGCGCTTCGGTTTCGGCGTCGGTCTTCGCGTCAGTCCTGGGCGCGACCACCGTCACCAGGGGCTTGAGCTTCAGAAAGCTTTTCTCGCCGATGCCCCGCACGTTCATCAGCTCCTCCGGCTTCTTGAACGGACCGTTTTTCTGCCTGTATTCGAGGATGCGAGCGGCGGTGGACGCGCCGATCCCCGGCAGCTTCTGCAGCTCGGAGGATGTGGCGGTGTTGAGGTTGAGCGCAGGGCCGGCAGCAGCCTGCGACTTGCCCGCCGCCTGGCGGGGCGCGCTTTCCTGCGCATGAGGCGACGGGGATGCGGCGACCGAGAGCGCCGCGACGAGCACGGATGCAATCACACGGGACATGGGTACCTCCAAGGGGGGTCCGCTACGGAGAGCCTCGTCAGGTGGTGAGGTCGAGCACCTGTTCGCGACTTCCGGCGGACCCGCGCTATGCCAAGGCAAGGCGGGTGCCCGTGGTGCGCGGACGCGCCGCGTGCGCCGATCGCATTCGGGCGAAAGGACTTAGCGGGCGCTCGGTTCGTGGCCCCGGCCACGGCGCGGTCGCACATGACAACGGGCGTTGGCGCGCGGAGCAATCCGCAAGGACTTGGCGCGTCGCCGGCGGTTGACGCGCACGGGCTCTGACCGCTGCGCGCGACAACGCAGGTTGCACACCGCGCCTATAATCGGCGGCACCGATGCGTCTCCTACTTCTGGTGATGGCGGCCGCGGCACTCCTCGCGACGGCGCAGGAACCCGGGCCCGCGCCCGACGCGAAGCAGCTCGCGCTCCGCGCGGCACACTGGACGGCGCGCTTCGAGAAAAATCTTTCCGGCCTTCTCTTCCGCGAGGACTACATTCAGCGGCTCGCGAAAATGAACGCGCCCGCGGCGGCCGCGCGACAGGCCACGCTGGAAGCCAACGTCTTTCTCCTCAACTTGCCCGGCTCACGCGAGACACTCCTCTACCGCGACGTCTACGCCCTGAACGGCAAACCGCTCGGCGACCACACCGAGCGGCTGCAGAAGCTGCTCGCGAGTCCGTCGCGCCGCTCGATGGAACAGGCCCGCCGCCTCAGCGACGCGAGCGCGCGCCACAACCTTGGCAGTGTGACCCGCAACATCAATCTGCCGACGATGGTGTTTGCGTATCTGTGGCCGCGGAGCATCGGCAAGCTGGAGTTCACGATCGAAGGCACAGAAACCCTCGCCGGCCTCGACACCACGATCGTCGGCTTCAAAGAAGTGCGCGGGCCGACGCTGGTGCGCACGGACAGGTTTCTCGACATCCCGGCGCAGGGGCGGTTCTGGATTCACGCGCCCTCCGGCACCATCGCGCGCGGCTACGTGTCGTTTCCCGAGGCCCATGTGGTGGGCCACATGCAGGTCGACCTGCAGCTCGTCGAGGCGCTCGGCGTGTGGGCGCCGAGGGAAATGACCGAGTCGTGGACGTACCGCAATGAGCACATCACGGGCGTCGCCACCTACAGCAACTTCAAGAAGATGCACGTGTCGACGGCCGAAGCCGTCAAGTAGCCGCCGGCATCAATGGCGGAAGTCGCCGCCGCGGATGCCGAGGCGCTTCATCTTGAGATGCAGCGTCTTGTAATCGGTCTGCAGCGTGCGCGCGGTTTTGCTCTTGTTGCCGCTATGCGCCGCGAGCGTGTCGGTAATCGCGCGCCGCTCCGCGCCCGCCACCGCCGCCGCCGCAATCTCGCGCAGCGACTGCCCGCCACCCCCCGATACCGCCATGCCCGCGTGGGCGAGGCTCCGCTCGGCGGCAAACCGGATGTCCTCGCCCCGAATGGCGAATCCCTCCGCATGCAGCACGGCCTGACGCACGACATTGCGCAGCTCGCGCACGTTGCCCGGCCACCCGTACTGGCGCAGCCGCGTAAACGCGTCGGGCAGAATCGTCTCGACCGGACGCCGCAGCTCCACGCTGGCCTCATCTGCGAATCGCTGGGCGAGATACGGAATGTCGGTCGGCCGCTCGCGCAGCGGCGGCAGCGCAATCGTGTACTGCGCGAGGCGGAAATAGAGATCGGCGCGAAACAGCCCCTGACTCACGCGCGCCTGGAGATCGTCGTTGGTGGCGGCGAGGAACCGCACGTCCATCGACTGCGGCCGGTCGGCGCCGACCGCCTGCACCTGCTTCGACTCGAGCGCGCGCAGCAGCTTGGCCTGCAGGTTCGTCGGCAGGTTGCCGACTTCATCGAGAAAGCACGTGCCCCCTTCGGCCAGCCGGAAGCGGCCCAGCTTCCGCTGCTCGGCCCCCGTGAACGCCCCCCGCTCGTGGCCAAACAGTTCCGACTCGAGCAAAAGCTCGGGAATCGCGCCGCAGTCGAGCGCGATGAACGGCTTGCGCGCGCGATCGCTCGCCTGGTGAATCGCCTGCGCGACGAGCTCCTTGCCCGTGCCCGTCTCGCCGAGTATCAGCACCGTGTAGTTGGATGCCGCCACGCGATTGACCTCCGCGATCACCCCTGCCGCCTCGTCGCTCGGTCCCAGCTGCGACAGCAGGAGCCCGCCCGCCGGGATGCGCACCTGACGGCGCAGCGCCTCGACTTCAATCCGCAGCGCGCGCGTCTCGGTGGCACGGCGCACGGCGATCACGAGCTCGTCGCGATCGAACGGCTTGGTCTGATAGTCGAACGCCCCGAGCTGCGTCGCGCGCACCGCACTCTTGACGTCGCGCGATCCGCTCAACACGATGATCGGCACGCCCGGCACGATCCCCTTGAGCCGCTCGAGCACGTCGAAGCCGTCGAAATCGGTGACGTGCAGATCGAGCAACACGACGTCGGGACGCTGCTCCCCAGCCAGGTCCATCCCGGCCTGGCCCGTCGCCGCCTCGGCGATCTGGAATCCCTCGTCGAGGAAGATTCGCCTCACAAGACGGCGTCCCGCCGCATCACTTTCAACGACGAGTAGCCGGCAAATCATTCAGTGAACCTCCAAGGTGCGCGCGCCACAACTCTGGCATGAACACCATAGCAGACTCGCCCCCATGCTCGTGTCCGTCGAAATGTGAAATTCGCTAACTAGCTGTGCGTGCTGCGGTTATCGATTCGCCGCACCAGCTCGGCGAGCTGGCCACCGTCTCGCAGTATGCATCATCGACATGAACCATCAAACCGACTCTCCGTCCCCAGCGGATCCGCGGTCGTACGCGGCCGATCCGGAGAGAAAGACGATCCTGCTCGTGGAAGACGATGATGCCGTGCGCCCGCTGCTGACGCGCACGCTCGTGAGTCTCGGCTATCGGGTCCTCGCGCCCGAGGCCTGCAACCGCGCGCCGGAGGTGTTCGCCGCCAGTCCGCACGCGATCGACGCCGTGCTGTGCGACGTCGTGCTGCCCGGCATCAGCGGTCCCGAGATCGTCAGGCAGATTCTCGCCACGCCTGGCGCAGAGCACGTCCGGGTGCTGTTCATGTCGGGGCACAGCAGCGACGCGCTGCGGGAGGATGGCCGCCTTGCGGGCGACAGTCACTTCATTCAGAAGCCGTTCGCGCGCGCGGAGTTCGCGCAGAAACTGCAGGATCTTCTCGTTGCCTAGCGCGCCGCGCCCGTCCGCGGGCCCACCGGCCGCCCCCATCGATCTCACCACCCGCGCGCTCATCGCGGACGACGACGCCGGCACGGCGCTCGTGCTGCAGCGCTCGCTCGCCAGATGGGGCATCGCCGCGACGGTGGCCACCAATGGCGCCGAGGCGTGGGACATGCTCGAGCGCGATCCTGGTATCAGTCTCGGAATCTTCGACTGGATGATGCCGTATCTCGAGGGGCCCGCGCTCTGCCGCCGCCTGCGCGCGCACAAGTCGCACGACCACATGTACCTGGTCCTGCTCACCAGCCGCGACGCCGCGCCCGATCTGATCGCCGGCCTCGACGCCGGCGCAGACGACTACGTCGTCAAACCCTTCGATGCGGAGGAGCTGCGCGCGCGCGTGCATGTCGGGCTGCGCGTGCTGACGCTGCAGCGCACGCTGGCTGAGCGCGCGCGCGAACTGCAGCTCGCCGCGTCGCGCATCACGAGCCTGCGCCGCCTGCTGCCGATCTGCAGCTACTGCAAGAAGATTCGATCCGACCAGGACTACTGGGAACAGCTCGAAGACTATCTCTCGCAGCAAACCGATCTCGAGTTCAGCCACGGCATCTGTCCCGCGTGCTATCCGGCAGCGATGGCGCAGTTGTCCGAATGAGTGTCCCGCCCCTCCGCAGAGGAATCATGAC
>JALYRV010000006.1:5174-35525 GCA_030855205.1 Acidobacteriota bacterium | reverse complement strand
TGTTGGTCGCGTCCCAGCTCACGGGGAATGACGACTCGCTCGAGACACCGGTCCCATTCGGCCCGCGCCACCCTGGCCAGTTGTCAGCGTGAAGCGCCGAAGCGGCGACAACAGTAAAGATCAGAGAGAACAGCGTCTTGTTCATGGTCGGCTACAATCTATGTCCCGGCGTCTAAGTGGTTACAGGTCATAGAGTAACGCCCGGAGCGCCACAACCCCAACAGCGGGTGTCGAAGAGCGCGGCAGGCGGGACGAACAGGATTTTTCGGAGGTCAAGGTGAAGAAGTCGTTAGGGATCGTATGCGCGGTCCTCGTGCTGGCCGGCGCCGCAACAGGGGCCGCACAGTGGCCCGAATGGCGCGGCCCGTCGCGTGATGGCCGTTCCGCGGAAACGAACCTGCCGAGCTCCTGGTCACCCGCCGGTGAAAACCTCGCATGGCGCATCCCCATCGGTGGACGCGCGACGCCCGTGGCCTGGGGCAACCGCATCTATCTGCAAACGACGACAGGGGATTTCTCGACGACGCAGGAGCGGCTGGTGGCGATTGACGCGGACTCCGGCAAGGTCGCGTGGGAGCGCCGCTTCAGTCAGTACCTGAGCGACGTGCCGCAGAACCGCGCGGCGTGGGCGCCGCCGGCGGTCGATCCGGAAACAGGCACGATCTACGTCTTCACCGTCTCGGCGGAACTCATTGCACTCGCGCCCGACGGCAAAGTGCTGTGGACGCGCTCCCTGCCTGAAGAGTACGGCGCCATCACCACGCACGGTGGGCGCACGGTCTCGCCGGTCGTCGATGGCGACAAGGTGATTCTCAACGCGCTGATTCTCGCGTGGGGGAGCGACCTCGGCCGCCCGGGCAACCGCTACTTCGCGTTCAACAAGCGCACGGGCGAAACGATGTGGGTGAGCTCGCCGCAGGCGCGCCACTACGACACGAACTACTCGACGCCGATCGTCGCCGAGGTCAACGGCATGAAGCAACTGATCGTCGGCGGCACCGACGGGCAGTTCTACGGGCTCAAGGCCAACACGGGCGAGAAGGTGTGGCAGACGGAAGTCAGCAAGCGCGCGATCCTCAACAGCGCGCTGTACCGCGACGGCGTCGCCTACATCACGCACGGTGAAGAGAACATCGGCACGACCGAGATGGGCATGGTCGCCGCGGTCGACGCGACGAAAACCGGCCAGCTCGCGAAAGACGCGTTCAAGTGGGTCACGCACGGCTTCCTGCCGACGTTCTCGTCGCCGGTGCTCGATGGCGACCGCCTCTACTCGGTCGACAACGGCGCCATCGTCGCCGGCTTCGATGTGAAGACGGGTCAGCAGCTCTGGCAGAAGAGCCTCGGCACGCTTCAGAAGGGATCGCCCGTGCTCGCGGACGGCAAGCTGTATGTCGGCACGGAGAACGGCAAGGTCTACATCCTGCGCCCCTCGGCGACGGGTGTCGACGTGCTCGATGAAGACGCGCTGCCGGACGGCTCGCAGGGCGGACCGGAGCCCATCGTCGCGTCGCCGATCGTCGCCGGCGGCCGCGTGATCATCACGTCGATGGATGCGATGTACGCGATTGGTCCGAAAACGCGCTCCGCGATTCGGGGGCCGGCGGGTTCGGGGGCTCGATCGTCCGGTTCGCAGGCCGCGAGCACTGAACCGGTCGCGCACGTACAGGTGTTTCCGCACGAGGCGCTACTCAATCCCGGCGAGACCAGGGCCTACTCGGTGAAGCTGTTCGACGCAAAAGGGAGTTTCATTCGCGAAGACAAGGGCTCCGCGGCGACGTGGGCGCTCGACGGCGGACTCGGCGGCGCGATCACGGCTGACGGCACGTACACGGCCGCGCCGGGCGCGGCAGCGGGATTCGTGAAAGCCACGATCGGCGGCGTCAGCGGCACCGCGCGCGTGCGCGTGATTGCGCCGCTGCCGTGGGCGTACGACTTCGAAGGGGCTACGGCGCCCGCGCCACCCGCCAACTGGATTGGCGCGAGCAGCAAGGTCACGCAGCGCACGGTCGAAGGTCTCGGGGGCGTGCTGGTACGCGCGCGCGACGACACGCAGGGCCGCCGCGCGAAGATCATCATCGGACGGCCCGACGCGTCTGGCCTCACAGTCGAAGCCGACGTGCGCGGGCGCGTCGAGCGCCGGCAGCGCGGCGACGCCGGCATCATCAACCAGCGCTACATCCTCACGCTCTTCGGCAACTCGCAGAAACTGGAGTTACAGCCCTGGCAGGCGGCCGACGAGATGACGGTGAAGGTCCAGCCGTTCGCGTGGAACCCCGACACGTGGTACCGCATGAAGCTGCGCGTCGACAATCTCGCAAACGGCGATGTGCACGTGCGCGGCAAGGTGTGGCCGGCCGGCGAGCCCGAGCCCGCGGCATGGACGATCGAGAAGATGGACAAGATCGGCCACCGCCACGGCGCGCCCGGCATCTATGCCGACGGCATCTCTGAAATGTATTTCGACAACGTGAAAGTGTTCAGGAACCAGTAACCATGAAGCGACTCTTCGTCATCGCACTCATCTCACTCGCACTGCCGTCCTCGAGCGCGACCAAAGGGGACAAGGACTGGCCCATGTGGGGCGGCTCTGCCGATCGCAACATGGTCAGCGACGCGACGGGCCTGCCGACCACCTGGGACGTGAAGACCGGCAAGAACGTGCGCTGGTTCGCCGAGCTCGGCTCGCAGAGCTACGGCAACCCGGTCGTCGGCGAAGGCGTCGTGCTCGTCGGCACCAACAACGAAGTGCTGCGCGATCCCGAGCAGACCGGCGACCGCGGCGTGCTGATGGCATTCCGCGAAACGACCGGCGAGTTTCTCTGGCAGGCGACGCACGAGAAGCTCGCGGCCGGACGCGCGAACGACTGGCCGTTTCAGGGCATCGCCTCGTCGCCGCTCATCCGCAACGGCATCGCGTACTACATGTCGAACCGGGCAGAGCTGATGGCGGTCGACCTGCAGGGCTTCCACGACAACGGCGAGAACGACGGGCCGTTCAAGGACGAGAAGCTGACCGGCAAGACCGACGTCGACGTGCTCTGGAGGTTCGACACGATGGAAGAGGTCGGCAACTTCCCGCACAACCTGGCGAACTCGTCGCCGGTCTTCTGGGAGAACCTGCTCTTCTTCAGCACGTCGAACGGGCAGGACGAAAGCCACGTCAACGTGCCGTCGCCGAAAGCGCCGGCGCTCATTGCGCTCGACATCAACACCGGCAAGCTCGTGTGGGAAGACGGATCGCCGGGCGAGAACATCCTCCACGGTCAGTGGTCGACACCTTCACTCGGCCTGATTGGCGGCGTGATGCAGGTCGTGCACGCGCAGGGGGACGGCTGGGTGCGCGGCTTCGACGCGAAGGCCGGCACGAAGCTGTGGGAGTTCGACACCAATCCGAAAGACTCGGTCTGGCCGAAGACGCGCAACGAAGTCATCGGCACGCCCGTCATCGTCGATAACGTGGTCTACATCGCGAACGGACAGGATCCGGAACACGGCGAAGGCGTGGGCCACGCGTATGCGATCGACGCGACCAAGCGCGGCGACATCACCACGACAGGGCTGCTGTGGCACTACGACGAGATCCGCCGATCGATCTCGACGGCGGCGGTCAAGGACGGCCTCGTCTACCTGGCCGACTTCAGCGGATTCCTGCACTGCATCGACGCTGTGACCGGCAAGCAGGTGTGGAAGCACGACATGTTCGCCGCGATGTGGGGATCCCCGATGCTCATCGGCGACAAGATTTATCTGGGCGACGAGGACGGCGACATGACCATCCTGCAGCACGGACGCGCGTTGAAAGTGGTCACCGAGATGAACATGGGCAGCTCCGTCTACGGCACGGTCACGCCCGCGAACGGCACGCTGTTCATCATGAACAGGAATCAGATCTGGGCTATCGCCGAAGGGGCGCAGTTAAAGAAATGAGACCGCTCGCGATCGTTGCGCTGGCTGCAGTACTCACAACACAGTCCGCGCCCTGGAGTCAGTTCCGAGGCACCGCCAACCTGTCAGGCGTCGCGGCCGAGCGGCTCGATCCGCCGCTCAAGGTTCTGTGGACGTATCAGGCTGGCGAATCGGTCGAGTCGTCGGCGGCGATCTCGGGGGACGTGGCGTACGTGGGGTCGATGTCGGGCGAGCTGCACGCGATCGGGTTGCGTGACGGCAAGGCGCGGTGGAAGTATCGGGCGACGTCGGCCGACACCGGCATCGGCGAGTCGTCACCGGCGATCTCCGGCGGTCTGGTCTACATCGGGGATCTCTCGGGCGTGTTTCACGCCGTCAATGCCTCAACCGGCAAGACAGCGTGGACGTTCAAGACTGAGGGAGAGATCAAGTCCTCGCCCGTCGTCTCCGGCGCGACGGTGTTGATCGGGTCGTACGACGGAAGCCTGTACGGGCTCGATGCGAAGACCGGCAAGCAGCGCTGGAAAGTGCGCACCGACAACTACGTGCACGCGACGCCGACAATCTTCAGCGGCGTCGCCTACTTCGGCGGCTGCGACGAGGTCTTCCACGGCGTGCGGATTGCCGACGGCCAGGAGGTCTTCAAGATGCCGGCCGGCGCGTACACCGCGGCGTCGGCGGTCATTGTCGCGGGCGTGGCCTACTTCGGCACCTTCGACAACGAGGTGATCGCACTCGACCTCGCCGCGCGCAAGATCAAATGGCGGTACAAGGACGCCACGCGGCAGTTCCCGTTCTACTCGTCGGCGGCCTTCGCAAGCGGCACCATCGTCATCGGCGGCCGCGACAAGTTCATTCACGGCATCGACTCGGCCACCGGCCGCAGCCGCTGGACGGTGCCGACGCGCGCGCGCGTCGAATCATCGCCGCTCATCTCAGGATCCACCGCGTGGGTGGGCTCCAACGACGGCCGCCTCTATGCCATCAATGTGACGACGGGGCGGAAGCTGTGGGAGTGGGAAGCAGGCGGGCCCCTCTCGGCGTCGCCGGCGATGGCCAACGGCGTCCTCGTCATCGGCACCCAGGACGGCGCGGTTTACGGACTGGGGCGATAACGGGGCCAATCTGCAGCAATCTGCAATTCCCGTAAACCTTCCCCCTTCTGTTTCCGTCTAACCCCGCATATGATGGACTCCTGTATATAGGAGCCCAGTGCATCGGTTATGACGCGAACATCCATCGACGAAGCAAAGAAGGGCAGCGCCGAGATCCTGATTCTCGCGCTGCTCGACGAGACGGAAGGCACCGGCCGGCACGGGTATGAGATTGCCCGGCTGATCGAGGAGCGCACGGACGGCACGCTCACGTTCACCCTTGCGTCGCTCTACGCCACGCTCTACCGCATGGAAGACCGCGCCTGGATCAAGGGGCGCTGGGTCGAGAAGGCCGGCACGCGCCGGCGCTGCTACTACCGCATCACGGAACCCGGCCGGAAGATGCTCGCCTCTCAGCGCGAAGACTGGGCCCGGTTCTTTCTCGCGCTCAACGGCGCCGCCGGCGTCCGCACCTAGACACAGGACGACCCCATGACCAACTGGAAGCAGATCGTCGAAGCGCACGCTGCGAGATCCGGAACGCCCACGCTGCCCGCCGCGACCGTCGCGGAGTTGGCGTCGCACCTCGAGGACGTCTACGCCGCCGCGCGCGCCGAAGGCTCGAGCCACGTCGACGCCGAACGTCGCGCGACGTCCGTGCTCGAGGCATCCTCGCTCGCGGATCTGTCGCGCCGCGCACGGCAGCGCCCCGATT
Organism: Acidobacteriota bacterium; assembly: GCA_030855205.1. GTDB lineage: Bacteria > Acidobacteriota > Vicinamibacteria > Vicinamibacterales > SCN-69-37 > JALYRV01. The sequence goes on along the minus strand of JALYRV010000006.1, from coordinate 29,807 downwards.
CGCGACCGGGGGCGATCGGTCCCGAGCCTCCGGCCAGCGCCTGGACCGGCCTCGCCGGCGAAGTGCGGCACGCGGTGCGGCAGCTGAGGCGATCGCCGTCGTTTGCCGCCGTCGCCATACTCACGCTCGGACTCGGCGCCGGCGCGGCGACGGCAATCTTCAGCGTCGTCGACGCAGTGCTGCTGAAGCCGCTGCCCTTCCATGCGCCGCAGGAGCTCGTCACGCTGTGGGAAGCGAATGCGGAGCGCGGGCTGCCGCACGAACCGATCTCTCCCGTGAACTTCATGGACTATCGCGGGCTGAAGTCGGTGTTCGCGGACTCGGCTGCGTGGTGGCGCCCCGAGGTGAATCTCGCGGAGCCGGGGAAGGATCCCGTCCGCATCCGCGCGGTCGAAACGAGCGCGAACCTGTTCTCGCTGCTCGGCGTGTCTCCTCAGCTCGGCGCCGGATTCCCGCAGGAAGCGCTGCTCTACAACCGCACCCGCATCGCGGTCATCAGCGACCGCCTCTGGCGCCAGCAATACGGCGCCGACCCGAACATCGTCGGGAAGATGATCACGGCCAACAATCCCTACACGGTTGCCGGTGTCATGCCAGCGGGCTTCAACTTCCCGAACGATGTCGATCTCTGGCTGCGTCTGGAGTGGGATCTCACCCAGCACAGCCGCTTCGCGCACTTCATGGAGGGTGTCGCGCGTCTCGCCCCGGGCGCGTCGGTTGAACAGGCGTCGCGGGAGCTCGCGGCCCTGAGCGGACGTCTCGGCACGCAGCACGTCGCGTCGAACAAGAACTGGGTCGCGCGTCCGGTCGCGCTGCTCGACGACATGCTCGGCTACTACCGTCCCGCGCTGATCGTGCTGATGGGCGCGGTCGCCGTCCTGCTGATCACGGCGTGCATCAACGTCGCGAGCCTGCTGCTGGCCCGCGCCGGCGTGCGCGGACGCGAGATGGCCATTCGCGCGGCGCTCGGCGCCTCGCGCGGGCGTCTCGTCCGCCAGATGCTGACGGAGAGTCTGCTGCTCGCGGCCGCCGGCACCGTGGCCGGTGCAGCAGGCGCCATCGCGCTGATGAAGCTCGGCATGGCGGCAATGCCGGTCAACATTCCGCGCATGGAGCAGGCCGGCCTCGACATCCGCCTGCTCGGCTTCGCGGCGGTCGTCACCGCCGGCACCTCGATCCTCTTCGGTCTCGTACCCGCGATGATTGTGTCGCGCACGCGCGCGTCCGAGGCGCTCAAGGAAAGCGGCCGCTCGTCGACGTCGGCCCGTAGCCGCAAATGGAACCGTGCGCTCGTCGTGGCAGAAATCGCGCTCGCGAGCATGGCGCTCGTCGCATCGGCGCTGCTCGTGCGCAGCGTCGGCCGCATGATGCACGTGTCGATTGGCGTCCAAGCCGACCAGGTGCTGACGACGAGTGTGCACCTGACCGGCGAGCAGTATCGCGACTGGGGCGCCGTCGAGCAGTTCTATTCGCAGTTGACCGACGCGATTCGCCGGCAGCCCGGCGTGACCGGCGCCGGCGTGACCAACGCGCTGCCGCTCGACGTCGGCTGGCGAATCCCGCTTGCGATCGTCGGACGCGTGGCTCCCGCCGGTGAACAGATCGAAACGCAGATCATCAGCGCGGGGGACGGCTACTTCGAGACGATGGGCGCGCGGCTGGTGGCAGGACGCCTCTTCGACTCGCACGATACGCGGACGGCGGAGGCCGTCGTGGTCGTCAACGAGACGCTGGCGCGCCGCGAGTTCCCGAACGAGGATCCTCTTGGCAAGCAGCTGACCTCCTCGAACGGCGTCGGCCCGCTCGGCCGGCATCTCATGGCGCCGACAACGCCGCCGGCGCCCGGCCAGCCCGCCCACCCGCGCGCGCGACACCGCATCATTGGCGTGATCGCCGACATCCAGCAGAATCCGATCGGCCGCGACGCCGAGCCCGTGGTGTATCACACCGTGCGGCAGTTCCCGTTCACCGCCATGTCTGTCGCGATGCGGGGGCCCGACACGGCGGCGCTCACCGCGGCGGCGCGCAGGGCGGTGAAAGAGATCAATCCCTCGCTGGCGCTCGGCGATTTCCGCACGATGGACGAACGTCTGCTGCGAGCGTCGGCGGAGCCGCGCGTGCTCATGTTCGTGCTCACGGCCTTCGCGGTGCTCACGGGGTTGCTTGCTGCGATTGGCGTCTATGGCCTTCTCGCATGGGTCGTCAGCGAGCGCCGGCGCGAGCTTGCCATTCGTCTGGCCCTCGGCGCGAAGCCCTCGAGCCTGGCACGCCTCGTGACGCTGCAGGGGCTGGTGCTCTCGGCCATCGGCATTGGCGTCGGCCTCGCCGGCGCGCGCGCGGTCGGCGGCATTCTGGACGATGTCCTGTTCGAAACGCGGACGTCGGATCCCATCGCGATGGCCGCCGCCGGCGGCCTCCTGATGCTCGCGGCCCTCGCCGCGTGCGCGGCGCCGGCATGGCGCGCGTCACGCGTGCAACCAAATGAGGGATTGCGCGAGTAGGGACAGACTTGAGCCTGTCCGACAGCTGGCCGCTGGCATCCCGCATGCGATATCCCCAGCATGCTGACCCGGCGATCACTTCGGCTGCGCGGCTTTTCGTACGTCGGACGGCAGCGCTATTTCATTACCTTCACAACGTTTAGGAGAACCCGGCACTTCCTGGGCCGGGATCCTGTCACCCTTGTGAGTTCGCAGTTTGCGCGAGCATCATGCGAGACTTCAATTGACATCCTGACGTACTGCTTCATGCCCGATCATGTGCATCTGCTTCTGGCCGGAGCGACCGAATCGGCCGACTGCCGGACGTTCCTGCGCCGCTCCAAGCAATATTCCGGTTTCCACTTCCGGGCCAGGACCGGCCAGATCCTCTGGCAATGGGACTGCCACGAATCACGCGTCAACTCACCGAGCGGTGCCAGGCAGGTGGCGAAATACATCCTCGCGAATCCGCTCCGTGCCGGGCTCGTAGAACGGCCCCATGAGTACCCGTACAGCGGCTCGTTCGCATGGGACGCCGCGGAGGCCCTCCAGTTGCGGACAGGCTGAAGCCTGTCCCTACTTGATGAACAGCATCTCTCGGTACGTCGGGAGCGGCCAGGCCTGGTGCGGGATCAGGAGCTCGAGGTTGTCGCCCGTCTCGCGCAGGGCGGTCATGCTGGTGCAGACCGTGTCGCGCATGTAGCGGGCGTGCTTTTCGACGTCGGCGTCGTGGTGGTCGAGCGCCTTCGCGAGCTTGTCGGTGCGCACGCGGAACTCGTCGACCAGCGACGACACGCGATCGAGCAGCTTCTTGGTCTCCTTCGACGAGCCGCCGGCGGCCTTGAGGGCGCCCAGCGACTCGGCGACATCCTTCTGGTATTTCAGGGCGGCCGGCACGATGTAGCGGTTCGCCATCAGCACCATCAGCTGCCCTTCCACGTTGACCGTCTTGTTGTACGTCTCGACGGCCACCTCGTGTCGCGCGCGCAGCTCGCGCTCGTTGAGCACCTTGTACTTCTCGAAGGCCTTCACCACGTCAGGCTTGACCAGCTCGGGAAGCGCGTCGACGGTGTTGGAGTGATTGAGCAGCCCGCGCTTGGCGGCCTCCTTGCGCCACTCCTCCGAATAGCCGTTGCCATTGAAGAGGATGCGCTTGTTCTCCTTGATCCACAGCGGCAACAGCTTCTTGAGCGCGTCCTTGACCGGCTTGCCACCCTTGGTGGCCTTCTCGAGCTCGGTCGCGATCATGTCGAGCGACTCGGTCATCGCAAGGTTGAGCGCAATGTTCGGGAACGCGATGCTCTGATTCGACGAGACGGCGCGGAACTCGAACTTGTTGCCCGTGAACGCGAGCGGGCTCGTGCGGTTGCGATCGCCGGCATCGCGCGAGAGCTTCGGCAGCACGGCGACACCGGTGTCGAGCAGCCCGCCCTGCTTCGAGCTCTTGACGCCGCCCTTTTCGATCTGGTCGAACACGTCGGTGAGCATCTCGCCGAGGAACATCGAGATGATGGCCGGCGGCGCCTCGTTCGCACCGAGGCGATGATCGTTGCCGGCGGTCGCAATCGACATGCGCAGCAGCCCCTGCCACTTGTTGACCGCGCGCATCATCGCCGTGGCGAAGACCAGGAACTGCATGTTGTCGTGCGGGTTGTCACCAGGGGTCAGCAGGTTGTTGCCCTGATCGTCGCTGATGCTCCAGTTGACGTGCTTGCCAGAGCCGTTGACGCCGGCAAACGGCTTCTCGTGCGTGAGGCACGCGAGACCGTACTTCGGCGCAATCCTCCTCAGCATCTCCATCGTCATCATCTGATGGTCGGTGGCGACGTTGGCATTTTCGAAAATCGGCGCGAGCTCGTACTGGCTGGGCGCGACTTCGTTGTGGCGCGTCTTGACCGGCACGCCGACCTTGTAGAGCTCCGTCTCGACTTCATGCATGAAGGCGAGCACGCGCTCGGGAATCGAGCCGAAGTACTGATCCTCGAGCTCCTGTCCCTTGGGCGGGCGGGCGCCGAAGAGCGTGCGGCCGGCGTTGATCAGATCGGGACGTGCGAAATAGAAACTGCGGTCGATGAGGAAATACTCCTGCTCGGGCCCGCACGTGGTCATCACGCGCTCGGCATTCGATCCGAAGAGACGCAGAATGCGTACGGCCTGCTTCGAGAGCGCTTCGATCGAGCGCAGCAGCGGCGTCTTCTTGTCGAGCGAATCGCCGGTCCAGCTCACGAACGCGCTGGGAATGACGAGCGTGGTGCCGTTGACGCCGACGAGCAGCCAAGGCGCGCTGGTCGGGTCCCATGCGGTATAGCCGCGGGCCTCGAACGTGGAGCGCATGCCGCCCGACGGAAAGCTCGACGCGTCGGGCTCACCCTTGACGAGCTCCTTGCCGCTGAACTCCGCGACGGCACGGCTGCCTTCAGCCGAGGGTGCGAGAAACGAGTCGTGCTTCTCGGCCGTGATGCCGGTCATCGGCTGGAACCAGTGCGTGTAGTGCGTGGCGCCGTGTTCGACAGCCCAGTCCTTCATGGCAGACGCGATGATGTCGGCGGCCGACGGATCGAGGGCCGCGCCGGCGGTCACGGTGCGGCGCAGCGAGCGATAGACGTCGCGCGGAAGCCGGCGCTTCTGCACTTCATCGTTGAACGTCAGCGATCCGAAGATCTCGGTCGCCTTGGGACGGTTGAGGACAGGGCGGCTCGTACGCTCCCAGTCGGTGATGTTGCGGATGGCATCGAGAAGGGCTGTGGAAGACATGGCAGTGGACTGGATTATTCGTCCACGCCCCCAGCCTGCATAGAGAGAAAGTTCAGCGAAACGGGACGAACCGATTGTTTACAGTGATGAACGGCTGATATCCGTGACGAGATACAGAATAAAAGTGACGGACACGATACGGCTTTCATGCTTCCCCGCTCTTTCGTCCGAAGGTGAGCGCCGCGAGTCCTGGCCACCACGCGATGAACCAGGAGACGAAGTGCCAGCCGTAGTTCGGGTGTTCGGCGTGGGCCGTCCAGACGCCCGAGACCATGTAGAACGCGGCGCCGCCGAGCACGGCGGCGGCGAGGCCCCGCACCACCCACGACGAGCCGCGATGTTTGCGCAGCACGAAATGGTCGAATGCGGCCAGTCCCAGCCACACGGCGGACCAGGCCGCGAACATCGCGCCCCATCCCAGCACACGCCAGAGGGCATAGAACATTCCCGCGCCCAGCACGCCGGCCACGATGCCGCCCACGACACCGAGACCCACGCGTCCGGCTGCCCATCCGAGCAGCGCGCCAAGCGTGCCCATGAGGACGACGCCGTGAATGACACCGGCCAGCGGGCTGTGGCTGATGCCGTACTCGAACCAGGCATAGTCGCCGGCGGTCGTGACGGCCGCGAGTATGAGCGCGCCAATCAGTGATGGATGCATGAGGAAAAGGGTAAACGAGAATGCAACGCTGCGCGCGCTCATACCGTAGACTTCTGACGTGACCTCGACAAAAACCGGTCTGACAACCACCGAGTGGCTGATCTGCGTCATCGCGTCGATCGGCTTCGCGTTCGACATCTACGAAATCCTCATGCTGCCGCTCATCGTGCGGCCGGCGCTGCTCGAACTGACCGGCGCGGTGCCAGGCTCGCCCGAGTTCCAGATGTGGGTGGGCCGCCTCTTCTACATTCCCGCGTTCGCGGGCGGCGTGTTCGGACTGCTGGGCGGCTACCTGACGGACCTGTTCGGCCGCCGCCGCGTGCTGACCTACAGCATCCTGCTCTACGCCTTCGGTGCGTTCTTCTCGGGCTTCGTCACCTCGATCGGCTGGCTCCTCTTCTTCCGCTGCCTCGTCTTCATCGGCGTGTGCGTGGAGTTCGTCGCCGCCGTCGCCTGGCTCGCGGAGCTCTTCTCCGATCCGAAGCGGCGCGAGAAAGTGCTCGGCTACACACAGGCGTTCTCGTCGCTCGGCGGCCTGCTCGTCGCCACGGTCAACGGCTTGTGCATCGCCTACGCGCTGAACCTGCCGGCCCTCGACTGGTTCACGATCGGCTCCGGCACCGTCACCGATCCGCATGCGCCCTGGCGCTACACGCTCATGTCGGGCGTGATTCCCGCGATTCCGCTGATCCTGATCCGGCCGTTCCTGCCCGAGTCGCCCGCGTGGCAGCGCAAGCGCGCCGCCGGCACCCTCAAGCGTCCGAGCATCGCAGCGCTCTTCGCGCCGGAGCTGCGCCGCACCACGCTGGTCACGACGCTGATGTTCGCGATGTCGTACGGCGCCGCGTTCGGCGCGATCCAGCAGATCCCGCAGATCGTGCCCGGCCTTCAGGAAGTCAGGCAGCAGACGGCCGGTCTGAAACCGCCGCAGGCGCGCCTCGTCGAACAGAAGATCGCCTCGGATGTCACGAAGGTCCAGGAGCTCGGCGGCCTTGCCGGGCGCATCGCCCTCGCCGTCCTCGCCCTCTACATCGTCAGCCGCCGCCGTCTGATCCGGCTGTTCCAGGTGCCGGGGCTGATCATCATGCCGCTCACCTTCTGGTGGGCCGCGACGACGAACCTGAGCGCGCTGCAGGTCGGGATCTTCCTCGCGGGCTTCTGCACCGTCGCGCAATTCAGTTTCTGGGGGAACTACCTGCCGCGGGTGTATCCGCTGCACCTGCGCGGCACGGGGGAGAGCTTCGCGGCCAACATCGGCGGCCGCATGATCGGCACGTCGTTCGCGTGGCTGACTGCCACGCTCGCCGTGACACCCGATCGTGCCTATGCGCCAACGAAAGTCGCGATGATCGCCGCGGCGATCGGGTTCAGCGTGTATCTCGTCGGCTTCATCGCGTCGTTCTGGCTGCCCGAGCCGCCGACTGAGGATTTGCCGGAATAGATGGGGGCGCGGCTGCTATCGGGCGCCGGGACGATCGCACAGCTCGGCGCGCTCGCGCACGATCTCGGTTTTCGCACCACGCTGCTTGTCGTCGATGCGGGGCTCGCCGCGTCCGGCATCGACGTGCGCGGAGAAGCGCTGCTACGCGACGCGGGGCTGACCGTGCATCGTTACGATCGGTTCGGCGTCAATCCCGATTCAGCGATGGTGGAACAGGGACGCGCATTCGCCGCGTCGCTGGGGATCGACTCGATAGTCGCGCTCGGCGGCGGCAGCGCGCTCGACGCGGCGAAGGGGATCAATTTCCTGCTCACCAACGGCGGCCGCATGCAGGACTATCGCGGCTACGGAAAAGCGGCGCGGGCGCTGCTGCCGTCGATCGGCGTGCCGACCACCGCGGGCACGGGGAGCGAAGCGCAGAGCTACTGCGTGATTGCCGACGCCGAGACGCACATGAAGATGGCGTGCGGCGATCCGTCGGCGGCATTCCGCGGCGTCATCCTCGATCCCGATCTCACCACGACCGCGCCGAAGGCTGTGCGTGCCGCCGCGGGGATCGACGCCGCCGCGCACGCGATCGAAACCACCGTCACCACGCGGCGCACGCCGGTCTCGCGCGCGCTCTCGCGGGAAGCATGGCGCCTGATCGAGCCCGCGCTGCTCCGGTCGATCGAGTCTGCCGACGACGGGCGGGTGCGGGCTGACATGATGCTCGGCGCGCACTTCGCGGGCGCGGCGATCGAAGCGTCGATGCTGGGTGCGGCGCATGCCTGTGCGAATCCGCTGACGGCTCGTTACGGCACGGTACACGGCGCCGCACTGGCCGTCCTGCTGCCGCACGTTATCCGCTGGAACGCCGAACATGACGCCGGGCAGTACGCCGAGCTCGGAGGCGCGGACCACGCAGCCGCACTGATCGAACACGCCGCATCGGCCGCCGGCTTCCCCGCAACCCTGCGCGCCGCCGGCGCGGCCCGGGAACACATGCCCGAGCTCGCGGCAATGGCCGCCACGCAGTGGACGGGGACGTTCAATCCGCGACAGCTCGGAGTCGCAGGAGCGATCCAGATTTACGAGAGGGCGTTCTAGCCGCCGGAAACAGGGTGAGCCTGATGCTATGTGGTCAGGTGCCGGGTGCTCTGCGTGCGCGCGAAATAGCGGGCCACGGTCGCGGCGCTGGGGCGCGGCGTCACGAGCGAGACGATGAACCTGGGACTGATGCACCGCAATTTCCCAACACTGCCAGCGGTCCACACAGCTACATCGAACGCCCCCTTGGTGCTACGCCTTCGACGCAGCGGGCGGGGACATTCAATCCGAGGGAGCTTGGTGAATCAGGACCGGTCGAGATTTATGCGCGCGCAATCTAGCGCGGACCCAGTACTTGACACTGAAGTTCTGTTCTTGACAGGATGCGATTCCCCCAGCGAGAAGAGGCTTCGTGTGTCAGTTTTGCTTCGCAGATGAGCAGGGCGCGCCCGGCGTTTCGGACTTGCTCGACGAACACGCATACCAGCGCGATTCGCGCCTGGAACGCGTCAACGAAATCCTCCATGCCGCAGACGTTCGGCATCTCAATTACGAAGGCGTGAGGCTGCTCCGGAGGCTTCAGGGCGCGCTCTGCCAACCCTCCCAGGCTGTTAGCGCAGTCAGCTGTGATTCTCTGGTGGAGCGGGCGAAGGAATACATCTGGGAACACCATACCCGGGCCGCCTGTGGCCTTCGTGCGGTCGCGACCGGCATAACGGCCTCTCCACGCCAGCTTTCGCGGCGGTTCAAGGCTACTACCGGAACTACGGTCGTGAAATACCTCCATGAGACCCGGATTGCGCACGCCAAGAGACTGTTAGGCAATCCACAGCTCAGCGCCAAAGAGATCGCAGCGCTCGTCGGTTACAACCGGACATCACGTTTGGGCTTCCACTTCAAGCGCCTCAACGGCACAACTCCTTCAGGCTTTCGCTCGACCGCAAAGGGAACCACATAGTGGGACACGACCTGTACGCGGCCTTGCGGCTCCTTCTACGGCAGCGCCGCTTCACGATCACGGCCACCGCAATACTCGGCGTCGGGTTTGGTCTGAATGCCGCGATGTTTTGCATCGTCCGAGCCTCACTGTTCCAAGAGCCTCGCGTGATGCGCCCGGGCGAACTCGCTTATGTCTACAGCGGCAGCGGAGGCCGCACGGATCTCCAGAGGTTTCAGGAGTTGTCCGCGGGCGCAATGAGCAGTGTGACCTCCCACGTCCGTGAGCTCGCGGTACTCGGGGAAGCCGAGGGAGCAAGAAGAATCGGCGGCGACATCGTTGCGCCGAATTATTTCCAAGTGCTCGGCGTGCCGATGTTGTTCGGGCCAGGACTCGCGCACGGATACCGTGAGCAAGAACGCACTGTGGTCCTCAGTCACGCTTGGTGGCGACAGAAGCACCAAAGCGATCCGGAGATCATCGGCCGGACTACGCAACTCAATGGCGTGCCTTTCAGAATCAGCGGCGTAGCTCCAGAGGGTTTTGGGGGCCTTGCCGAAGCATGGAATCCGGCTTCCTTCTGGTCAACGCCTGCAAGCTATTACCCCGGTGTCGACGCCCGCGCTGACGGTTATCTCGTTGGGCGGTTACGAAGCGGCGTTTCGTTACGCCAAGCGCGGCTTCTCGAGCAGCCCGCCAAGGCCGAGGGCCGTCAGGCGACGGCTCCTGAGTTCCGCATGTACGCCGCACGGGATGTCATCACGCCGTTCGAACCAGAGAATACGAGTCAGCTGCGGGTTATCGGATCGACCGCCATGATCATCACGGCAGGTCTCCTCATGCTTGCCGCGATAAACATCGCCGGGACTATCCTCGTTCGCGGAGCTGCGCGGACCCGCGAACTCGCCGTACGGCGCGCACTCGGAGCCAGTGGCTTCGTCCTAGCCAGAGGTCTCCTCGTTGAGGGATTGATACTCGCGACTATCGGAGGGGGCGCGGGGCTGGCTCTCGCGGCCGGTTTGATTCGGTTCTATGAAAAGGTGTCGCCGGATCCCTTTCGCGTGTACGTCAGCTTGGATCTCTCAACCATCTCCTTTCTCGCGGCCCTTTCCCTCCTCGTCGGGATGGTCATCGGAATGGCTCCGGCTGTTCAAGCCCGGAACGTGGATGTGCTCCGATTGCTGGGGGGCGGAGGGAGCGCGGGGGCATCGTTAATGACGCGCCGGCGTTTGCGGTTCGGAGTACTCCTCCCGCAGCTCATTCTATCGATCGCGCTTCTCGTGATTGCCGCCGTCCACCTGCGCGCCCTGGCACGCGCGGAACTCACTAATCTCGGATATCGGGTCAGCGACATTGCGGTCGTCAAATTTAGCTATGGCAATCCTTCGGAGGGTAGAACAAGCCAAGAACAGGCCGAGCACGCTCGCAAGTTGTTCCGGCGTGCGCTTCAATACGGCCGGGAGGCCAACCCGTCCGGCCACGTCGCGCTCGTAAGCCTGCTCCCAACCAACCTGCGCTCGAGCCCACTCACATTTGCGGCGAAGGATGCGCCCACTATCGATGATTCGACTGTCGCCAAAGGTTCGCTGGGATACCTTTCGGACGGCGCTCTAGAGACGTTGGGCATCGCCCTCCTGCGGGGCCGCGATTTCGATGAAACCGACACGCCGGCGAGCCGCAGAGTAACCATCGTCAGTCACGCGATGGCTACGCAGCTGTGGGGGCATCTCGATCCGATCGGCAGATCGCTGGGACTCTGGTCTCGCCAGGATCGGTCACGGGTCGAATGGCTGGAAGTCGTCGGGGTCTCCGCCGATATACGACCAGCTATCCCAGATGGGCGAAGCCGGCCATTCGTTTACAGGCCTGTCGGCCAAATCTCCCGCTCGGGTTACCCCTTGGAGATGGTAGCGCGCGGCCCTCATCAACCGGCCAAGTTGACTCACGATTTGACCGCGGCGGTGGCCGCCAGTGACCCCACCGTCGAGGTGTGGTCGGCAGGCTCGCTCGAGCAGATTCTAGAAGAGGTCTTGTACTTTCATCGAGCGGCGGGGTGGACGCTTGGCCTGTGTGGATTAGCGGGACTCTTGGTGGCGACGGTCGGCGTCTATGGCGCGGTTGCGCAGACGGTTGCACAGCAAGAGCGCGAGTTCTCAATCCGGGCCGCCCTCGGTGCTACACCTGTGAGAATCCTATGGAAAAGCGCACGGGACGCGGCGAGTTTGGTCGGCCTTGCGCTCGTTCCCGCAATACTTTTCGCGGCCTACGTTCTGCGCGCGCTAGCCGGTTCGGTGGCCAGCTTGCCTGCCTTCGACCTTGTCGCGTTCATCGCCGCGCCGGCGGTCATGGCTCTCGTCGTGCTCGCTGCGGGGTGTTTACCGGCACAACGGGCCGCGCGACAGAGCCCAGTCGCTGCCCTTCGTCACTCCTAGCCGGCGTGACCTGAATGGGGATCAGGTTGTCTCGATTGCGGCACCTTTAAGTGCGCAAGCGCGTTTGGAGCGTCCCATAATGCCGCCTCAGAGGCACAGCAGATGGAGACGCACAGCACTAACGCGACGCCGAAATCGAAAGCCTCGCGAGCCGACACGCTTGTCACTTTGGTGATGTTCGTGGTGACCATCGCGATGCTTGGCTATGTTGCCCGCGCCCGCTTCTTCGGGCCCACCTTGGAAACGCGTCCTCCTGTCCTGCCAGACGAACCCGTTCAACTGGACGCGTCAGCGCTCAAGGGAACCCCGACGACGGGACTAGTGCTCATCGAGTACTCCGATTTTCACTGTCCTGCCTGCCGCACTTTTACGCGAGACACGGCACCGTTCATTGATGAGAAGTACGTGCGGACAGGCAAGCTCTTGCGCGTGTTTCGTCACTACCCGTCAAAAGCAGCGGATGTGCTCGGCGTCAAGACAGCCGAAGCCGCGGCGTGCGCGGGGCAACAGGGAAAATTCTGGGAGATGCACGGGATCTTGTTCCAGCGGGACATCGATCCGCGAGAACAACCACTCGCGGCGGGACTGAAACAATTGCAAACCTTCGGCATCGAAGTAGGACTCGATCGCGCGGCATTTGAGGCCTGCTTGCCAGGCGAAGGGCGCGAGAGCGTGATGATGGATATCGCGAGCGGGAAGCTCTTGGAGATCAAGGCAACGCCGACATTGTTGATCGGCAGGATGCAATCGGATGGCCGGGTCAAGCTCGAAGAACGGCTAATTGGAGCGATACCGGCTCAGGAATTGGCCGTCGTACTCGACCGGTTCCTCGGAACCGGTCCGGTGAATTGACCGGTTGACGATGTCGCCGGCGATCCGGCCGGCGTCACAAAGGGCGGTGATTGATGCGACTTTTGAGAGTGCGAAACGTGGTGTTCAGCGTGATGGTGGGGTCCTGCCTGCTCGCGGCGGACACGGCCTCCGCGGCGTATGACTGCAATTACTGTTGGGGGCCGTGGCTGTACGAGGAGTGGTGCAGACAGGCGGCAGATGGTCAGTGGGGTAAGACCGAGTGCGTTGACCGCAACGCCGGCTGGTCGAGCTGTTCGGTCGGCGGCGAGGACTGCAGGCTGCAGCGGCTGTAGCGGCTGTCTGACTAGTCGATCCATGGCTGGCTCCTCGCAGGGGCACCTTCGTGGGGCCAGCGTCTTCAAAGTCGCACACCTACCTTCGATCGTGGCGATAGCGGTCGGCTGCCTGCAGCTCGCCCTGGCGCATCTCGGCCCCCTCAGTCCATGGAAGGGCGGGGGTTTCGGCATGTTTGCCTCTGTCGATCATCCGTCGCGGCGGATCCTCGTCCTCGAAGGCCGCGCAGAAGATGGCACCGTCTATGAACTTCGGTTCAGTGCTTCCGAGTTCGTCGGCTCTTCACCCCTCTCCTCAGCGGAAGTAATGCGGACATTGACGTTCCCAACGGAGCAACGGCTCGGCGCGATCGGGGACTTCCTCCTAAGCGCGCGCGCCAGGCCGGACGCTGCTGCGTCTGTGGACGGGCACCGCCCCGTGGCGACTGTGAGCAGCGCGAGGGGGCCGGGCTTTCGTCTGCGCGACGTGAGCGTCTCCGTGTATAAGTTGCAATTCGAGCCCAAAGCGCTTCGCGCGTCGCTCGGGCGAGTGGCGGGCCCGACGGTAGCGGCGTCGTACTGATTGTGGACGCACTGACCGCGTTCGTCGAGTCAGTCGATGTCAGGCTGGCGGGGTTGCGGGATCGGCTTGCGGCGTCCGTTGCCCGCGAGCCCACCGATACGCTCGCTCTACGCTTTACGCTCATTCTCGCCATCCTTCTCGCGATGAAAGGTCAAACATCTCTTCAGATATTCGTATGTGTGTGTGCGTCGTTCATGCTGGCGCTTCCTGCGCTGCTCGTGTCCCGCACCGGGTGGGTGGTGCTGGCGACTTGCTGGACGCTGCAGGTGATTGGCTCTTGGCACCAAGCGGACAATCACCAGTTTCTGATGACGTACTGGCTCATGGCCTGCGCGCTCGTCGCCGCGCGGCCGCGCGAGTTGCAGCGCGCGGCTCGCGCCCTGATCGCAAGCGTCTTTACATTTGCGGTCGTGTGGAAACTCATTTCAGGTGACTATCTGAGCGGGGCATTCTTCTATTTGCAGCTGCTCGATGATCCAAGAACCCAGCACTTTAGCGCTTGGATTGCGGGGATGTCAGTCGAGGAGGTGCGCACGCAGAGCGCGGTTCTGCAGCGCCTCATTACTTTGCCTGATCATGCCGGAATAGCCTCGCTTCCCGACTACAAGACATTAAGGTTTGTAGCCTTGGGGATGGCGTGGGTCGGCGTGGGGGTAGAAGCGAGCATTGCGGTTCTGCACCTAATCCCGTCTGAGCGCATGGAGCGCGCCAGGCACGTCGCCCTGCTCGGGTTCATCCTAGGAACGTACCTTCTCCTGCCCGTCGTGGGTTTCGCACTACTCCTCACAATACTCGGATTGGCGGAATGTCCCGAAGGCGCCGTCCGCTTGAAATGCACTTATGTCGCCACGGCGGGACTGATCCATATGGTGATGTTCCCCTGGCAGTCGCTGCTGACGTGAGGTTATTCACGTAGGCGCGCCAGGGTTTACATGGACACGACGGGATGTCCCGAGACGGCGAGCCACAGCAATCCCGCGAAGAACACTCCCCACACGAGCGCGACGATACGAACGGTGGTGACGCCGGCGTCGTGACGTTTTCTGCTGAGCACCCATCCGAGAATCGGCAGCGCCTGCAGCGCGTGAAGGCCGATGAAGTGTGCGGCTCTGAGATCGCCGCCTGCGGTGCTCCAGTTCACGAACGGCACCTCGAACCAGGTTGCAGAGCGCGAAGGGTTGAACGGCGGTCATTTCACGCCCCAGGCCCCAGGCCCCAGGCCCCGGGCTCCAGGGAAATACCTCGCCACTGTAGCCGCATTCGTGGGTGGTGTCGCGAGCGACACCAACCACATTAGGACCGCGGAGCCAATCGTCGCGGTCACCACAGGCAACAGGCCGAAGATCGCCGTGCCGGAAGCGACGCGCGACAAGATGGTGACCCCGTCCAGGCTCCACGCGATAACTTCACGACCCGGCGGAGGCGCAGGCACAAAGGATTGGAAGATCGCGATTCCCAGTACGACCGATGCCGTCCACACCGCCACCGCCAGCGCGCCCCACTTGGTGCTGCGCCTCCAGAAGAGCGCTCCCACCAGCAACGGCACCAGCGCGGCGAAGCCGGTAAACGCGTACTGGACGGCGAGATCGAAGATCGACTGCGGGGCGCGAATCGCGATGACGTAGGCCGCCGCCGTCACGAGCACGACGAACGCGCGGCCGGTGGCCACCTGCGCGGCTTCGCCAAACCGGCGCTTGCCGCCGTAATACGCAAACACGTCCTCGGTGAACATGGTCGACAGCGCGAGAATCTGGGAGTCGCTCGCCATGACGGCCGCCATGATGCCGGCGCCGAGCAGCCCCGCCAGCCACAGGGGTGCGTAGTGGTCGAGCAGCACGATGACGACATCGTCGCCCGCGGCCTGACGGCGCAGTGAGGCGCGCTCATCCGGCGCGAGCGTGGGAGAGGCCAGCGCGGCACGCGCCTCGAGCTTTGCGTCGATCGCCGGCACGCCGCGCATGCCGTTGGCCGAGACGCCGAGAAACACGCACGGCAGCCAGATCGCGAGAATGCAGATCGGATACAGGACGATCGTGCGCTTGAACTCCTTCATGCGCTTCGCGGTCAGGCAAAAGATCGAGATGTGGGGAAACGCGATCGTCGACAAGGGAATCAGCGAGTAAGCGAAGAAGTACCACGGCGACACGCGCTCGCGCGTCAGCAGCCACGCATCGGGCGACGCCGCAATGCGCTCGATGGCGCCGGAGAACCCGCCGCTGCGCCATCCAATGAAGATGACGGCAATCAACCCGAAGCTGAGAAACAGCACGGTCTGGAACGCGTTGACGAGCGCGGTGCCGCGCATGCCGCCCATGAACACGTAGCTCATGACGACGAGCGCGACGATGGCGCCGCCGGCCCAGTACGGCACGACGCCTCCCGACAGCGCGGAGAGGGCCGTGCCGCCCCCCATGACGCCGATGATGATGTACGGCACGAGCAGGGCCGCCTGCAGCACGAAGATGAACGTGCCGATGTGACCGCACTCCCAGCGATCGCGGTACATCTGCACGGGCGTGATGAACCCGAAGCGGCGCCCGAGCGCCCAGATGCGCGTGCCGAAGAGGAACAGGCAGAGCGGGATCACGAACGCCGACGCCGACGCCATGAGGCCGAACGTCAGGATGCCGTTGCCGAACGCATGCCCGGCCGATCCGAGGATCGTGAACGCCGTCATGTTCGTGCCGAACAGCGACAGCAGGAACACCACCGGCCCCAGCGATCGCCCGGCGACGAAAAACTCCTCCGCCGTCGCGCCGCGCTGCTGCTTCCTGAACGCGAACATGCCGATGTAGAGCACGATCGCGAGATAGGTGAAAACGATCAGGGCCGGAATCATTCCTCGAGCCCTTCAGGCCAGGCGAACCTGACCAGCGCCCACATCATCCCCGCGCACGCGAGGCAGTAGACGACGTGGTAGAAGAGGCCGATCGGGAGCACCCCGAAGACGAGCGGCCGCGTGGCGCGCCAGAACCAGAAATCCTGGTGCAGCAGATACAGCACGAGCACGGAGAGCGACAGGGCAAACGCGCGCATGGAAGAAGCGAGTTTATACTTCCTGCATGCATTGGGCGTTTTTCGCAATCGGCGCGGCGTTGTCGTGGGGCATCTACGGGCCGATGCTCCATCAAGGGCAGGTCAAACTCGGAAGTCCGTTCCGCGCGTTGCTCTGCGTGGGCGTGGCGTACTTCCTGGTGGGTGTGATCGTGCCGGTCATTGCGCTGGCCTCACAGGGGCAGCTCAACGTGCGCGGCTTCAACATGGACGGCGTCATCGGCGCCGTTGGCGGCGGCCTGCTCGGCGCGATCGGCGCGCTCTGCATCATCTACGCGTTCCGCGCGGGCGGTGTGCCGACCTACGTGATGCCGCTGGTCTTCGGTGGCGCGCCGGTCATCAACGCGCTCTTCACGATGTACATGCACCCGCCCAAGGTCACGCCCAATCCCCTGCTCTTCGTGGGAATGGTGATGGTGTCGGTCGGCGCAGCGATGGTGCTCTACTTCAAGCCACCGGCATGATCGGTCGTGGATTCGGGGGTCGGAACGTTCGGGCGGTCGCTTGTGCCGCTCGCGCCGTGGTGCTCGCGGCCTTATTCGCAGGCGCAGCGGACGCGCAGACGCTCAGTCCGCGTCCTTCGCTTGGCGCTGTCAAGGTCGCGCAGCCGCCTGTGCTCGACGGGCGCGTGGCGGGCGATCCGGCATGGGACGCCGCGCCGGCCGGCGGGGACTTCCGCCAGATCGCGCCCAGCGCAGGCGCGCCCATGTCAGAGCGCACCGAAGTGCGCATCGTCTATACCGACACGACGATCTATGTCGGCGTCATCTGCTTCGATCGCGATCCCGCGGGGATCGTCACGGCCAACCCGAAGCGCGACGGCGCCCTCGACGACACCGACAGCATCCGGCTGATTCTCGACACGTATCGCGATCGCCAGAGCGGATTCGTCTTCGGGACGAGCCCTTCCGGGCTGGAGTACGACGCGCAGGTCGTCAACGAGGGACAGGGCGGCAGTTTCACGTCGGGCCAGGCCGGCGGATCGGGCGGCGGCTTCAACATCAACTGGGACGGGACGTGGCGCGTGGCCACGACGACCGACGGCACGGGCTGGAGCGCGGAGTTCGCGATCCCGTTCCGCACGCTCCGCTATCCGGACGCCGCCACCCAGGAGTGGGGCCTCAACGTGCAGCGGACGATCCGGCGCAGGAACGAGTCGGGATTCTGGGCCGAACTGCCGCGGCAGTACGATCTGAACCGCCTGTCGATGGCCGGCGCGCTCACGGGATTGCAGATTGCCCAGCAGCGCAACCTGAAAATTTTTCCCTACGTGCTCGGCCTGGCGCGCAATGAGATTGCCGCGCAGGACACGCTCACGAAAGGTGAGGTAGGCCTCGACGTCAAATACAGCGTGACGCCGAGCCTGACGCTCGACGTGACGCTCAACACCGACTTCGCGCAGGTGGAAGTCGACGAGCAGCAGGTCAACCTCGATCGATTCACGCTGTTCTTTCCCGAGAAGCGACCGTTCTTTCTCGAAAACGCGGGACTCTTCAGCGTCGGCAGCGCGGCCGAGGCCGAGATCTTTTTCAGCCGCAGCATCGGAATCGGCCCGCGCGGAGAGCAGATTCCGATCCTGGGCGGCGCGCGGCTGTCGGGCCGCGTGGGCGGCGTCACCGTGGGCCTGCTCAACATGCAGACCGGCACAGTGGACCGGGTCGCGGTGCCGAACAACTTCACCGTGGGCCGCGTGAAGCGCGACCTGCCGAACCGCTCGGCCGTCGGCGCGATGTTCGTGAACCGCCAGGCGACCGAACGGGAGGCAGACGCCGGCGACTACAACCGCTCGCTTGCCGTGGACGGACGCTGGGGGATCGGAAAATACGGACTGCTCTCCGGCTTCGCCGCGCGCACGTTCACGCCGGGACGGCAGGGGTCGCAGGCCGCGTCCCAGGTAACGGCCCAGCGCACGGCGCCGTCATGGGATCTGATCGCGAGCTACACCCAGACCGGGCGCGACTTCAATCCGGAGGTCGGGTTCCTGACCCGCCGCAACGGCTGGCGCAAACCGGAGGTCCTGACGCTGCACCGCATCCGTCCGGCCCGCTTCATCGGCATTCAGGAGCTTCGCCCCCATTTTTCCTATCGCGGATACTGGAACCCCGACGGCTTCCAGGAAACCGGCTACGCGCACTTCGACAATCACTGGGAGTTCAGAAGCGGCTGGGAGGTGCACACCGGCGTGAACCTGACCCGCGAAGGCGTGGTGCGGCCGTTCACGATCAGCGGCGTGCCGGTGACACCGGGCACCTACGATCACCGCGAGGTGCAGATCGTCGGCTTCACGCCGCGCTCCAAGCCGGTGACCTACAGCAACCGGATTACCATCGGCGGGTACTTCGGCGGCGACAGATTCTCACAGTCGCACACGGTGCGCGTGCGCGCCGGCAGCGCCTTCGCGACCGAACTGACCTTCTCGCGCAACGACGTGGACCTGCCGCTCGGCAGGTTCGTGACGAATCTCGTGCGATCGCGCGTGAGCTATTCGTTCACGCCGCGCATGTTCGTGCAAAGCCTGGCGCAGTACAACACCGCGGCGCGCCTCTGGTCGCTCAACGCGCGGTTCGCCTGGCTCCAGAACGCCAACACCGGCCTCTTTATCGTCTATAACGACACGCAGCTGACCGACGATATCTTCGAGACAGGACGGGAGCCACGGTTCGCGGACAGGTCGGACCGATCGCTCACGATCAAGATCAGCCGCGTACTCGATCTGCTGCGATAGGCCTGACGGACCACGTGACGGACAACCTCACGGACAACCTGAAGGTTGTCCCTACTTGCGGCGGTCCCCAATCACCCAGAGATGCCCTGTGGTGCGCAGGAACAACTGTCCCTGCGACACGGCGATCGAGCTGAGACAGTAGTCGCCGAGGGCATTCTGCGCGACCGGCTCGAACTTCGGTCCGGCCTTGTAGACCGACGTAAGGCCGTCTTCGTTCGTCACGTAGATGTGGCCATCGGCGAGCACGGGTGACGCGCTGTAAGTGCCTGGCGTGAGGCGCTCCGGGCCGTAGACGGTGGCCCCCGTTTTCAGATCCACCGCGAAGGCGTTGCCGTTGTCGCGCACGATGTAGACCAGCGTGCCGTCGGTCACCGGCGTCGGCACGTCAGGCCCCTGATCGAAACTCCACAGCGTCTTCGGCGTGCCCGTGCCGCGGCCGCCGACGTCGAGCGTGAGCATCGGGCGCACGCGCGTCGGAATGATCGCGGTCCCCTGCCATACGACGGGCGACGCCACGATGCGATAGGCGCCGTTGTTCTGCGGGTTGAGTCCGTCGACGCGCCAGATCTCCTTGCCGCTCGCAGGATCGTGGCCGGTGACGACGTCGCCGCCGGTGATGAGGATCTCGGACGCGCGGCCGCGCGTGACGAGGGCGGGCGTCGAGTAGGAGTCGGGGGACTCGTTGATGGCGGCAGTCGGGCGATCCACCTTCCATTCGGTCTTGCCGGTCGCCCCATCGATGCGCAGCACGTAGGACGGGTCGTTGGTCTTCATGCCGTGCAGCACCTGCACGATCAGATCGCCGCCGGTCAGCAGCGGCGACGAGGCGTATTCCCAGTTGAGGCCGAAGGCGCCGTACTCCTTCTGGATGTCGCGCGACCACTTCTCCACGCCGGCGAAGTCGAACGCCTTGAGCACGCCGACGCCCGTCATGGCCCACACCATGCGGCCGTCGGTGACGGGCGACGGTGACGACATGTTCTGCTTGCGCGCCTGCTTGTTGCCGCCGGCGAGCGGACGCTTCCACAGCACCGTCTTCTTCGTGCGATCGACGGCCCACAGCTCGAGGCCGCCCGTGAACTCGGCGGTGGCGACGTTGAGGAAGATGCGGTCGCCCCAGATGATGGGAGTCGCGCCCGTGCGCGACGGCATCGGAAGCTTCCAGGCGATGTTCTCGGTCGCAGACCACGTGCGTGGCAGGCCGACTTCCGCGCTGACGCCGTTCAGATCAGGACCTCGCCACTGCGGCCAGTTGTCGGCAGACACGACAACCGCCCCGCAGGCGGCGGCGAGAACAGTGAGCAGGACCTTTCGCATTGACGATCTCCTCAGAGGGGACTACTGGATCGCGGCCGCGAGCGTTTCAGAACCGGTCGCGCCAGAGACCCAGCATCAGCCATTCATCGCCGTGGTCGCAGTAGAGCATCCCCGGGTCGCCGATGGGCGCGCCGGGCGGCGGCTGCGGGATCGGAATCACGCGTGTGGGCTCCATCGGGCGTTCCATGAAGCGCTTGATGTCGGACGCAAGCAGCAGCTGATGCGCCTGCCACGCGGGATCCGACGCGCCGGTCACGCCGCCCGTGAGCCCGATGAGCGCGGCAAACGCTTCCGCGCGCACCTGCGGCATGTCGGCGCTTGCGGCAAGCGACATGATCTGCTCGGCCGCCACGCGCTGGACGGCGCGCGCGATCTCCGCTTCGTAGGGATTCGCGGGAGCGGTGAAGATCGACTCGCGGACGCGCCCGAGCACGTCACGCAGCCCGGGCAGTGACGGATCGACGGCATGCTGCGCGACGAGACGCGCGGCACGCGCCGGGGTGAGCATGAACGAGAGCGTGTGCTGCGCGGCGACCATGGCGGGCGCGATCGGATCGAACGCGCCGCCTGTGAAGCGCGGGAACGTCTCGCGCGATCGGCCGTACCCGCTCGGCCTCGGCGGAATGCGATCGAGGAGCGCCTTCGGGAGCGCCAGCTCCGACGGACGAATCGTCGACAGGATGAGATCGAGCGCGGCGCGCTGTTCGGCGGCGCCCACCCACTTGACCGGATCGCCCGTCCCATAGCCGCGCATTGCATAGCTGTAGCGCTGACCGCCAATTGCCGAGGCCGTCGCCTCGACCTGGTAGCGGTGGTGCAGGTACAGCGGCACGAGCGTCTCTTCGATCATCGCGAGCGGCGTGCCCCGCTGGATCGCGTTCTCCCCGAACCGGCTCAGCGCCGCGCGCCGCACCTGCATCATGCGCTCGAGCTCCGCCGTCATGTCGGTGCCGAGCGCCCACTGATCGGCCTGCGGCGTCAGGTCGGTGTCCTGGTTCGTCATGAAGCGCAGGTCCTTCGCCTCGGCGTCCGCGATGATCTTGTCGAGCGCGGCGCGCTCAGTGGCCGGCGCGATGCCTGCCGGAAAATCCTGATAGCCCCAGCGGATGGCGACCTTGTCCCATTCGCCGATGCCGTCGGCATACGCGTCGGCGAGATCGATCGTGCCGTTGGCGCGCAGCTGCACGAGCGGGTGCGGGTAGTCCATCACCGAGATTCGCCCGCCGGTGCTGTTGTAGTACTGATGGTTGATGCCGAGCGTGTGCCCGACCTCGTGGGCCGAGAGCTGGCGCAGCCGCGCCAGCGCCATGCGCGCGAGCTCCGGCGGCGTCTCCGTGCCGTTCTGATAGGGCGAGAGCAGCCCTTCCGCCAGCATGTAGTCCTGCCGCACGCGCAGGGAACCGAGCGTCACGTGTCCCTTGATGATTTCGCCCGTGCGCGGATCGGTGACGGAGCTGCCGTAGCTCCAGCCGCGCGTCGACCGGTGCACCCACTGAATGACGTTGTACCGGACGTCGAGCATGTCGGCGCCTTCCGGCATCACTTCCACGCGATACGCGTTGCGATAGCCCGCGGCCTCGAACGCCTGGTTCCACCAGCGCGCGCCGTCGAGCAGCGCCGATCGAATCGGCTCGGGCGTGCCGCGATCGAGGTAATACACGATCGGATCGACCGCCTCGCTCACCGCCGCACGCGGATCCTTCTTTTCGAGACGGTGACGGTTCGAGAACCGCTTGACCATCGGCTGCCCGAGCGGTGTCGAGTAGTCCGCATACGTCATCCCGAAGAAGCCCGAGCGCGGGTCGTACTCCCGCGGCTCGTAGCCGGGCCCGGGAAGCTCCACGATCGAATGATGCTGGCCGAGCGTGATGGCTTCGGCAGAAGGCGCGACGTCACCGATGCGCCCTCCCTGCTGTCCTGGCCCGGCGCCCGGCGCGTCGGTCACGAACGTCAGCGTGACGTCCATCTCCGTATTCTTTGGAAAGCCCTTCGTGCGCTCCATGTTGACGACGCTGCGCGAGCGCTCGAGACGGTAGACCGCGGGACGCAGTCGCGCAGTGACGCCGTGCACGTCGCGCAGCAGGAAATCGGTCAGCTCGACCAGCACCTTGCCGCCGGACTCGGCCGCGGCGGTGAAGCCCCAGAGTGTCGACTTCGCGAACGCCTCTTCCATCGCGCGCCGCTCGTACGGATTGTCGGTCGTGACGCGGTAGTCGTAGTTCGGCTGGACCATCAGGATCTTCGGTCCGACCCGCTCGAAGCGCACGATCGACGTGCCGCCCAGCTGTCCGCGATCGAGGCCGATGTCATTCGACCCGAGACCGGCCGACAGCGACGTCACGTACAGCACCTCGGTGCCGAACGACGGAATCTCCATCCAGAGCGTGCCGGCGGTGTCGTCCCAGTAGAGCGGGAAGTAACCGTCGATCTTTTTCAGGCTCGCGGTCTTGTCTTCAATGGACGGCAGCTTCGCCGCAGGCCGCCCGGCGGGCGGCGGGGCCGGCGCAGGAGTCTGCGCCTGCGCAGCCCCCGACACAGACAAGGACAGAGTCAGGATGAGCGCGCCAGACACGGCGGGAATGAGCTTGAGCATGTGGGGATATTAGCGGGATTTACGATTTACGATTTACGTTTCACTTCCCGATCGCCACCACCGCCCCGAGCGTCCTGATGTAAATGACTCCGTTCGACACGGCCGGCGTCGACATGATCACCTCACCCACGGGGTTCTTCGCGATCTCCACATACGGCGCGCCGGCTTTGACGACGAAGACGTCGCCGTCTTCGCTCGTGAAGTAGAGCCTCCCGTCGGCCGCAATCGGCGATCCGGAGAACGCGCCGCCGCCCCCCACGCGCGAGCGCAGCACGCGCTCGCCCGTCTCGGCGTTGAACGCCGTCAGGATGCCGTTGTTGTTGAACAGGTAGACGAGGCCGCGATAGACGATCGGCGAGGGAATGTACGTGCCCTCGTTGTTGCTCCACTGAATCGACTCGCTCGACGTCGTGCCCTTCGGCATCGTCAGATCGCCGCGGCTGCCGATCTTCACCGCGTACACCGTGCGCACCGGCGGATAGCCGCCTGTGACGTACGCGAGTCCTCCCTCGACGACCGGCGTGCCGACCGTGATCTCGGAGTTGGGTCCGAGCGTCCACAACAGCGCGCCCGTCTTCGCGTCGTACCCGCGCACCTTGGTGCCGTTGGTGACGATCTCGTCCCCCTTCGGGCCCTTCGCGACCGTCGGCGTCGCCCACGTCGGAATCTCATCGTCGCGCATCGTCTTCCAGACTTCCTTGCCGGTGGCGAGGTCGTAGGCGGCGATGAACGAGGCCTTCTGCTGGTCGGCCTGCACGATGACGTTGCCCTCGTAGATGATCGGCGAGCTCGAGTGGCCCCACTGCATGCCGGCGTCGAAGAACCAGCCGCTGTCGATCACGCCGATGTCCTTGCGCCAGATCTCCTTGCCGGTCATGTCGTGCGCGACAAGGAGGCCGATCGAGCCGAAGACCGAGACGATGCGGCGGCCGTCGGTGACGGGCGTGGAGTTGGCCTGGCTCGACTTGGTGTGGCGCTTGACCCTGGGCAGGCCCTTGTAGATCTCGCGCTCCCATGCAATGGCTCCCGTGGCGGCGTCGAGCGCGTAGATTTTCCAGGTGTGCTCGGACATGTCGGCGACCGACGCGACGTCGCCGTAGTTGCCGGTCTTGAACGTGCGATCGTTTGCGCTGCTGATGGCGGTGATGGCGTACACGTGATTGCCCCAGACGAGCGGGCTCGCGTTGGTCATGCCCGGCAGCTCGGTGCGCCACTTGAGGTTCTTGCCGGCCTTCACGTCCCACTCGATCGGTGCGCCCTGTCCGTCGGCGTTACCCGATGCGTTGGCGCCGCGGAACGACGGCCACGGCCGCGCGGACGCGAGCGGCGCGGGTGTCTTGAGGGTGGCGAGCTCCTCGGGAGAGGCCGCGCCTGCCGCGGCGGCAGCCGGCGCGGTGGTCGCCGCCGGTGCGCCTGCGACGACACGCGGGAGGGACATTCCGCCCTGCGGGGAATTGATGTTCATGCGCTCGATGGTGCCGGCCCGGCCGGCGAATGCCACCG
>JALYRV010000006.1:0-5164 GCA_030855205.1 Acidobacteriota bacterium | reverse complement strand
CCGTGCTGGTCGCCGCGACTTCGAGCTCGAACACCCCTTCCGCCCTCGGCTTGAGCAGGAGCGGCGCCTGGCCGCCCATCGAGACGGCAAGCTTGCCCCCCTGGATGGTGACGATGGCCGTCATCGATTGATCTTCGCTGCGGTACGAACCCGCGTACGTCTGCATGAGCGCCGGGGGCACGACGTAGCTCGGCGCGGCCGCCGGCGGAGCCTTCGCCGCCGCGTCCTTGACCATCGCGATGATTGCGGCGTCGCCCGCGAGTTCTGCAGCGGTGACCGCCCCGCCGAGCGCGGCCGTATCGAGCTTCGGGCTCGCGAGCGCGGCGGTGACGAGGGGGGCGTTCTTCAGGCGAATGCCGAGGGACAACACGGCGTTGGCGTTGTCGGAGCCCTTCTCGACGAGCACCCGGGCCACGTCGGCGTGGCCGCCCTGCAGAGCCGTCCCGATCGGCGTCATGCCGTAAAAGCTGTCCTTCTGATTGACGTTAGCTCCCTTGGAGACGAGCAGCTCGACGATCGCGAGGTGCCCCTTCTCGGCGGCGAACATCAGCGCCGTCTGCTGATAGCGGGTACCTGCATCGACCGGAACGCCGGCCGCGAGGGCGCGCTCGACGCCTGCCTTGTCCCCCGCCTTCGCCGCATCCCAGAGGGACTGCGCGTTTACGGCCGGGGTCTGCTGGAAAACGAGGGAGAGAAGAAGCGTTAAGAGCATGCGGGATATTACGTCGTTCCGGCACCGATGTTCGAAGTTGGAAGTTCGAGGTTCAAAGTTCCGTTCGCGTAGAATCCGCGTTATGCGCTCAATGAGATTCCTGGCCCTTGCGACCCTTGTGACGATTGGCGGCGCCGCGGCGCTCGCCCAGACCGCCCCGCCCGCGGCGGCTGTCGACGCGACGCACTTTGGCGGCCTGCGCTGGCGGAGCATCGGCCCTTATCGCGGCGGGCGCGTGACGGCCGTGGCCGGGCACCGATCGCAGCCGCACACCTTCTATATGGGCGCGACCGGCGGCGGGGTCTGGAAGACGGCCGACGCGGGACACACATGGGCCAACGTTTCGGACGGATTCTTCGAGACGGCGTCGATCGGCGCGCTCGAGGTGGCTGAGTCGGACCCGAACGTGATCTACGCCGGCACCGGCAGTGCCGCCATCCGCAGCAACGTGATCATCGGGCGTGGCATGTATCGATCGGCCGACGCGGGCAGGACGTGGACGCACATCGGCCTGCGCGACGCCGGCCAGATCGGCGCGCTCGAGATTCACCCGCGCGACGCCAACGTCGCGTACGCGGCAGCCCTTGGCTCCCCCTTCGGCCCCAACGCGGAGCGCGGCGTGTTCCGCACGAAAGACGGCGGCCGCACCTGGAGCAAGGTGCTCTTCATCAACGACAAGGTCGGCGCGGTGGCGCTGGCGATGAATCCCGACAACCCGCAGGAGATCTACGCGGGCGCGTGGCAGGCCGAACGCAAGCCGTGGACGATCATGAGCGGCGGCCCCGCGAAGCAGACCGGCATCTACAAGACCACCGACGGCGGCGAAACGTGGACGCACCTCACCACCGCTGCGAAAGGGCTGCCGACCGGAACGATCGGCAAGATCGACATCGACATCGCGCGCTCGAAGCCGTCGACGGTCTACGCGCTCATCGAAGCTGACCAGAATCAGGGCGGGCTTTATCGATCGGACGACAGCGGCGCCTCGTGGACGAAGGTGTCGAGCGACAGCCGGCTGCTCGGCCGTCCGTTCTATTACATCTACGTCGACGTCGACCCGAAGAATCCGGAGACGGTCTGGGTCAATAACCTGTCACTGGTCAAGTCGGCCGACGGGGGCAAGACCTGGCGCAACGTCTCGACGCCGCACGGCGACAACCACGGCATGTGGTTCAACCCCGACAACCCGAGCATCATGATTCAGTCGAACGACGGCGGCGCAAACGTGTCGCTCGACGGCGGGAACACCTGGTCGACGCAGTGGAACCAGCAGACGTCGGAGCTGTACATGGTCGACACCGACAACCAGTTTCCGTACCGCGTGTATGCCTCGCAACAGGACACCGGCGCGCCGCTGATCATCCCGAGCAAGTCGCCGTATCAGGGGCGCCAGGACGATCCGCTGCAGCTGCTCTACAACGGGCCCGGCTGCGAGACCGGGCCGGTGCGCCCCAAGATCGACGATCCGAACATCGTCTTCGGCGTGTGCAAGGGTGAGTTCTACCGGCTCAGTCTCGTCACGGGTCAGGAACAGAGCAACTGGGTCTATCCGCAGAACCGGTATGGCCACGCGTCGCGCGACATCAAGTACCGGTTTCAGCGCGTCTCGCCATTCGAGATGTCGCCGCACGATTCCAACGTGATTTACCACGGCTCGCAGATGCTGCACATGACGCGCAACGGCGGGCTCGACTGGGAGATCATCAGCGGCGATCTCACCGCAAACCAGCACGACTATCAGGGCATCTCGGGCGAGCCGATCACGCGCGATATCACCGGTGAAGAGGTCTATTCCACGATCTATGCGATCGAGGAGTCGCCGATCGAGAAGGGCGTGATCTGGACCGGCGCGAACGACGGGCCGGTACACGTCACGCGCGACGGAGGCAAGACGTGGACGAACGTCACGCCGAAGGACCTTCCTCCCGGCGGCCGCGTGCAGACGCTCGACGCGTCACCGCACCGGAAGGGGTCGGCGTACATCGCCGTGTACCGCTACCTGATGAACGACTTCACGCCGTACATCTACGCGACCCGCGATTACGGCGCAACCTGGCGGCGGCTCACCGACGGGAAGAACGGCATCCCTGCGGATTCACCGACGCGCCTGATCCGCGAGGATCCGAATCGCGACGGCCTGCTCTACGCCGGCACGGAGTTCGGACTCTTCGTCTCGTTCAACGACGGCGCGAGATGGCAGCCGTTCAATCTGAATCTGCCCGTCACGCCCATCACCGATCTCAAGGTGCACGGCACGGACCTCGTGGTGTCGACGATGGGGCGCGGGATCTGGATTCTGGATGACGCCTCGCGGCTGCATCAGCTCGCGGCCGGCGGCGGCAGCCGCATGTTCAAGCCGTCGCCTGCGTATCGCACGCGCATGGCTGCAATGACCGGCGGACCTGGCGAGCCCGAGTATCCGGGGCCGGGCGCGATCATCGACTACGCTTTCGCGGCCGCGCCCGACGCGGGCGTGACGCTCGAGGTGCTCGACGGCAAGGGCACCGTCATCCGCAGCGTGCGCGGCGGCGGGCCGGCGCAGACCACGCAGGTCACGCAGGGTATGCGCGCACCGCAGACCGGACGCGGCGGCGCGCCGCCGTTGACGGCATCGGCGGGCGGCAACCGCTACTCGTGGAACCTTCAGAACGACGCCGGCGTGCTCGTCGTGCCGGGGCGTTATCAGGTGCGTCTCACGGCCGGCTCATGGACGGAAACGCAGCCGCTGGAGATCCGCATGGATCCGCGTCTGCCGAAAGACGGCATCACGCAGGCCGATCTGCAGCAGCAGCACGACTTCAACATGAAGCTGCGCGCCACGATGGATGACGCGCGGCGGTTCACGGCGGCCGTCGATGCGGCGATGAAGGCGGCCACGGGCGAGCGGCAGACAGCACTGGCGGCCGTGCGCAAGGCGCTGGTGACCGACACGGGCTACGCGTACCCGCAGCCGATGCTCAACGACCAGCTCGCGGCGGTCGGGCGCGTGAGCAACGCGGCCGATGCGCGCGTCAACAACGAGGCGATCCGCCGTTACAACGATCTCGTCGCCGAGCTCGAGGCGCTCAAGAAGAAGGCGGCGCTCTAGGCGCGCGCCGGACCAGGCCTAGCGCAGATCGAAGGGCGGGCGCGTCGCCGCGGCGACGCAGCCGGTGTCGAGCCGGCGCGCATGGCCGCGCGTGAGGAACGCATTCGTCACGCGCCGGATGCAGTCGTCTACGCCTAGCCCGCTGAAATCGTGCGCGCCGTGAGGGACGGTGAGAAGACGGCCGTTCGGCAGCAGCCGCATCGCGCGCCTGGCCCACTCGAGCGGCGTCGCGGGATCGAACTGGCCGGCCTGTACGAGCGCCGGCGTCTGCAGCGTGCGCCCGAAATCCTCGCCGAGCGGCTCACCCCGCGGCCACTCGCGACACGCGGCGATCTGCTGGCGCATGCGATAGTCGCCGAGCCGCGTGCCGGCCGCCGCCGCGCGCACCGCCGCGGCCGACATGAAGGGCGCGTCCTCCGCGCACGTCACCGACAGCATCATGCCGCGACTGATCTGGCGCTCGAGCCCCCGCGCGTTCTCGACCGATCTCTGCGCCAGGGCCGCATAGTCTCCCGCGGCCGCCCGCGACAGCATCGAGGGGAGCGCCGCGGCCCCCGCCACCGTGTACAACTGATAGCGCACGGCTTCCGAGAACTCCCCGTGCGAGAGCGACGCCTCGACCTCACCGTCCCCGAACGCGACCTTCACGCGCGCCGGCCTGAGCCTGAGGCGATCGAAAGCGTTCGCGACATCGCGGCGAAGCGCCGGAAAACGCGCCGCGCATGCGCGGTCCGCCGCGCAGTCCGCAATCACCCCGTCGAGCGCGACGTCGAGCCCGCGCCCGAAGGGCATCGGCACATGGAACCCGGGTGGCGCGAGTCCGTGCAGCACCATGGCGCGCGTGCGCGCGGGATAGCGTGAGGCATACGCCCATGCCGACCGCGTGCCGTACGACGAGCCGTGCAGATCGATCCGCTCGTAGCCGAGCGCGGCGCGCAGATCCTCGGTATCGCGCGCGCCGTCCGTCGTCGTGTAGCGCGCCAGGTCCGCCGAACCCTCGAGCCGCTGCCGGCAGCGCGCCGTTTCGGCCGCGCCGAACATAGGCGTGAACAACGCAGCCGGATCGGTGCGCGGCGCGCACGCGAGCGGATGCGACCGGCCAGTGCCGCGGTGATCGAGGAACACCAGGTCGCGCGTGCGCCGCACGTCCGCCATCTGCCCCGACAGGAAACCGGCGCTGCCTGCCGCGCCGCTGCCGGGCCCGCCAGTGAAAAAGAACACCGCTCCCTGCGCGGCGCCCACCGGCGCGCGCGCGATCACGACATTGAGGGTGAGACGCCGGCCCTGCGGCGCCGCTCGATTCTCGAGGACCGTCAACATGCCGCACTCGACACGGCCCACGATGCCCGCGCGCTGACACGGTG
>JALYRV010000294.1 GCA_030855205.1 Acidobacteriota bacterium | reverse complement strand
CAGGAGGAGAACGAAACGGCGCTGGGCCGCTTCGTCACGATGGTCGAGCCCATCCTGCTGGTGGTGATGGGTCTCGTGGTGGCCGTGCTGCTGCTGGCGCTGTATCTGCCGCTGTTCGAGCTGTCCAGCGCGGTGAGCCCATGACCGTGTCGTTCAACGCCGTGGCGGAACAGACCGAAGCGCGCCGCCGCGCCGATCGCTATCGCCTCGAGTTCGTCGACCTCGAGCAGTTCCAGATCGATCACGAGCTGTTCCGCAGCATTCCGGCGGAGCTGATGCTGCGCTACAACTTCGTGCCGTACCGGCGCGAAGGGCAATCGCTCGTCATCGTGGTCTCGGACCCGAGCGATCTGCCGACGATCGACGAGCTCGCGCTGCAGCTGGCGACGCCGATCAAGGTGCGCGTGGCCACGCCGTCGGCGATCGAGCGGATCCTCAAGAAGAGCGAGAGCGGCCAGCGCGTGCTCGAGGAGGCGACCGAGAGCTTCCAGATCCAGCTGCTGCGCGAAGACGAGAAGGGGGACGAGACCCTCTCGGTCGACAAGCTCACGAACGACCAGAACCCGATCATCCGGCTCGTCGACTCGACGATCTTCACGGCGCTGCAGCGCCGCGCGAGCGACATCCACATCGAGACGCAGGACGATGCGGTGTATGTGAAGTACCGGATCGACGGCGTGCTGCAGCCGGCGGTGAGCCCGATCGACAAGCGGTTCCACTCGACGATCATCTCGCGCATCAAGGTCATGGCGGAGCTCGACATCGCCGAAAAGCGCGTGCCGCAGGACGGCCGCTTCAAGGTGCGGATGGCGGGCAAGAACATCGATTTCCGCGTGTCAATCATGCCGAGCGTGCACGGCGAGGACGCGGTCATCCGCATTCTCGACAAGGAGTCGATCAGCGAGCAGTTTCGCGAGTTGCGGCTCGACATCCTCGGGTTTCCGGAAGCGGAACTCAAGCGCTTCCGCAAGTACATCGCCGAGCCGTACGGCATGGTGCTCGTGACCGGGCCGACCGGCAGCGGCAAGACTACGACGCTGTACGCGGCGCTGTCGGAGATCAAGTCGGTCGAAGACAAGATCGTGACGATCGAGGATCCCGTCGAGTACCAGCTGCGCGGCATCACGCAGATTCCGATCAACGAGAAGAAGGGGCTGACGTTCGCGCGCGGGCTGCGCTCGATCCTGCGGCACGATCCCGACAAGATCATGGTCGGCGAGATCCGCGATCCCGAGACGGCGCAGATCGCGATTCAGTCGGCGCTGACCGGACATCTCGTCTTCACGACGGTCCACGCCAACAACGTCATCGACGTGCTCGGCCGCTTCCTCAACATGGGGGTCGAGCCGTACCAGTTCGTCGCGGCCCTCAACTGCGTGCTCGCGCAGCGGCTCGTGCGCAAGATCTGCGAGCGGTGCAAGAAGCCGGCGGAGGTCTCGGCGGCGCTGCTTGCGGAGTCGGGGCTCGATCCGGCGCTCGCGAGCTCGCACACGTTCTTCGAAGGGACCGGCTGCATCGACTGCGGCGGCACGGGGTTCAAGGGCCGCACGGCCATCTGCGAGCTCCTGGATCTGACGGACCCGATCCGCGACATGATTCTGGAGCGCCGGTCGACCACCGACATCAAGCGGGCGGCCCGCGACGAGGGCATGCGGTTCCTGCGCGAGTCGGCCATCGAGCGCGCGCTGACGGGAGTGACCACACTGCGTGAGATCAACAAGGTGACGTTCGTCGAATGAGGGCACAGAGCACAGGGCAGAGGCCCGACTCCCCCGATTGGCTCACCGGCGATGCGCCGGCGGCGGCGATCGAGATCGCCACCGACCGCGTCACGGTCGTCGGCCTCGCGCGCGCCGCGTCGGGCGCGGTGGTCCAGGGCTGGGCGACCGAGGCGCTGCCAGCCGGCGCCGTCGTGCCCGCATTGACCTCGCTCAACGTGATCGACACGGTGGCGACGGGCGAGGCGCTCAAGCGGGCGCTGGCGCGCGCGGGCGTGAAAGCCAGCCGCGTGGGGCTCGTGATTCCGGATCTTGCCGCGAAGGTCTCGCTCGTGCCGTTCGAGAAGGTGCCGGCCCGCCAGGAGGATCTGAAGGAGCTGATCACCTGGCAGGTGCGCAAGGCCGTCCCCTTCCGTCTCGAAGACGCGCAGATGTCGTTCGTGCCGGGCGCCGCGCACGGCGACGCAGGCCGCACGTACGTCGTAACCCTGGCGCGCCGCGACATCGTGCAGCAGTACGAAGAGGTGGCCGCCGCGGCCGGCGTCCACGCCGGCGTCGTCGACATCTCGAGCTTCAATGTGATCAACGCAATACTGCGGGGACAGGTATCTCCTGGAGACCTGTCCCTGCCTCCGGCTCCTTCCCCGTCCGACTGGCTGCTCGTGAGCACCACGGCCGATTCGCAGACACTGGCCATCATGCGCGGCGAGGCGCTCGTCTTTTTCCGCAACCGCACGATCGAGGGGGATGAGACGCTGCCGGATCTGGTGCATCAAACGGCGATGTATTACGAAGACCGGCTTCAGGGGGCTGGTTTCGCGCGCGTGGTGCTGGCCGGAGGCGCCGCGTGGAGCGGCGACGCGGTGCGGCAGAGCCTCACCGATCGGCTGCATGCGCCGGTCACCACGATCGAGCCGCGGCAAGTGGCCACGTTCACCGGCGCCGAGTTCCAGGCGCTGCCGCCCGCGGCGGCCGATGCGCTACTCGCGCCGCTTGGGCTGCTGTTGAGGGAGAGCGCGGCCTAGCCGCGCGTCATTTACCGTGCTGAAGACGAACCTCTCGACCCGGCCGTTCTACAACGAGCGCCGCGTGCACATGGCGGCGGCGCTCGTGGGCCTCGTGGTCGTGGCCTTCACGGTCTGGAACGTCGCGCGGCTGATCACGCTGTCGTCACGGCGCACGGAACTGCGCACCGAAACGGCGCGCGACGAGCAGCGTACCGCCGAGCTGCGAAGCGAGGCCGACCGCCTCGAGCGCAGCGTCGACAACGCCGCGCTGACCGGCGTCGCCGGGTCGGCCCGCGAGGCCAACGCGATCATCGACCGGCGGACGTTCTCGTGGACCGCCTTCTTCAATTCGCTCGAAGAGACACTGCCGCCGGGCGTGATGCTGGCCGCCGTCTCGCCACAGATCGAGCGCGGCGAGGTCAAGGTCGCGATGACCGTGGTGGCGCGCCGTGCCGAGGATGTCGACGAGTTCATGGAGAGGCTCGAGGCGTCGGGCGCGTTCAGGGACGTGCTCGCCGACACCGAAACGGTGGAAGACAGCGGCCTGCGGCGCGCGCTGCTGAGCGCGCGCTATCTCGGCGGCGGCGCGCTGGGAGGGCAGCGATGATTTCGTTCGACCGCGTCTTCCGCGAAAAGCGATCCGTGATGCTGCCGCTGGTGATTGCCCTTGCAGCCAACGTCGCGCTGTTGGTGCTCGCCGTGCTGCCGTTGCGCCAGAATGTCGCATCGGAGGAGCAGCGTGCCATCGAGGCGGCGGCAAGCCGCGCGGACGCCGAGCGGCTCCATGCGCGCGCCCAGGCCATCGTGTCGGGCAAGTCCCGCGCGGATCAGGAGCTCGCGCGGTTCTACGGTCAGGTGCTCCCGGCCGACATCCCCGCGGCGCGCCGCATCACATATCTCCGGATCCAGCAGCTTGGCCAGCGGGCCGGCCTGCGCGTCTCGGGCCAGGGCACGGATCT
>JALYRV010000101.1 GCA_030855205.1 Acidobacteriota bacterium | reverse complement strand
AAGACCTGCCGTTCGCGCCGCAGAATGGCGGCGCCGATCTCGTCGCGGCACGTGCGGCGTGCGTGGCATGGCAGGTCGCGCCAGACACCGCGCCGAAGCGCGTGTCGGGCGCGATCCCGACCCTCGTGATCAGCGGGGAGAAGGACACAGTCGCGCCGCCAGCGCACGGAGCGCTGCTCAGCGGGCAGCTCGGGAAGGCAACCCACGTCGTCGTGCCCGGAGCCGGGCCCGACGTCGTGAGTGCATGTGTGAGGGAAATCGTGAAGGCGTTCGTGCAAAGCGGCGGCGCGGCGCCCGTCGACACGGGCTGCCTGTCCGCGCGCTGAGTCTAGCGCCCCTGGCCCTTGCGCGCTTCGATGTTGATCGTGATCTTGACTTCGTCCGACACGACCGCGCCGCCCGCCTCGATCAGCGCTCCGTACTTCACGCCGTAGTCCTTCCGGTTGATCGTGGTCGTCGCGCTCGCTCCCACGATGGGGGCCTGGTTCGCCGCGCGCACGACGGGGCCGTGCGGACCGTCGACGTCGAGTGCCACTTCCTTCGTCACGCCTCTGATGGTGAGATCGCCCACGAGCTTGAAGCGCCCGTTCGAGACCCCCTCGACGCGCTTCGACACGAAGGTGATATCCGGGAACTGCTCGACGAGGAAGAAATCGTCAGTGCGCAGATGCCGGTCGCGGCCCGCGTTCTGCGTGTTGATGCCGGTCACGTCGATGGCGACGTTCACCGCCAGCGACGACGGGTTCTTGCCGTCGTACCTGACCCACCCGGCGACGGGCCCGAGCTGCCCGGGAACCGTCGACACGAGCATGTGACGCACGGTGAAGTGCGCCGACGTGTGGCTCGAGTCGATCGTCCAGATGTCGGTCGCGCCCTGCGGCACTGGCGGCGCCGTGGGCCGGCGCGGCCCCTGCGGCTGTCCCGCCGCCTGGCCCTGCGGCTGTCCCGCCGCCTGGCCCTGGCCCTGCGCCTGATTCGCCGCCACTGCGCTGACCGTCACGAGCACGCACAGCAGTCCTGCTCCAAACACTTTTCTCATCGGCTCTCCATGTAACTACGCGCCTGACACGTTATGAACGCCGGCCGGCGCCGGCCGTTTCAATCCGTGCTCTTCGACGCGTCGACATAGGGCCGGTGCAGCTGCACGGGCTGACCTTTCTTGCGCACGCGCAGGTTGATCATCTCGACGAACACCGAGAACGCCATCGCGAAGTAGATGTAGCCCTTGGGAATGTGGTGCCCGAAGCCTTCGCCGACCAGCGACACGCCAATCAGAATCAGGAAGCTCAAGGCCAGGATCTTCACGGTCGGGTGGCGATCGACGAAGGCTGAGATGGCGCTCGCCGAGAGCATCATCACGCCGACGGCGATGATGACCGCGGCGACCATCACCGGCAGGTCGTCGGCCATGCCGACGGCGGTGATGACCGAGTCGAGCGAGAACACGACGTCGAGCAGCATGATCTGGATGAGCACGCTCGTGAAAGAGGCCGCGACCCGCGACGAGCCGTGCCCCTCTTCCCCCTCGAGCTTGTCGTGAATCTCGTGCGTCGCCTTGGCGATGAGGAACAGGCCGCCGACGAGGAGAATCAGGTCGCGTCCCGAGATCTCCTGGCCGACAATCGTGAACCACGGCGCCGTCAGTTTGATGATCCACGCCAGTGAGAACAGCAGCAGGATGCGCGAGACCATCGCGAGAATCAGACCCAGTTTGCGCGCGCGCGCCTGCTGGTCGGGCGGCAGCTTGCCGGCAAGGATGGAAATGAAAATGACGTTGTCGACGCCGAGCACGATTTCGAGCATCGTCAGCGTAAACAGCGCAACCCAGGCCTGCGGATCAGCGAGCCACTCAAACATCTACTTCACCCTCACGAAGTCGAGCCGGAGCTCTGCCCAGCCGGTCGCTTCGAAATATTCCACTTTCACCGTATGAGCGCCCGCCGCGATCGGCGCGCGATCGATCGTCGAGCCATGAATGTTCCACCGGTCGATCACGAGCGTGCCGTCGACCCAGACCCGCAGCCCATCGTCACTGATGGTGCGGATTTCGTACGTCCCTCCAGCAGGCAGCGTCACGCGCGCCTCGGCTGCGAGCGCGACACGGTCGCGAGGAAGGCCCTCCCGCAGGGCTCGTCCGCTCATGTAGTCGAGCCGCGCCGTGCGCTCGCGCAGCGCCGGCGCGCCTGCGAGTACCGCGCGGAAGGCATCCGGGGCCGTCAGCGGATCGGCCGCCTCGGCCCAGATGTAGAACCGCGCGTCCCACTGGACGGGAGGGGCGAATCGCGCGTACGAGAAGACGTGCTGCGCGCCGGCCGGCACGCGCCTGCCGCGCGGCGTCACGACGTCGCCGCCGGTATAGATCAGATCGACGATCAGATCGGCCGCGCCGGCGGCCGGCGTGACTGTGACATCGCCCGGCACGGCGCCGCTCTGCGCCGACAGCGTCGCGCCCCGCACCCGCCCGGCCTTCCACGACCCCGCAGGACCAAGAATTCGCAGTGGGAATGATGCCTGTCCCTCTCCGGCGACTTGTGCGGGCCACAGTTTCGGCGACTTGAAATCGTACGGACCCCACTCGTCGATGATGATGAACTCGCGGCCGCGGCGGACGGGCGGGCACGTGTCGCACAGCGCTGACGCGCCCAACGCATCCATGCCGTCATCGAGCGGCTGCGGCATCTCCATCAGCGGCGCCGGCTCGCGCAGCACCGACACGCCTGGAATCGAGAATGCGAGGCGGTCGGTCAGCCCGGTGGTGATGAGCCGCGTTGCGACCTTGTCGAACGTGTTGCCGCGCAGCGCGACATCGACCGTGTCGTCGATCTCGAGCGCGACGTCGTGGCCGGCGAACCGGTTGTAGCTGATGTCGACGTTGCGGCTGCGCGTGTCGCGATTCTTCGGATAGCCCCAGTTCGGGTCCTGTGTGTCGTTGGCCCAGAGCCGGATGGCTTTCTTGTCGCGGTCGAACACATTGTTGCGAATGCGGTTGTCCTGCCCGTGCTCGATCGCGATCGCCTCATCGTTGCGCGAGAAGCGATTGCCGTCGAATACCGATCCAAAGCTGTATCCCCCCCACACGCCGTGCCAGTTTTCCTCGATGCGGTTCTCGATGAAGTAGTTTCGGCTGAAGGTCGTCTCGATGCCGTTGGTGGGCGCGTGCGAAAAATCGTTGCGGTAGAAGAGATTGTCGTTCGACCCGCCCTGCCCGGTGTCCATCGTGGTCTGACCCGCCCACAGAAAGAGTCCATCGCCGCTGTGCGTCACGGAGTTGTAGGCCACGACGTTCTCGCTCGACTGCTCGTACATGAGCAGGCCGGCGGAGTCCTGGCCGCGGTTGTAGTATCCGTGGCTGTAGCCGCGCACGTTCCAGTCGATCTTGTTGTGGAGGATGCGGCTCTTCGTCACGCGATAAAGGCCGATGCCGAGTGACGAGTTGAACTCGAACGTGTTGTTCCAGATGAAGAGACCGGAGGAGCGCGTGACCATCAGGCCGTTCTGTCCCTGACGCACGATGTTGTGATCGATCTGTGCGCCGTCGCAGCCGGTGAGATACATCGCGCCGCCGAACTCGAGCCACTCGTCCTTCTCGTTCTGGTGGTACGACATCCAGTCGAGCAAGCTTTCGTGTTCAACCTGGCTCCACAGGCGCTGCTTCCAGTTGTGGCTGAGATCGTTGCGCGTCAGGTGCAGACCGGGCGATGCGCGGGCCTTGATCCCGACCTTGTAGCCGCGGATCACGGCGTTGCGAATCGTGACGCGCGCGCCGCCATCGACAAGCACCGCCGTGCCGGCGTATCCGGCGGGATCGGAGTCCGGGTCCGAACCTTCGAGCACGGCCCCCTGGAAGTCGACGACGATGTTCGTGCCGCGCACGGTGATGAGCGGCGCGTCACCCGCCGCAGGCAGGCGGTAGGTGCCCGGTTTGACCGCGACGGAGCTGGTGACCACCATCCCGGCGACCGGCTCGACGACCGGAAGTTGTTGAGCCGCGCTGCGGAGCGGAAGAATACAGAACCCAGCAAACAGAAGACAGAATGCGAAGCCGGCTGCGGTTCTAAACCCCATACAACTCCGGCTTCCACTCGAGCCCGAGCGCTGACGGCGGCGCCATGTAGCCAATCAACGCCGACGCGGCGACGACGGCAGGGCTGGCGAGATAGCCTTCACCGCCGATGCCCATGCGGTTCTGCCAGTTGCGGTTGAACGACGTGATGGCGCGCTCGCCTGGCGCCAGCGAGTCCGGTCCCTGGCCGAAGCAAGGACCACACCACGACTGACGAATCACGCCGCCGACCGATCGGAATACTTCGGCGATCGATTCGCCGCCGAGCCGCTTCTCAGGGCGCTCAATCTGGCGTCCGACGCCGCCGGAGCCCGGGAAGATCTTGAGCGCGCGCGCCACCTTCTTGGTGCCCTGCTCCCGCGCCGCGCGGATGACGAGCGCGGCCTGCAGCAGATCGCCGTAGCTGCCGTTCGTGCACGAGCCGATCATCGCGGCGTCGAACGTCAGGTGCTCGCGCGCGACTTCGTCGGCGTGGAACGCGTTGCCCGGGCTGAACGGCTTGGCGATCATCGGGCCGACACCCGCGAGGTCGAGCGTCTCGTCGATGTCGTAGACCGCGTCGGCGCCCGGCGTGATTGCCGGATACGGCAGGTCGGTCATGCCCTTCGCGCGATACCAGTCGTACGTCAGCTCGTCTGGCGCGAAAATGCCGTTGAGCGCTTCGGCCTCCGCCATCATGTTGGCGATGGTGTTGCGATAGACCATCGGCAACTGCTTGCCAGGATCCACGAACTCAACAGACATACCTTGCGACTGCTTCGCGCCCCACCGGCGCAGCAGTTCGAGCACGATGTCCTTGCCGCCGACCCAGGGCTGCAGGCTGCCGGCAAACTGCACGCGCCGCGCCTTCGCGAGCGTGAAATAGATGTAACCCGTCGACCACCCGAACCCCAGCGTCGTCGAGCCGACGCCGATGCCGACCGCGCCGTACGCGCCATAGGCGCGGCTGTGCGAGTCAGCGCCCGGGATGAACTGCCCCGGCATCACGAGTCCCTGCTCGGGGAAATAGAAGTGGAAGATGCCGTCGCCGGGCGTGGCGTAATACGGCTTCACCATGCCGTGCGCGCGCGCGAACGCGCGGCCGATCGACGTCTGCTTGTCGTCTTCGTCCTTGCCGGTGAAGACGAAGTGATCGTTGGCAATCGCGGCCTGACGGGGGTCGATCGTGTTGCCGCCGGTGATCTGATTGAACGTGTGAATCGAGAACGGCGCGGTGCCGTCCGACGCAGGCAGGAGGTCGGCGTAGACGCGGACCGTCGCGCCCGGCTTGAAGTCCTCGCGCTTGATGTCCTTGTCGACGCGGTGCGCCCACACAATCTGCTCGGTCGTCGTCATCGTCCGCGCGAGAGCGGGGTCAGGGAAGTCGACGACCGGCTTCGTCTGCACGGACGTCTTGAATTCCCGCCGGCCGACGGAGAAGATGCCGCCGCTGACGCGAATTTCTTCTTCCTTCGCCGACAGCGGGAGGGGATCGTAGGCGCGCCCCTTCGTGACGTTCCGGATGCGGCGCGAGACGGGATCGAAGGTGAACGTGTCGCCGTCTTCGGCGTCCGCCACGGCCTCAGGGCTCTGCACGACGTGCAGGCCGAGGTTGAAGGCGTTCCTGCGGAAAATGTCGCCCATATTGGCGCCGCAGATGATGACCATCTCGAGGCCGACTTCCTCGGCCACGCCTTTGAGGCCCGCGGGACTCATCTCGCGCGACGACCCGATCGCGAACCGCTCGCCCGCAATCACGAACGTCTCGCCGCGATGCACGCGCGCGCGGAAGTCCGGCATCAGGTAGCGAAACGAGCCGGCCTTCCATTTCTCGTCGAGCGTCTCGAGGCTCTCCGAGACGCAATCGGCGGCGGGCGTGATCTGATCCGTATCGATCGCGTCGAGCTTGCGGCCCGGCACCTTGCGGTCCCAGAACACCAGCGCTTGCCCGGTCAGGACCGCGTCGGCGCCGGCCGCCGCGGCAAACGCCACCGGCTCAGCTACCTGGTCGAGCGACACACCGGACTTCAGACGGGCAAGCTCAATCTTCGGCATTGAATTAACGATTCTATCGAACCCGCCGCAGCGCAGCACGGGCAAGGGCGGATAGCGGGGAAAAACAGGCATGCCGTGGGGTCCGCGTCCCCCGGCGGCGGGCTCTCCGGCCCGCGCGCACATGAGGAACACGGAGCCGCGGTCCGAGACGATGCGCCGCGCGTGGCGGCAGATGCCGCAGAGGCCTTGCTCCACCGTTCCCCAATCCCCCATCATGGAGACATGTTTTCGTCAGAAGCCGTCACGCGCGGCATCCGCGTCCAGGTGCTGTCGGAGTTCGCGGCCGACCGATCCGACCCGGCGTCGAACCAATGGTTCTTTCTCTACACGATCGACATCACGAACGAGAGCCAGGAGACCGTGCAGCTCGTCTCGCGGCACTGGATCATCACCGATGCCGAAGGGCACGTCGAAGAGGTCAAAGGCCCCGGCGTCGTAGGCCAGCAGCCGGTGCTCTCACCCGGCGAGTCGTTCAGCTACACGTCAGGCTGCCCCCTCACGACACCCTTCGGCAAGATGGAAGGGACGTACCAGATGATCACGGCGCACAAGGCCACGTTCGTCGCGACGATCGCGCCCTTCACGCTCAGCGAGCCGTATACGGTTCACTGAGACGTTTCACCCTTCATCGGCGAGCGGAACGAGCCGCGATGAAGGAGCGGACCGCGAGGATGATGTAGCCGAGCGTGAGGACGGCCATCACGGTCTGCGAGATCACGGCGGCCGGACGGGCGGCGGTGCCGTCGAAGACGCCCCCAATCTGCATCAGCCCGCGCGCCGATCCCAGCAGTCCGAGCAGCGCCACGACGACCGCGCCGTGTACTGCGTGCTTGCGCTTGCTCTCGTCGCGCGCGACGACCCCCAGGAGCGCGATGACGAGGCCGAACCCGGCCGGGATGAGCGCCGTGTAGCTCGTGCCGCCCGTCAGGAAATAGCCCGCGAGGCCGACGATGATGAGGACGACGCCGAGCGCGATAGTCGTGGATGCCATGGCTGGAATACTAGCGGAACGAGCAGAGGCCGTCGACCGCTCTCGCCAGCCGCTGCAGATACTCCTTCCGCGGGATCTCCGTCGCGCCGAACTGCTCGAGATGCGGCGTCACCCACTGGATGTCGAGCAGCGTGAAGCCGCGCGCAGAGAGACGCGCGACGAGCGCGGCCAGCGCGACTTTCGAGGCGTCGGTCTCGCGGTGGAACATCGACTCGCCGAAGAACGCGCCGCCGACCGCGACGCCGTACAGACCGCCCGCCAGCGTGGCGCCGTTCCAGACTTCGACGGAATGCGCGTGGCCAAGCTCGAAGAGGCTGTCGTAGCTGTCGAGGATCTCATCGGTGATCCACGTGCCGTCGGCGTCAGGTCGCGCCGCGCAGGCGCGGACGACGTCGACGAAGGCGGTGTCGATGCGGATCTCGAAGCGCGGCGCGCGCAGCACGCGCGCGAGGCGCCGCGACAGATGGAAGGTGTCGAGCGGGATGATGCCGCGCGGATCGGGTGAGAACCACTGGACGGAACCGTCGGGCATGCCCATCGGAAACACTCCGCGGCGATAGCCTTCGAGCAGGAGCGACGGCGGGATCACCGCCGCCGATTCTACTTCCGCCCGCGACGGTGTCGCCAGGCCAGCACTGAGCAGGAGGTCGCCTCGAGCAGCGCGGGCCCGAGCTTGGCGTCTTCCTCGCCCGCGAGACCGACCACAATGAGGTCGATCTTCGCGTCAGCCGCATAGTCGGCAATCGCCCGAATGGGGTCGCCGGTGCGGATCTGGATCGTCGGCGCGTCGGCGTCGGCGCCGAAGATCGGCCGCAGGCGCTCGCGCGCTTCCGCTTCCATGGCCTCGTGCAGCTGCGGCATCCCCGCGGCATTCATCTCGGACTGCCAGCCTGCCGACAACGGATCGGCCAGGGTGTAGATCACATGCAGCGTGGCCCCCAGGCCGCCGGCCAGCGCCTGCGCCGTGGTGATGTCTTCGGCGGCGGGCATGGTGTCGCCGATGTGCACGAGAACGTCGATCATCGGGTCCCCCACACGGCAGGCGGCTCGATCTCCGGCTGGGGCTTCCCGCCCGGGTCCGGACGGCCCGATCCCTCGAGCCGGCTGATGGCGCGCACGGTCATGTCGTGCTCACAGAGAATCTGGCACGAGAGGCGGAGGCCCGTGAGGCCCTTGGCCGCCAGCACCTGCTTTTCCGCCTCGGTCATCGCCGGCGGCTCGCCGTCGATGAACTCGACGCGGCAGGTCGTGCAGCGCGCGCGGCCTCCGCAGGCGTGGAGCTGATCGATCCCGGCGTCTTCCTCGAGCGCAAGGACCAGGCGTTTGTTGTGCGGCACGTCGAAGGTGCCGGCGTTCTCGACGGTAAGTTTAGGCATATCGCTTCTGGATTGCGGGAATCAGATAGTCACCGAACGCACGCTGCAAATCGTAGGCCGGGGCAAAACCCCAGTCCCGGCGCGCCGCTGAGTCGTCGACGTCTTCGGGCCACGTATCGACAATCCCCTGGCGTTTTTCATCGACACGGTACTCGATCCGCGCCTGGGGGAACGCCGCGGCGACCAGCTCCCGAACCTCGTCCGCGGACGGATTGAAGGCGCCGAGGTTGTAGGTCGTGCGCGTGAGCGACCCGCGCGGCGCCGACGCCAGACGCAGCAGCGCTTCGACGCCGTCGGGCATCGCCATGAACGGAATACGCGTGTCGGGACGGACGAAGCACTCGTACGGCTCCCCTCTGGCCGCCGCGTGGATCATCTCCGGCGCGTAATCGGAGGTGCCGCCCGACGGCACGGTCGCCGCCGAAATCAAACCGGGAAAGCGGACACCGCGGAAGTCCACGCGCCCCGATTGCGGCTCCGCCGCCAGGCGCTTGTAGTGGCGCGCGTAGTAGTCGCCGAGCAGCTCGCAGTACAGCTTGTTGCACCCGTACATCGTCGCCGGACGCGTGAACTGATCCTCGGTGACGCGCCCCGCGCGATGTTTGGTGTCGAGATCGGGCAGGCCGAACGCCGCGATCGACGAAGGATAGAGAAACGTGACCGGGCGTCCGTGCGACTCCCCTTCGCGCTGTGCGAACTCGAGCAGATTGAGCGTGCCTTCGACGTTGACCTCGTGCGCGCTGAGCGGTGCGAACTCGGCGCGCGTCGAGAGCAGCGCGGCGAGGTGGAAGACGAGATCGACTTCGTATTCCGAGAGCACCCGATCGAGCAGCTTGCGATCGAGGATCGAGCCCGTGAACTCGCGTGCGACCAGGCGGCCGAGACGCGGATCGAGCGGCGCGACATCGAGGGTGATGATCGGGCGATCGTTTGCGGCCGACAGGCGCTCGATCAGGCCGTGCCCGATTTCGCCGCCCGCGCCCGTGATGAGGACGACAGGTTTACGCATCATGCGGGTTCAGAGTCGCGAGAGCATCCACTGGAAGTGCAGCACCGACGCGATGATCGCGAGTGCCGATAGCGCGAGGCAGATGAGCGCCGCGATCAGGTGATCGATGCGCTCGCGGCGGCGAGGGTCGAGCCAGCGGCCCGAGAGATACCCCCCCAGGAATCCGCCGGCGTGTGCCCAGTTGTCGACGCCGCTCATGACGAGGCCGAAGAGGAACAGCGCGGCCGCGTAGCCGAGCGCCTGCGACGTTTCGGCGCTGCTCCCTCCGAGCTTGCCGTACGCGACCAGCGCGCCGAGCAGGCCGAAGACCGAGGCCGAGGCGCCCACCGTGAACCCGGCGCCGCTCAGAAGCGGGATGTCGGGCATGTACGCGCCGGCAAACGAGCTGAAGAGAAATCCGACGACGCCTGCGACGGTGTAGACGATCACCATGCGGCCCGCGCCGTAGATATCGGCGGTGGCCGGCCCGAGCTGGCGCACCCACATCATGTTGAAGACGATGTGCAGCAGACTGCCGTGGAGCCATCCCGCGCTGAGCACCGTCCACCAGCGATCGAGCACGAAGAACGGCACCGCGCCGCTCGAGCCAAGCTGCAGCAGCGCGCGCTGCGACGGCGCGAGAATATTGAGGCCGCTCATGCCAATCTGGCCGTTCGACATCAGCAGCGAGAGCATGTAGAGCACGCTCGAGCCGATGACGACGATCTGGACGAACCCCATGTCGCTGCCGAGGCGCCGGATCGCGCCGGCGTAGCCCCAGAGGCCGGGATTGGTGCGGCCGCACTGATAACAGGTGTCGTCGTTGACGCCGACCAGCGTGCCGCACGAGGCGCACACCACGGAGCCGCTGGTTTGCCGGCGGAGCATTCAGGAAAGAATACAGGAGAAGAATACAGAATACAGAATGCGGATCCTGGTAACAGGCGGCACGGGATATCTCGGGCGCGCGATCGTCTCGGCGCTTCTGCGTCGCGGGCACGAGCCGATCGTCTTCGCACGGCGCCCTGGCGCGGTCGAAGGTGCACGGGCCGTCGCGGGCGACGTCACCGACGCCGCCGGCCTCGCGCGCGCGGCGAGAGACGCCGACGCCATCTGTCACAGCGCCGCGCTGGTCTCGGTCTGGCAGCGCGACGCGTCCCGCTTCGACGCGGTGAACGTCGGCGGCCTTCGACACGCCATCGCCGCCGCGATGGCTGCAGGGCACGATCGGTTCGCGTGCACATCGAGCTTTCTCGCGCTGCCGCCGCAGGGATCGCAGACGCCAATCCGCGCCAACGATTACCAGCGCACGAAGGCCGCCGCCGACGCCGTGGCGGCCGAGGCCGCCGGGCGCGGGTTCCCAATCGTGCGGCTCTACCCCGGCGTGGTCTACGGCCCCGGCGAATATCGCGACGGCAATCTGGTGGGCCGGCTGGTGCGCGACCAGATCACGGGCCGGCTGCCCGCCATCGTGGGCGGCTCGCGCATCTGGTCGTTCTCGTGGATCGATGACGTGGCCGCGGCGCATGTAGCGGCGCTCGAGCGCGCGCCCGGCGCCGCGCGGTTCATGCTGGGCGGCGAGAACCGTCCGCAGCGGGACCTCTTCGCGCTCGTGCGCGCGTCGACCGGCGCGCGCCTGCCGCGCGATGTGCCGCCGTCACTCGTGCGGGTGCTCGGCGCCACCGACCTCCTGCGTGCGAGGCTGACAGGACGCGATCCGCAAGTGACGCCTGCAACCGTCGCGATCTTCGAGCACGACTGGCCGCTCGACAGCACGCCCGCCACGCGGGAGCTGGACTACCGCATCACGCCCCTCGCCGAAGGCGTGGCGCGTCTTCTCGCGTCACTGGATTACGGCGCCTGACTAACCCGGCCCTGCCCACCACCGTCAAATGCCCCAGATGCGCGAGGATGCCGCCGCCGTAGCCCTGGCAAGGGACGGC
This sequence comes from Acidobacteriota bacterium, assembly GCA_030855205.1. Lineage (GTDB taxonomy): Bacteria > Acidobacteriota > Vicinamibacteria > Vicinamibacterales > SCN-69-37 > JALYRV01. Next base: position 599 of record JALYRV010000101.1, on the reverse strand, counting down.
GATTCAGAGGCCTTCAGGTCTCTCGTAGAGCGGCACAGCCGGCTCGTCTTCCGTGTCGCGTATCGCATGACTGGCAACGAGGCCGATGCCGAGGACGTCGTTCAGAACACGTTCCTGCGGGCGTACCAGCAGCTCGGCCGCTTCGAGTCACGCGCGAACTTCGGCACCTGGGTCTACCGGATCGCCGTGAACTGCTCCATCGATTACATGCGCGCCAAACCGAAACGCGAATCAGCCGAGGACGACGATGTGCTGGAGCGCGTTGCGGGGGACACAGGCGAGCCGGGAGCCGAGCAACTGGTCCTCGCGGGAGAAATCGGGGAGCGCGTGCAGGCGGCGATGACGCACCTGAGCGACATGGAACGCGCGGCCTTCGTGATGCGCCACTTCCAAGGCTTCTCGATCGAAGAAATCGGCCGCGCCCTTGGACTGAAGACGAACGCGACGAAACACAGCATCTTCCGCGCGGTGCGAAAGATGCGAGTCGCCCTCGAACCGTTCGTCGAATCGTGAGTACTGACATGCACTTGAGCGAAGACGATCTCATCCTTCATTACTACGGCGAGGCCGAACCGGCCGAGCACGGCGCCGAGAAGCAC
>JALYRV010000100.1 GCA_030855205.1 Acidobacteriota bacterium | reverse complement strand
GGGCAGGTAGGGCAGGTAGGGCAGGTAGGGCAGGTTCGGCGGGTTCGGGGGGTTCGGCAGGTCGGTAGGTGCGGTACGGAAGCGTTGCTGAAACGGCGACCATTCCGTGTAACTCCTTGTCACGCGCGCGGAGCCGTTCTTGTAATTCTCCTTACGTGGCTCGGCTCGAGGAGTTGATCGTGTGGCAGCTCGCTGTTTCCTTCAGCCACGGCGTTGCTGACCTCGACGCGCGTAAAGGGCACAAACTGCCGCGCAAGCTGCGGGAACAGCTGCTCGATGCCGCGGCTTCGGTTTCCTCTAACATCGCCGAGGGCTACGCCCGCCGCCGGCCAAGACAGTTCCTGCAATTCGTCGACTACTCACGGGGGTCGCTCGCAGAAGCTGAAACACGCCTTCGCATCGCGGTCGTGAATCGCGCATTCACGGCAGCAGACATCGAGCCGCTGCTACTGCTGGCAAAACGATTCGCCGTCGCCAGCTGGCGCCTGCGCCAGTACCTGGCCACCCACGAACCCGCCTAACCTGCCTTACCTGCCCTACCTGCCCTCACCCGCCCTTCCTCCATTCCCTCCTGAGCAACCCGTAATACTCCGCATCCTGCGGCTCGCCGTTGAGCCAGTACCGCTCTCGCAGAAACCCTTCGCGCTTGAAGCCCTGCTTGACGAGCACACTGATCGATGCGGCGTTCTGCGGATCGGGGTCCGCTTCGATCCGGTGCAGGTCCAGCGTCTCGAATGCGAAGCGGATCAGCGCGGTGACTGCGCTTGACGCATAGCCGTTGCCCCACTGCGCGCGTCCGAGCGCGAATCCGATCTCAGCGCGCCGGTGATCGTTGTCGATCTGGAAGATCGTCACCGTGCCGATCACGCGGTCATCGGCTCGCAGCGCGATGCCCCACTGAAACAGCGTGCGCGCCGCGAAGTGCCGCCGGATGTCCTCGAGCAGGGCGCGCGCGCCGTCCATGTCGGCGAGCGGCGGAGCGCTCCAGTACCGCATCGCGTCCGGGTCACCGAAGATCTCGAACAACGCTGGCACATCGTCATCGCGGAGCGGTCGCAGGCGCACGCGCGGCGCGTCGAGCGGCGGAAGGGACTCACCCCAGGAATAGGCCATGCGAAGGATTATCGCCGCCCTCTGCAAAACCGCTGTGATAGCCTCACCACTTCCACTTAAACAGGAGGCACGTTGCGCACGTTTCTCATCCTCGCGCGCCGGCCGCTGGCCGCCGCCGCACTCGCTGGTCTCATCATCACGGCCGCGCCGTCGGCGCAGACCGCCGACACCGCGCGCTACCGCACTTACGACGAGATGACCGCCGCCATCAAGGCGATCAACTCGCCCGTCATGAAGGTCGTCGATCTCGGCAAGAGCCACGAAGGACGCTCCGTGTGGGCGCTCGAGCTGGCGAACCGATCGGGGGCCGTGCCCGTCGACCAGCGCCCGGCGCTGTTCGTCGGCGCGAATTTCGAGGGCGACCAGCTGATCGGCAGCGAGCTGGCACTTTATCTCGCGCGGCATCTCGCGCAGTCCTACGGCAGCGACGCCCAGGTGAAGAAGCTGCTCGATGAGCACGCGGTCTACATCGTGCCGCGCGCCAATCCGGACGGCGCCGAGCGCATGTTCGCGAAAGTCAAATCGTTTCATCGCACCAACGCGCGCAAGTTCGACGACGACAACGACGGGCGCACGGATGAAGACGGGCCGGAGGATCTCAACGGCGACGGCTTCATCAGCGTCATGCGCGTGAAGGATCCCAAGGGGTCCTACATGCAGCATCCCGACGATGCGCGTCTGCTGCGGCGCGCCGACGCGACGCGCGGCGAAGCGGGCGCCTGGAGCGTGTACTGGGAGGGGACCGACAACGACGGCGACGGCTTCCTCAACGAAGACGGCCCCGGCGGCGTCGATCTGAACCGCAACTTCCAGCACCGGTATCCCTATTACACGCCAGACGCCGGCCCGCATATGGTCAGCGAGCCGGAAACGCGCGCGGTCATGGACTACATCCTGAGCAAGCGGAACGTCGCGGCCATTCTCACGTTTGGCGCAAGCGACAACCTGATCGGCGCGCCGACGCGCCAGGGCGCGCTCGCCGCCGCTCAGACGCTCGACCTGCTGGCGTTCGCCGATCAGAGCGTCGCAGGCGCGCGCCGCACCGGCACCTTCGCGGGCGGCGGAGGGGCACAGGACTTCTTCTTCGCACAGGGCGGCGGCGCTCCGCCGCAGGCGCGTCCGGCAGGACAGCCGGCGCCGACCCCTCCGGTCACCACTGTGGCGCCGCAGGACGTCGAGTACTTCCGCACGGTGAGCGATCGCTATCGCGCGCTGACGAACGTGCGCACGGCGCCGGCCACGCGCGCGCCCGGCGGCGCGTTCTTCGAGTATGGCTACTACCAGTTCGGCGTGCCGTCGTTCTCGACGCCCGGCTGGGGGATGACGAGTGCGGCGCCGCAGGGCACCGCGCCGCAGGGAGGCACGCCCCAGGGCGGTCCTCCTCAGCCGTCGCCCGCCGGCGGACGACAGGGCAGCAGCCCGGCAGGACCCGGCGCCGCTCCGCAGGCCTCGGGTGACGACGCCGGCGGCTCCGGGACGTTCGACGCGCGCGTCGCGCAGGCGATCGGCGACGGCTTCATCGCGTGGACGCCGTTCACGCATCCGTCGCTCGGCGCCGTCGAGATCGGCGGCTTCAAGCCTTATACGGTCGTCAACCCCCCGGCATCGCAGATCGACGCGCTCGGCAAGTCGCACGCGGCCTTCGCAATGTACCTCACGACACTCTTCCCGAGGGTCGCGATTGCCGGCCTCGAGGCCTCATCGCTCGGCGGCGGCCTCTACCGGATCGAGGCGGACGTCGAGAACGCGGGCTACCTGCCGACATCGACCGCGCACGGCGTGCGCGCGCGTTCGGTCAAGCCGGTGATGGTGCAGCTCGGTGTCGCGCCGGACGCTATCGTGTCGGGCGACGCCAAGACGAATTTCATTCCCGCGCTGGCCGGCTCAGGCCGCCGCCAGAGCTATCAGTGGATCGTGCGCGCGAAACCAGGCCAGAGCATCTCGGTCAAAGCCGTCGCGCAGAAAGGCGGCGCTGCCGAGCGCACGGTGACCCTCAAATGAGCATCAACCGCATGAAGTCATTCGTTACGCTCGCTCTCGTCGCGCTGCTCACGGCCGCGGGCTCCGCCCAGTCGACGCAGCGTCCGGCCGATCTGGCGCGCAGCGGTTCGGATCCGCAGTTCAAGGTCCGCCTCGACTTCAACCGCTGGCACGACGTGGCGGAGATCAAGTCGGATCTGCAGCGCCTGGAAAAGGCCTGGCCGAAGTTCCTCAAGACGTCGTCGCTCGGCAAGAGCCACGGCGGCCGCGATCTGATGTTGTTGACGATCAACAACCCGGACACGGGCCCCGAGATGTCGAAGCCGGCGATGTACATCGAAGCCAACGTCCACGGCAACGAAATCCAGGGCTCCGAAGTGTCGCTCTATACGGTGTGGTACCTGATGGAGCACTACGACCGGATCCCGCAGATCAAGAAGCTCGTCGACGAGCGCGTCTTCTACATCGTCCCCACCGTCAATCCCGACGGACGCGATCACTTCCTCAAGGGCACGGGCGCCGGCTCGCGCACGGGCCACGTGCCGGTCGACGACGACAACGACGGGCTCGATGATGAAGACGATGCCGACGACCTGAACGGCAACGGCGTGATCGAACAGATCCGGAAATACGTGCCCGGCAAAGGCAACATGCGCGTGAGCGGGCGCGACAAGCGCCTGCTCGAGCCCGCGCCGGCCGGTGAGACGGGCGACTGGGTGCTGCTCGGCAGCGAAGGGATCGACAACGACGGCGACGGGCGCGTCAACGAAGATCCGATCGGCGGCTACGACGGCAACCGCAACTGGGCATCGAACTGGCAGCCGAACTACATCCAGGGCGGCGCGATGGACTATCCGTTCCAGCTGCCCGAAGCTCGCTTCATCAACGACTTCCTGATGTCGCACCCCAATATCGCGGGCGTGCAGTCGTACCACAACAGCGGCGGCATGATCCTGCGCGGGCCGGGCGCCGAATGGCAGGGCGAGTATCCGCGCGCCGACGTGTCGGTGTACGACGAGCTCGGGCGGCAGGGGGAGCGCATGCTCCCGTTCTACCGCTACCTCGTGATCTGGAGCGGGCTGTACACCGTGCACGGCGGGTTCATCGACTGGACCAACGACGGGCTCGGCATGCTGTCGTTCTCCAACGAGCTGTGGAGCGGCGGGCAGTACTTCAACAGTCCTGCGCTCGTCGAGCAGCAGCGCAATCCCGACAGCCCGATCGCGCCGCGGACCGCGGACCTCTACTTCGACGACTACCTGGAGTTCGGCGACCAGTACGTCGAGTGGGCGCCCTACGATCACCCGCAGTTCGGGAAGGTCGAGATGGGGGGCTGGAAGAAGACGCAGGGGCGCGTGCCCCCGCGTTTCATGAACGAGGAGCTGAGCCATCGCAACATGGCCTTCTCTCTCTATCAGGCCGACGAGATGCCGCTGATGAAAGCCGGCGAGACGTCGGTCGAAGCACTGGGCGGCGGCGTGTTCCGCGTGCGCGTCGAGCTGACGAACCCGAAGCTGACGCCGACCATCCTGGCGAAGGCGGCCGAGAACAACGTCGTGCGTCCTGACCTGCTCACGGTTGGAGGCCAGGGCGTGCAGGTGATCTCGGCCGGGTGGGTGCGCGACCGGTTCCGTCCGGGCGCGACGCAGCTGATCGATCAGGAGGATCTGTCGCGCATCCTCGTGCGCAACGGACATCCCGGCCGCACCACGCGCGTCATCGAGTACATCGTCAAGGGCGCCGGTCCGATGACGGTGACGTACGACTCGCTCAAGGGTGGCAAGGCGACGGCCACGCTGACGCTTCGATAACGGTCTGGTACGGCGGCGCTCTCTCGACGGGAGCGCCGCCCGCTAGCCGCCGTCGCGAATCTTCGTGAGGTCGATCGGCCGGCGCTTCGCACCGCCGTAGGTCGCGTTGGTCTGGAACTTCAGGCTCGATCCGTAGTTGGGCGCGCCAAACCCCGTCGGCCCCGACGCCTGGACGCGCGTCTCGTAATGCCCCGCGAGCTTCGAGGGCAGCAGCACGTTGAGCGCTGCGTCTGGCGCGTACGTGACGCTCACGCGCGCTGTCTCGTTCTTCGCATCGAGAGTCAACTCGGTGAGATGAATGGCGCCAGTCGCCGGCTCGACCCACAGCCGGCCGGCAACGGCCGCATTGCCACGCGTCTTCAGCGTGTAGGCCCTGTCCTCCTTTCGGATTTCCGCGAAACGAAGACCGACGGTCTCGACGCCGTTGATCTTCTTCCTGCCGTCGATCGTGTGCGTGAAGAGCGACGGCGTGTCAGGCGTGACGTAGTGAAGCGCCATGAGCGGATCGTTGACGTAGAGAATGATCTCCGAGACGAAGTTCCGGTTCGCGCTGTCCGCGCGCGCCTGGGCCTTGTCCCAGCCGGCCAGCGTGGGCGGATCGAGCAGAGCCGCGATACCAGGGCCCGTTCGGGGGAATCGCGCGCCATCGATCGAGACGGCATCACGCAGCGACGACACTCGTCCACTCGGGTTCAGCAGGACAAGCTCCGAGACAATCCTCAGCGGCGTGCTCATGCGGCCCGAGCTGATTTCGATCAGCGTGTACTTTTCTTCGAGGGTGGTGCCCGTGACGTTCGTGGCGTAGGTCTCGAGATACCCTGCGGCCGCGCGTATCAGTGCGGCGGCATCAGGCGTCTGCCGGGCGTGGAGCGGGGCGAGAGCGGCGAGCGAGCCGGCAACTACGAGGACGAGCGGTGCGCTTCTCATCGGCGGCACTCCTCCGCCTCGGTCAGGCCTTCACGGGGCTCCTGAACATCACGGCTGCAAACCAGACGGCGAACACAGCATAGATCAGGGTAAGCCCCATGATGCCGGGCGGTGCGCCCGCCACGGCCCATCTGACGAGCATCAGCCCGATCATCAGGAAATGAACCAGGTTCGCGGTGACGAGCGGGCGGCCGTAGATGCCGCCGAGCGTGTTGCCGCGCGACATCCAGTTGAGCATCGCGAAGGCGACATTCAGCGCGCCGAAGGCCTGCACGAACACCACGAGAATCGGCGCGTCAGGCTGGCGGACGTGCACGAGCAGCTCGCGCGGCATGAACGTCGTGCCCAGTCCGGCGAGCGCCATGTAGGCGGCGCTCGCGATCATCAGGGCACGCGTGCCGCTCAATCGACCCAGTCTGCGATGAAGAGATTGGTGTCGCCGGGCTTCGCGGCGTTGCGATTCGAGGCAAAGACCAGCTTCCGGCCATCGGGCGACCACATCGGGAAGCCGTCGAAATCCGGCGCATGGGTGACGCGCTCGAGACCCGTGCCGTCGCTGCCGATCATGTAGAGGTCGAACTCGCCGCGGCCGCGCGTGTCGGTGATGTTGGTCGAGAAGATGATGCGCCGCCCGTCGGGATGGAAGAACGGCGCGAAGCTCGCGGCATTGTTGGTGGTGAGCTGCCGCAGGTTCGACCCGTCGCGATTCATGACGAACAACTCGAGCGAGGTCGGCTGCCACAGCCCTTCCTTGAGCAGCGCCGTGTAGCGGTCGAGATCCGGACCGGGATTCAGGGTGCGGCCCCGGAAGACGATCTTTGACCCGTCGGCGCTCCAGAACGGACCGCCGTCTGGGCCAACCCGGTTGGTCAGGCGCCGCACGTCCGATCCGTCGCCGTTCATGGAATAGATCTCCATGTCGCCGTGCCGCACGCTGGTGAAGACGATGCGGCCGTCGGGCGCGACGGTGGCCTCGGCGTCATACCCGGGTGAATTCGTGAGATTGCGCACGGCCGATCCGTCGGCGTTGGCCTGATAGATGTCGTAGGAGGCGAGGATCGGCCATACGTACCCGCGCGACATGTCTGGGCGGGGCGGGCACTGAGGGCCTCCGCCGTGCGTCGACGCGTAGACGATGGAACGGTCGCCCGGCATGTAGTAGCCGCAGGTGGTGCGCCCCTCGCCGCTGCTCACGCGGCGCACGTCCGATCCGTCGATGTTCATCGTGTACTGCTGATCGCAGCCGGCGCCGTCCCTCGTGCTCTGGAAAATCAGCTTCCGTCCGTCGAAGGAGAAATACGCCTCGGCGTTCTCACCGCCGAACGTCAGCTGACGGATATTGCGGAGATGGCGCTCCCCTTGCACTGCCAGGGTCTGCGGAGCAGACGCGGACGGGATGGGCAGAGCGGCCGTGGCGCAGGCGGAAGCGAGCAAGGTCAGGGACAGCAGAATAGGTCGAGACATCCCTACGATCATATATGAGTGAAAGACGCAGGCTCCCACGCGACACGCAGGACCCGGCCGATGGGAAAAGCGAGCCCGTCGCGCTGGGACGAAAGCAGCAGACGCTGGAGTTGGCCCGTGAAGGGCTGACGCCATCCAAGATTGCCGACCGGATCGGCGCCCCGTTCGCGACCGTGATGGGGCATCTCTACGGGCTCGTGGGGGAAGGGGCTCTGCGCCGCTCCGACATCGTCTTTTCGTTCGATCAGGACACACGCGACGCGATCGAGCTTGCGATCGAGTCGCTCGGAACCACAGACTCCCGCACGCTGCGCAAGACGCTGCAGAAGCAGGGGGTCGGCATACGGCGCGAGGATCTCGCCGTGTACCTCGCCCTGCGCGATGCGCGGGTGGCGCTTGGCGACATGTACGAGATGGTGCGCGACATCGAGCTCGCGCTGCACGATCGGATTCGCGAGGCGTTCGTGACCAACTTCGGTGACGCGCATTGGTGGCGCGAGGGCGTGCCGGCCGGCGTGCGAGCCGAGTGCGCGGCGCTGTACGAACACGACCCGGATCCCGCGCCGGACGCGTTCGGATACACGTCGATGATCCACCTGCGCGAGATTCTCGACAAGCGGTGGGACGTGCTGGCGCCCGCGTTCCCTGGGCCCCTGCAGGCTGATCGCAAGAAACTGTTGAGCGATCTCGTCACGCTCAACCGGATCCGTAACGCCGTCATGCACCCGGTGCGCCGCGCGGCGTTCACCGATCGCGAGTTCCTCTTCATCCGCGACTTCGCGCGGCGGCTCCACCTCTAGCCGAAGGCCAGGCTGTCTGGAGGCCGGGGGCGGCCACGGCGCGGCGCTCCTTGTTTGAGAGCCGGCCTTGTTTGATAGCCTGATCGGGTGCGCCGCATCATCCACGTCGACATGGACGCGTTCTACGCGTCGGTCGAGCAGCGCGACAATCCCGCCCTCAAGGGGAAACCGGTCGCCGTCGGCGGCCGCCCCGAAGGCCGCGGCGTCGTCGCGGCGGCGAGCTACGAGGCGCGAACGTTTGGCGTGCGTTCGGCAATTCCGATGTCGCGCGCGATCCGTCTCTGCCCTGGCCTCGTCATCCTCAGCCCCGATTTCGGGAAGTACAAAGCGGTGTCGCGCCAGGTCTTCGAGATCTTCCGGAGCGTGACGCCGCTCGTCGAGGGGCTGTCGCTCGATGAGGCGTATCTCGACGTCACCGAGAACGCGTGGGGCGAGACGCTCGGCATGGCAGTCGCGCGCCGCGTCAAGGCCGAGATCAAGGCGGCCACAGGATTGACGGCGTCGGCCGGCGTCGCGCCCAACAAGTTTCTCGCGAAGATCGCGTCGGCATGGCGCAAGCCGGACGGCCTGACGGTGATCGCCCCCGATCGCGTCGAACAGTTTCTGCAGCAGCTCGAGGTCGACGCCCTCTGGGGCGTGGGGCCGGTGACGGCGGCACGGCTGCGCGAGCGCGGCATCCAGAAACTGCTCGACGTGCGCGCGGCCAGCGACGAGATCCTGCGCGAGGCCGTTGGCAGCAGCGCCGAATGGCTGCGGCAGCTGTCTCTCGGGATCGACGATCGCGACGTCTCGCCGAATCGCGAAGCGAAATCGAGCAGCAGCGAGTGCACCTATCCGCACGATCTCACCGACGTCCAGCTGATGCGCCTGGAGCTCGACGAGATGGCGCGCGAGGGCGCGGTGTGGCTCGCGCGCAAGGAGCTGCTGGCGCGCACGGTCACGATCAAGGTGCGGTACAGCGATTTCACCACGGTCACGCGCAGCGACACCCGTACGCCGACGCGTAATCCCGACGAGATTGCGCTTCGCGCCGTGGCGCTGCTCGATCGCACCGACGCGGGCACGCGGCCGGTCCGCTTGCTCGGAGCGGGCATGCACAACCTCGTCGGCGCGAGCGGCGTGACGTGCATCGACCCGCGGCTCCCCTTCGAGCAGTGAGACATGGCGAACCGGCTTGACGCTGTAGTGGTGGGCGCTGGCCCGAACGGCCTTGCGGCGGCGATCGTGCTCGCACAGGCCGGACACAGCGTGCGCGTGCTCGAAGCCGAAGACACTCCCGGCGGCGGCTGCCGCAGCGCCGAGCTCACCCTTCCGGGGTTCGTGCACGACATCTGCGCCGCGATCCATCCGATGGCCGCGGCCTCGCCGTTCTTCCGCACGCTGCCGCTCGCTCGCCACGGCCTCGAGTGGGTGACGACGGGCGCCGCGGTCGCGCACCCGTTCGACGATGGAACCGCCGCGGTGCTGCATCGGTCGCTCGACGCGACGGCCGCGACACTCGGGCCAGACGGCGACGCATGGTCGGGGCTGATGCGGCCGTTCCTGGGAGATCCCGACGCGTTCTTCGAGGACATCCTCAAACCGGTGCGCGTGCCGGCCCATCCGCTGCGGATGGCGCGCTTCGGGATGATGGGCCTTCAGAGCTGCGAACGCCTGGTCAGGCGCCGCTTCGCGGGGCACCGCGCGCGCGCGCTGTTTGCCGGCTGCGCCGCGCACTCCTTCCTGGCGATGGAGGCGCCGGCGTCGGCGTCATTCGGAATCGTGCTCGCCGTCGCCGGCCATGCGCGCGACTGGCCCGTGGCGCGCGGAGGATCGCAGCGGCTGACCGATGCGCTCGTGAGTCATTTACAGACGCTCGGCGGAACAGTCGAGACCGGACGGCCCGTGCGGCGCATGGAGGATGTGCCCGAGAGCCGCGCGGTGCTGTTCGATCTGGCGCCGCGGCACATGGAGCGGATTGCCGGCGACGCACTGCCTCGCGCGTATCGCGAGAAGCTTCGCCGCTTTCGCCACGGGCCAGGCGTCTTCAAGATAGACCTGGCGTTGAGCGGACCGATCCCCTGGACCGCGCGCGACTGCGCGACAGCGGCAACCGTGCATCTCGGGGCCTCGTTCGAAGAGATCGCGGCGTCGGAAGACGCCGCTGTGCGAGGCCGCGTGCCGGATCGTCCGTTCGTGCTCGTCGCGCAACAGAGCCTCTTCGACAGCGCGCGCGCGCCGGGCGGCGCGCACACGGGCTGGGCGTACTGCCACGTGCCGCACGGATGCACGGCCGACATGACCGGCGCAATCGAGGCGCAGATCGAGCGCTTCGCGCCTGGCTTCCGCGATCTGATTCTTGCGCGGCGCGTGATGTCCCCCGCCACGATCGAAACGCACAACGCGAACATGATCGGCGGCGACATCGCCGGCGGCGCCAACGACCTCGCGCAGGTGCTGATGCGCCCGTTCGCGCGCTGGAATCCGTACACGACGCCGAACCGGCGGCTGTACATCTGCTCGAGCTCGACGCCACCCGGAGGCGGGGTGCACGGCATGTGCGGCTACTGGGCGGCGCAGGCCGCGCTGCCGAGGCTGCGCTAGCTAGCGCAGGCGCACGCGCACCGTCACAATCTCGATCTTCTCAACGGGCAACTCCCCAACGACGGGCGCGGCTTCAATGGCATCGACGACCTCGAGGCCGCGCGTCACCCGTCCGAACGCCGTGTACTTGCCGTCGAGCGATGGGCAGACCGCGGTGCAGATGAAGAACGACGTGCTGGCGCTCGACGGATCGTCTCCCCGCGCCATCGACAACACGCCTTTGACGTGCGGCGTGTCGTTGAACTCCGGCGCCAGCGTTGCCGGCACGAGCGCCTGCTGTTTCGGCGTGAGCGCCGCGCCGCGGTGCAGCAGCGCGCCGGTCTGCACGACGAAGCCTTTGACGCTGCGATGAAAGAGCGTGCCGTCGTAGACGCCCGCGGACGCCAGCCGGAGAAAATTCCTGACGTGCCCGGGCGCTTTCCCTGGCAGCAGCTCGATTTCGATGGCCCCCTTCGTCGTTTCGATCGAGGCGACGTAGTTGCCGAGGGCGGCGTCGGGCACGTCCGCGAACGGCTCCGGCTCGGGAGGGGGCGTCGAGCGAATCGTCACGCGCGTGATGATCACGCGCGCCTCGGGCAGCCCGCGCGGGCTCGCGGGCAGTTCGGAGATCTTCCGCACGACGTCGAGGCCTTCGACGACGCGCCCAAATGCCGTGTACTGACCGTTGAGCGCGAGCTGATCGCTGGCGTTGACGAAGAACTGCAGGCCGGCACTGTCCTTCTGGCCGGGCACGAGCACGGCGCCAACGATGCCGGCGACGAAGGGTTCGTCATTGAACTCGGCGCGCAACACGCCGAGCCCGCCGGTGCCGTAGCGATGCGACATCGCGGGATCGCGGCTGAGGGGGTCGCCTCCCTGAATCAGGCCGAGCTTGATCACGCGATGGAACGTCGTGCCGGCGTACGCGCCTTCACGCGCCTTCGTCATGAAATACGCGACGTGAGTGGGGGCCTTCGCGCCCAGCAACTCGAACACGAACGTGCCGTGCGTCGTTTCCACCACGGCCTGCTGATTCGTCAGCTGGCCTGGCGTGAGCGTGGAGGTGAAGAACTGAGGGGGTTTGGCCTGGAGAAGAATCAGCGCGAGTAAGGCGAGACGCATGGCCTCACCTTACCCCACGCTGACATGATCAGGCCTTCGAGCCGCGCGGCGCGCGGGGCTTGGCCCGGCGCTCCGTCTTTGGCTTGTCGCCGGCGGCCGCCTTGGCGGCCTTCTCCGGCTTGTCGGCCTTGGGCTTGCTCGCGCGAGGCGCCTTGCGGCGCTCGGCGGCCGTGCCTTCGGGCTTCTTCACGGCGCGCGCCGCGGGCGCGCGCTCTTCCTGCTCTTCCGGCTCTTCCGGCTGCTCGTCCTCGCCAGTGTCGAGGAGCGCCTGCAGCGGACGCGGCTTGCGCGATGCGCCGGCT